>NZ_CP059732.1:1200000-1547500 GCF_014117325.1 Spirosoma foliorum | reverse complement strand
CGCAAAACCGGATTACGCTCTCCGTTACTTATCCAAATTTAACCTCTGCTTCTATAGCTGCTCAATTCTAACAAGTTCCTCCTACTGACTTTACTTTTCAATGAAACATATTTTCACGCTGCTCTTGCTTGGCGTTGGGATGGCTAGTGCCCTTGCTCAAGCGCTTAATTCCGGAAAGCTCACTGGCTCATTAACCGATTCAACAACAACAAAAGCCGTTCCTTTCGCCACAGTGGCCCTTATGGATGGCACGAAACTGATTACGGGTACTACTTCCGATGGTGCAGGCACTTTCCTATTATCTAATTTACCCTTGGGTAGTTACCGGGTTGTTGTATCGTTTGTAGGGTACCGAACCAAAAGCCTTCCGGTTTCACTCACGGCGGAGACTCCATCTGTACAACTAGGCTCTATTCTGATTGCTGCCGAGGGAAAAACGTTGGGCGAAGTAACCGTAGCTGGCCAAAAAGCTATTGTTGAAGACAAAGGTGACCGGTTGGTCTACAATGCCGAAAAAGACATTTCGAATGCAGGAGGCACAGCCGCCGATGTTCTTCGAAAAGTACCAACCCTGAGCGTTGATTTAGATGGGAATGTTCAGATGCGCGGCAATGGCAACATTAAGGTGCTTATTAACGGAAAACCATCAGCAATGATGGCGCGAAATCTGGCCGACGCGCTACGTCAGATGCCTGCGAATGTCATTAAATCGATTGAAGTGATTACCAGCCCAGGCGCTAAGTACGATGCCGAAGGTTCGGCTGGGGTGATCAACATTATTACGAAGAAAGCGCTTCAGGGGTTCAATGGATCGGCATCGGTAACGGCCGGTAATTTAAACCGGGGCGTGGGGACCAATCTAAATTTGAGGAAAAAGAAATTCGGTCTGACGCTCTCGGCCAATGGCTATCAATTTCGCAATCAACGCGAAAGCCAATCTGTCCGGACAACATTAATGCCCAGTAGCGACGGACCAAGCCAACCGCTGAGTATCCTCACCCAAAACAGCGCAGCCGACAATACAGGAACAGGTGGTTACGGCGAAATGAGCGTTGATTACGATCCAGACTCCACTAATCACATCAACTTTGCCGCCAATGTATGGGGAGGCCGTTATCCGAATAACAGTAGCGTACAGAATCGGCTCACGAGCCCGACGGGAGTTGAACTGCAAGCGTTTCGGAACGACATTAAATTTGTGAACCCTTATGGCAATGGCCAGCTTGATCTGGGCTATACCAAATCGTTTAAAAAGCCGGGGCAGGAGTTTTCCCTGTTAACCCAATTCAGCCTGATGCCCGATAACTATTTTTACGACACTGATCGGTATTCAACTTCGGAGTCGCTGATTTATCGTCAGCATAGCAGCAACTATAGCCAGAACAAAGAATATACGTTCCAAACCGACTATACCCATCCGTTTACGGTAAATGGGCGAAAGGATACCACCTCTATCAAGCTTGAAATCGGGGCTAAGGGCATCCTGCGCGACATTAGCAGTGAATATCGGCTTACGCAGTCGATGGATGGGATAAGCCCGTTAATAGTCGACTCCACCCAATCGAACGATTTTAATTATACCCAACGGATCTATTCAGGCTATACCGCCTTACGGATCGACACCAAGCGGAAGTGGAATCTGAATGCCGGAGCCCGTTTTGAACACACGGATATCAAGGGTGATTTTCTAACGACGCAAACCAAATTGGCTAGCCAATACACAAACCTGATTCCGAGCATTACCTTATCCAAAAGCATCAAGACGCACACCTTGAAGATCAGTTATACCCAACGGATACAGCGACCAATGGTCTGGTATTTAAATCCCTGGCTCAATCAAAGTGATCCAAAAAATATCCAGACAGGGAATCCCTACCTTAATCCCGAACTAAGTCACGCCACCGAACTGTCGTACAATGTCAGTACCAAGCAGGGGCTTTCCCTGAACTCAGCACTGTACTGGCGACAAACCAACAATGCGATTGATTACATTTCAACGGTTGATGCCGCCGGAATTTCGACCAGTAAGCCGCAAAACATTGCCCAGCGTAAAGCCATGGGGCTAAATGTCAATCTAAGCAGTCAACCAGTTAAAAACTGGAACCTGAATGGCGGTGGCGATATTCGCTACGTGGATCTGTTTAGTCCAGCCTTAAATCAGGGCAATAATGGTGTGGTCTGGAGTATCAATATGAACACCAGCTACAAGCTCGGTCAAAGTTATACGCTACAGGCAAATGGCAATTATAGCTCTGGCTGGATTAGCTTACAGGGCACCAATACTGGCTTTTACTGGCACAGTATATCTGCCAAACGGGAATTCATGAACAAGCAGGCTAGCCTGACATTAGGATTGAATAATCCCTTCATTCGGGGTATAAGCCAAACCAGTCGGCAATCAGCGCCAACCTTTGAATCGGAATCTAATTTTTACATGATTCGTCGTTCGGTGCGGCTCACCTTTGAATGGCGATTTGGGCAGATGAGTGCGAATGGCGGCAAGAAAGGCAAGAAAATCAGTAACGATGATAAAGATGGACGGTAGGTCTTTAAGGCTTTATCCACTCTCAAATTGCCCTCAGGCAGCTCAACTCGACTAACAACAAGGGCGCTAACTTATCTGAAGTTAGCGCCCTTGTTATCATATACCAATTGCGGTAAAAATCGAAAATTACCTGTCGGTAGGCATTAGGCCCACTGATCTTCAACGGCATTCAGCACTTGACTGTCTAACGTTATTTTATCCGAATCCATCGATAACTTGTTAATCGCGGTATAGAGCAGTTTAACGGCCTCTTCGATCCGATTCCAATCCTGTTCATTTCGCAGATCAAGGCCAATTACTGAGCTATTATTTTGAGCCATGATGGTTAAATAAGACATGCCAGCCAGCATGACTGCTGATATAGCCTGACTATCAGCCCCCTGCACAAAAGAAAGTTGGTCCACTAATCGCGTGAGTTCTTCATCCACCGTTTGGCTAATGACATCAGCCCTTGGATTAGAGTCTGAAAGCGTGGCTTTGAGTAACTCCCGCGCTGGTCCAGAGGATCGTAAAGAGCGATAGGTTTGAATGACCTGTCGATACCAAATCCCGGCTAATTCTGATTTTTTCAGGGGACGAATATGGTCAAGAACCTGGGGCGTAAATGTCGGAAAGAATTGATCCGTTTTCAGATAATGCACTATAAGGCCTTCCACGCTGCCAAAATAACGGTAGATAAGTGTTTTACTAACACCAGCTCGTTGAGCAATTCGATTCAGGACTACGCCTTGCCAGCCAAAGTCATTGATTTCATCTTCTAAAGCAATTACAATTCGCTGAATTGTTTGAGTACGGTTCTTGGGAGGACTTTCCATACTTACTGAGTGAGTGTTTATGTGATTGGGAGGGATAAATACATCTGAGATTCTGGTAAAGTATCGGCCAAACCGAACGTTGCATGCACACTATGTTCCTCTGGCTTCCAGCGCTTTTTCTGTCAGTTCAGGAAATGAACCCCCTTAGTCGTTACTCATTAAAACAAACCTTGCCAGTGAAGAGATAGGTATCTAGCATTTGCCATTTGCTCCAGAACGTTTTTGAAGTTGAAGCGAATTGCCTGATCGATTAAATCACATTGATTGAATTGATCTCTTAATGCAGCGAACTTAAGACAAAGAGAAGCCACTAAATGATAGGCAAGGTCCATAGTGGTACCTGGGGGATGAGAGCCACAAAAATCTACCGCTCACACTTGGTCTACCACGGGAAAAATACCCTTTTTTTGGGGGAAATTTCCCGTATTACAAGTTGAGCAACACGGAATGGCTCCTAAACGTAAGAGAAGATATATCAAGCGTGTATAAGCAGAAGTCAGGACAGTAAACCACTCCATTGACAACTACAGTGATTTTGTCTGAACAGCGCAGTTGTTAAAAACGGCAAAAGCCTCTTCCTTACGGTCGAAGCTTTTGAGTAACAAAGAGGAAGGTCGCTTGAACTTTTTCAAAGCTACAAACCGATTCACAGTCTGCTGTTCAAATGTTGTGAATGCCCCTAATTGGATGGTGAGTAGCGTAAGTTTGTGTGTTAAGGCCACAAATAAACCCTAAGAAATGGGGAGCTTTGCCGACAAGCAAATATCAATTTAACGCATACTGAAGCGATGCTTTTCGAATAGGTGTATGCAATGGGCTTTTTACCAATAATGGCACAATGGTTTCCCAATGCAGATATAAGAACCAGTGTAGCGGCAAATCAGTTTTTTCAAACTGTTCCAATGCATCAACCAGTACTTTTGTGTTTTGCAGAATGAATCCAGTCTGAAGTACAAATTTTAGGGTATACTGGATTGTCTGCAATTCAGGCCTGGTGAATTCTTCTCCCCACCCGCGAGGTAAGATTCCGGGTAGTACAATCTGTGGAGACATGAGTGTTCTAATGTACTCTTTCAGTAGATCAACGTTGATATGCCGTTCCATGTATAGTAGTAAATGGGTTAATCAACAAATGACCATAATCTTGCCAAAATCGTAGTTTGATAGCTCAAAATCTATTATTCGGTCATACGAAGTAAAAAGTCAGCTAAATAGTCAATATTTTTTTGTGAATAGAATATTTTTATTCACGAAATAGCGGATTTTATTTACAAAGAGCAAGATTGAAGTTAATATCCTCTAAGAAAAAAACTTGCCAGACACGTCATTTCCAACAGTTGTAATTGTCATAAAACAGGCCTGATGATCGTTAGCAATACTTAATACAGCATTTTTCAGCAAACAGGCTATCCCCGATCAGTAATTGTCCCCAGCGCCAAAGGTGATGAAATTCATGGTCTTCTCATCAGGTTCATCTGGTAAAGATGAATGGTTACCCTATTAGATAAGGTCGACAAGTTAACTCTATATAGCCTGTCAAAACCAGCGTTTGCTGCTGCCATAAATCGACTAGTACTTTACCAAACTAGATTCTATTGATTCTATCGGATTCTATTGCGGACATTCTACTGATAATCAATAGCTAAACCATCAATTAGAATCAACCGCGCGGGCGAACTCGAGAATCTCCAGAATCTAAATTGGAAGAGTACTAGTAAGAACGCCTTTTGTCTAGGAGAGCACGTAAGCAGTTCCAGCATCATTAGTCGAAAAATAGTAAGGACACTCAACAGAAAAGCCCCAACCAATGGAAGGAGCTTTTCTGTTGAGTTTATGTCAAACTTCGGGTACCACAAGGCAAGTTTTTTAACCTTTCTGGCGCTCTGCAATTATTAGGCAGGCTGATACCAATGCCAACCCTGATAGGGTAGTTTAGTACTATAAGTAGTTGGATAACTGTCGCCTAAATCAGGATAGAGGTCCAGAATGAAAACTACTTCGCGCCAGTAATCATACAAAAACCAGTGCAAATCCATTGGAACCGACTCATGGATTTCTTCGAAGGCGGAAATCATAGCCCTATCCTGAAGCGGATGAGCCTTTCGAATCACAAATTTTAGTCCCGAGTAAATAGCATTCAACTCGGATCGACTGAACTCAACACCCCATTTTCGGGGTGGAGTACCGGGAAAGACTACGTCCGTTGCAATGAACGTTTTGATGTATTCTTTCACTAAGTGTACATTTTTGGGAGAGGACATATTGAGAATTAGTTGGATTGTACAAAATCTTACCAAAACCCTGCCAAAACCCCATTTTTCAGCACGAATGACCCAAAAAACACCATGAATTTATTTTGCAACAAAATACTGTATATCTGATATTTACTCCTTTTAATCAATGATAAACAAAGGCTTATCGTTTATATTAGATCGACCACATATTATCATCCAAAGGAATTATCCTTTTAGCGATTAAAGTCTGGCTATAAGCCGATTAATGCTTTATAAGATAACAGGACATTGTGACTGCCAATTGACATTAGGTAAAAAAATCAGGCTTATCTACAAGGGATTCCGCTGAATGCCGGCTCCAAACTGTGTTACGATTCACCGTGATGTCTTCCCTAACCGTGGTACGGCGTTGAACCAGCGTTCAGCAAAAGTCCTAATAAAAGATTTTGAATTGCTTCAGTTGGTGTTTAGTCTGGATGTCGTTACTTTAACGCAACCGAGTACGACAAATGAACTCAGTAATCCATTTCAGAAAACCTTAAACTGTTGTTTTATGGACATCAATCAGGTCGAATTAACGCTGAAATTTACAATTGAAGTTGATCAGGCGATATTGAGTAAACTGACCCAAGGTCTAGCCGAACAATACACTCGGTTGATAGCCGAAGAGTTGGCTAAGGACGGTGCTGATGTTGAGCGTACCTCTTATAGAATCAGCTTTGGGAAAGGTTAAGAATAAGCCCATGCCTTCTGCAGCTACCTTCCCTAAACAGCGAATAAGGTTTCAGCTAATAATCACGTATCCTCCAAGCAATCTGGTTTAGAGGCTACGCAACTATTTTCCCTCAATGGCTTTAAGCAGATTTAGTTGACGTTAACAGGCCCAGTGTTGTGCAGCAGAGCGAAGCGACAAAACTGCCACCACTAAAAAGAGGACTCTTATGCGTATAGAGCGAATAGACGCAAAAAATGATTAATATGAGAGCGACAAGCAGAAAAAGCCCGCTCAAGATTCGAATGAAGAGTTTCATGAAACGAGCGTTAGATTGTTATCGGCACCGATGTGGTAAAAGCGCTTTCCGCAGGCAGTACAGTGATAGGCTCGATAAGGAAGTCGTCGGAGTATTTGGGGACGCCGAGCACGATCAGGATGTGGATTGCCACATTTGGGACAATCGCTTTTAAAACGAAATGTTTGGATGAGGTAGTTACCTAAAAGCACGAAGCCGCCGAAAGCCAGCAAGGCTAGTATTTTAAGTTTCATAAAGCATGAGTTACGATGACAAAAAGTGCCTCTCCGCAATGGAAAAGCCATTTTCAGATCGCAAGTTAATATTAATAAAATTTAGTAAACATATTAAGCGTAATTTTTATAGAATAGTAACTAATCGGTAGGTAACCATAAAAAATCCCGGCTAGAATCATAGCCGGGATTTGGCATCAAGAAGAATCTACTGCGTGAGCGTCGGACACGGTACACTAGTGCGGGCTAAAGCTGTTCCGAGAGACTACATTGGACGAGTACTAGAAATCTACGGACAAACAAGCTACTGAACTAAATACATATGCTACATCATCAAACGCATCAGCCAGCCCGTAATCAACCCACCATATACGCCTAATACGTGGCTCAGCACTGCCAGCAATACACCTACGGGAGCCAGGGCCGGATGGAAAACCGAGGCTACAGCTGGCGCTGTCGATACGCCACCAATGTTTGCCTGACTCCCAACTGCCACAAAGAAATAGGGCGCTTTGATCATGCGAGCCGTCACTAACATAAACAGAACGTGAATAAGCATCCAGATAACTGCCACTAAGAACAAGCCCATATTCCCGCCCAGGTTGGAGAGGTCGAGCCGCATGCCGATGGTCATAATCAGGAAGTAGACAAATAACGTAGCCAGATCGGTGGTGCCGAGTTTTTCGAGTTTGCGCAATGGGGTGAATGAGAGAATGATGCCAAGCGACGTTGACAGAATAACGACCCAAAGAAAATTAGACGTGAATGGGTCTAAACCGTAGGCGGTTAATGACGCCTTGTATGGTTGCAAAGTGGTTGATATTCCGTAGGCCAGAGCGTGTGCCAAGGCTCCACCCCCGAAACCTAGTGCCAGAATCGTGCTTAAATCCAGTAAATTGGCTGGCCGATCGGCTTCTTCTTTATAAGCCAGAATTCGCTGTTTTACTTCCTCAATGGAGCTGTTATCGGCGTGGAGCCACTCATCAATTTTATCCCGATAAGCAGCTCCCCAAATTAGGCAGGCCGTCCAACTCGTTGATACAACCGCGTCGACGACCAGAATAATGGCAAACAACGCTTCGCTGCATCCATAAATCTCCTTCAAGGCCAACTGACTGCTGCTGCCGCCAATCCAGCTCCCCGAAATGGTTACCAGGCCCTTCCAGTATTCGTTGGCAATGGCTTGCTCCCGAAATCCGGGTATCAGCCACATGACTATAACGAAAGCGATTGGGGCTCCTACGATAATTCCTATCGTTCCAGATAAGAACGTGATCAGCGCTTTTTTGCCCAGTCGCATAATCGAACGCAAGTCGGCAGTGGAGGTGAGTAATACTAAAGCGGCAGGCAACAGGTAGTTTGTTGACAATTTATAAAGACTTGATTGCTCGCCCGAAATAATGCCTAAGCTATTCATCGTAGCCGGAAAAATGTAACACAGCAGCAAGGCCGGAACATAGGTGTAGGCCCGAACCCAGAAGGGGTGGGCCGACTGCGATGTTTTGAAAATCAGGGTCAGTACAACTAGAAAAATGCCTAAAATAATTGCGTCGTTGGTGATTAGTGGCTGCATCAATATATTCGTAGCGATTAACTCAAAGGGTTGAATATAAATTATTTATAAACCCTAACGACAGCTACTGATTTTTCCAGGCCGAAATAGTAGTATGGGTAGCCAGGCTGGCGCTTTGAAAATGTAGCCATTAAGCTGTAATCGCTTGGGTAGGGATAATTATTAGGCGAATGAAAACCACAACTATAAAAGATATTGCACTGGCGTTAAATATCTCGACATCAACGGTGTCGAGGGCGTTGCGGGACAGTTCGGAGATTGGTATTGAGACGAAAAGAAAGGTGTTAGAACTGGCTCATCAGCTGGACTATAACCCTAATCCGGTGGCCTTGAGCCTACTTAACAGCCAGAGTCACGATATTGGTGTAATTGTGCCGGAAATCTCCAATCCCTTCTTTGCTATCGCTATTGCGGGTATTGAAGATGTTGCCTTTGCGCAGGGCTATCACGTTGTGATTTACCAAAGTCATGAAGATTACGAGCGGGAGGTGTTGAATGTAAAACACATTGCCAATCGAAAAAAGGATGGACTTTTAGTATCAATTGCCACAGAAACGAAAGATTATTCACATTTCAAAAGCTTGCATGAGCGCGGATTTCCTATCGTCTTTTTTGACCGAATCTGCGAAGAAATCGATACGCACAAGGTACTGGTCGATGATTTTGAAGGCGCTTACATGGCTACCGAACATCTGATAAAACAGGGTTGTGAGCGTATTGCTCATCTTTCAGGACCGGAACACCTGCTAATCAGCCGACGGCGATTGCATGGCTATCGGGCTGCTTTGCTGGATTATGGAAAACCCATTAACGATGACTGGGTAATGGCGTCGCCCTACAATGCCAATAATTCATTGGAGGTTGCCCGTACATTATTGGCCAAACCGGACCGGCCTGATGGGATTTTTGCCTCCAGCGACAACATTGCCATTGGCTGTCATGCCGCTATTGTGGAAGCAGGCTTATCGATGCCCGACGAAATCGCCTTGATTGGGTTTTCGGATTTGCCGATCTCTGCCCTGTTGAATCCACCCCTCAGTTCGGTGTCGCAGCCTGCGTTCGAAATGGGCCGTTCTGCCGCCGAACTATTAATTAACCTGATCAAAAATCCGGGCAAATACACAACGCCAATCAGTAACGTATTGAAAACGAGTCTGATGGCCCGAAAATCATCATTGCGAAAGGGAGCTGTAAAATAAATGCAGCATTTACCCCGGCCGTGGCTACGAGGGAAACCGCCACTGGCATAAAAATCAACCCTGCTCACGTTAGTAGTAACTACACAAATAAGCAGGGTGAAAACAATCCGCTTAACCTGTACTTATTTCAATGGGTCGAAAGCACCGCCCCAGGTGTTATTCTGAATCAGTTTGGGGTTGTTATCGATAGCCGTTTGTGGAATAGCGAAGAAATAATACTCTGGTTTCCAGGCGACATCATACTTCGTATCCAATTGCTTGAACGTAATCGTAAAGTAGTCTGTATACGCCTTGTCCAGACTTACATTGCCGCGCTTGGTGGCATCGCCCCCATGAAACCAATCGAACCGCGCAGTTTCAGGTAGTCGATTCCGCGAACATTATTTTTGAAGAAAGGCTCCTCCGAAATTACCCAACCCGCCGAGAACGAAGGGAACAAGCCCCAGCGATATTCAGGTGCGAAATTGGTCGACGCATCGTAGCGAATGGCGCTTTCGAACAGGTACTTATTCGCATAGCTGTAGTTAATACGACCGGCGTACGACAGAAAGCCTGTCTCCGTTTCGGTTTCTGAGGTTGTCTGCGTGCCTGTTGCATAACGCATGTTGTCCAGCCCATCAACAATAACCCCTTCGGCCATTGCCGCTACCTGATCGGCGTGCGTTTCGGCCTGCTCGAAGAAGGCGATGGCCGTTATCTGATGTTTCCCAAACTGACGATCGTAATTCAGGTACCCATTGAACTGATAGGCATCAATGTAGCCGGGATTGATCCGAACCCGATCGCCATTATTCAGCAGGGTTGTTTTGATTACATCACCACCGTAAATGTGTTTGTGGTCGCCCAGCATCGAGAAACTATACACATTGTATTTTGTACCGTACTGTTTACCAAAGCTGTTATCGAACGTGCGACTGTAAAGTACACGGGCTTTCAGACCTTTTACCCCCGGAATGGCGTATTCCAGATTGGCCGTTACGTTGAAGCCTGTTGTTTTGGTTTGTGTATAGTTGTTCGAATTCTGAACCTCGAAGAAGTTAAAGGCATCGATGGTGTTGGTGTTGCTCGAATTTGAGAGTAAAACCGGCAGCCCATTCACGTAAGGCGGATTAAACTGCGACGTGTAAAGCAGACTCTTCATGTCGTTTTCTGGATTTTCGCCCCCTTGTTTCAGGAAATACATTTTCTTGTTACCGAGGTAGCTACTTAAGGAGATAGCCGCTTTCAGGCCCTTGGTCACCTGCATATCGGCGCTGGCCCGGAACGTCCATTTGCTATTATTGATGTTATCGAAGTTGGCGTCCTGCGCATTGTACGAAACCCCAGCGAAATAGGTCGCCTTCTCGTTACCACCGCTCACATTCAGAGCGTGCCGTTGAACCGTCGAAGGTTTCCAGGCTGTACGAAGCCAGTCCGTATTATGATCTTTAAAGTACGCTAGTTCGTCAGGTGTATAAATGAGGGGATCGGTAGCCAGTTTACCAGCGGCATAGTTCATGTCGTTCAGGTAAGTAGCCTGCTGTACCCCATTCATCATCGTGGGCAACGTAGCATCCGAAATACCGGTTGAGCCGCTATAACTAAACTTTGGCGCTCCCACTTTTCCACGCTTGGTGGCTACGACAATGACACCCTGGTTGGAGCGAGCGCCATAAATAGCGGCAGCGGCATCTTTCAGAACCGAAATCTGATCTACCTCCGATACATCAAGTGCATTGAAATCGTCGGCTGACCGGACAACGTTGTCAATAACATAGAGCGGTTGCAGCGTTCCTCCATCTTTCGACAAAATAATTGGGTTCCGAACCGTAATCACGGCATTATCGCCGGGTCGGCTGGTACCACCTGTAACCCCAACACCCGGCAGTTGCCCCGCCAAAACCGCCGACAGGTTATTCACCGGAAGATCCTGAACTGACTTCATATCAACCGTAGCCACTGCCCCAGTTAGGCTGGCTTTTTTCTGCGTACCGTAGCCAACCACCACCACTTCGCCCAGGGCAGCGGCATCCTCTTCGAGCTGCACCGTCAAGCCATTCTTACCACCAACTGGAACCTCCTGTGTTTTGAAGCCAATGTAGCTGAAAATCAGGGTTTCGTTTCCGGTGGGAAGGTTCAGGCGAAACATCCCTTTTATGTCTGTAATTGTTCCGGTTTTGGTTCCCTTAATCAAAACGTTTACGCCCGGCAACGGCTCACCTTTACCGTCTTTAACGGTCCCGGTAATATTTTCCAGCGGGGCTTTTGTTGGAGCCACGATTCCGAGCAGGCGATTTCCCTTTTCGGCGTAAACCTCCTCCGTTACCCCTCCCAGAAGTAGCGCACAGACCAGTTTTACAGCACCGGTGAGCAGTTTTTGTGTTCGTAAAGACGATAACATGCGTGTGTGATTAAGGATAAGATTGGTATTAAGCAGGATGGCAATTTTTAAGTGGGATTCTTGTTGGATTCTATAGATGCTATTGATTCTACGTAGGCCAAATTCCTATAACCAGCATCCGTAGAATCTCAGAATCAAGAGAATCCATTTCCTAATTCATTCTTTCGATTTTCCGGCTTCTTTTTCTTTGGCAATTCGTTCTTCCCATTCTTTGCTCGCCTTTTTCATATCGATTCCGGCAGCCGACAGGTAATTATTGATTCGCCCTTTATACTTGCCAAACATGGCGTGCTTTTTCTCCGATGTCCCTTCGTCCATTGCCCGCTCGCGTGCTTCGGTCAAATAGGCCAGGATTTGTGTTTTCTGAGCGTCGGTTAAATCGGGCAACATGGCCTGATAGCCTTTATAGGTAATCGGCAACACCCCGTAGGTCATTCCGTCTTTCACCATGTCAACTTGCTGCGTCGTCAAATCATGGGAAAGCTTAGTCAGGTAGTCTTTGTGCAGTGCCGTTAGCTTAGTGGCGGTTTCAGTCTCAAGTGCTTCTTTCTGGACTGGCTCAGTCAATTTAGCCAGCGCTTCTTTCCGGTTTTCCTGAATGTCATTCAGGCTTAGATACTGTTGCGCGATTTCCGTTTTCACGCGCTCGGCTACCTGCGAATTGGTCAACCCCAACGTTGCCACAATCTTTGCCGCCCGTTCGGTAACGACTCGTGCATAAGCCGCTTCTTTGCTTTCTATTGTCTGATCTTGCCCTACTGTAGACACCACCACCATGAGCATCAGGAGGCCGCTAAGCAAGAGTTTTTTCAGGATACTGACCATTGACAAATGGGTTAAACAGGTTCTTTTTAACGGTTTGTCGACTACTTAACTGGCCATACTCACGAAGGCTAAAAACTGCCACTAAGAGAGCCTCAAAAGCAGACAAAAGCATGATTAAACAATACTTTTCTATAACATGATACAAAAATATAGGACGTTTACGGGCAAGAACTGCATTTTTTTGCCAATTTATTATAGGAAATTATCATAGAATAAATATGACTTATCTACGATATTTCGTTTAGGTTTGTGTGTTGATGGCCTAATGGCCTCTACAGGCCTGAATAGAGGATATTGGCCCGATTGGAGTCGAAAGCATAGTCAGTAGGCAGAGCACTGGTTATGCTTATATACTATACAAATTAAGTACGTACAACAAAACGACGGCAACTCGTTGAATCGATTATCCGACCGGATAAGCTGCACTTGGCAGGTAGCAGACGTCCAGTCTGGTATTCGGCTACAACAATAAGCTGTTACCCTTATTGAATCGATTAGCCCCTTGCCATGAAACCATTATTCCGAAAAGTCACGGCCAATCTGGAGAGTTCGTATACGGTGCGGCACAACATCTTGCCCCATTTTAAAAATATATGGCATTATCATCCGGAACTGGAGTTGCACTATATTCTAAAAGGGGAAGGTGTCCGGTTTATTGGCGATAAAATCAGCAACTTTTCGCCTGGCGAGATCGTGCTGGTTGGCGAGAATCTGCCCCATACCTGGCGCAGTAATGAAGAATATTTCCACAATGACCCCGATCTCAATATTGAGGTGATTGTCATTCAGTTTTTACCCGACTGTCTGGGCGATCATCTATTAAAATTACCCGAAGCTTATCTGATTCCAAAGCTCTACGAAAAGGCCAAAAGTGGTATGGTTATCAATGGCCAGACCAACGCCAAACTGGCCGAATTAATGCGCAAAGCAATCGATGCCACAAACCTCGATAAATTAATCATCCTCCTGTCTATTCTGAAGCTGCTCTCCGAAACAGATGAATACGATATAATTGTGAATGGACGCGCGGTATTTTATCAGTCTAACGAAACGGATACCCTGCGCCTGAACAATGTGTGCAGCTATACACTAGAGAATTATAAAAAGGAAATTACACTGGAGGAGATCTCGGCCATCAGTAATCTGAGTGTTACGTCCTTTTGCCGGTATTTCAAATTAATGACGAACAAGACGTACTACGATTTCCTGATTGAGATCCGGATTAGTCACGCCTGTCGGGCGTTGATTGAAGATAAAACGCCCACCGAGATCATCTGCTTCGACTGTGGGTTTAATAACGTCTCCAATTTCTACCGCCACTTCAAAAAAGTGACGGGCCTCACTCCGCTGGAATACAAACGGCAATATTTAAAAAAAGGGAAGGTAGTTGCGTAACGATGGCGCGGGTATTCACCCGTGCCTTTTAATTTAGTCAGCATTCGCTGACACATAAAAGTTACCTGGCCAGCAAATGCTGGCTGTTATTAAAAGGCACGGGTGAATACCCGCGCCAGTGCTACAAAAGACTAAACTAAACTCAATTCCAGCTCATTCTGCAATTGGGTGTACTCAGCATAAAAACCCTCGACCTGCTTAGCGATTTCAGGAGTAAACGTACCCACGTTACGACGAGTAAAGGTGGTCATGTCGAAGCCACGCAGTTGTAAGAAATATTTCGAAACCGTCGGATAGACGTTGTGAATAACATCCATCTTGTCGATCAGGAATTGCTGAACTTTCGCTACTTCGGTTTGCAAATCAGCATTATTATAATTCTGACACAGCCACACGATCAACTCTGGGAAAAAGTTACCCTGAATGCACGACAACCCCGCTGAACCCGCCTTCAACGAATCCACTGCGTGAACCATATAGGCATCATACAAACCAAAGCCAGGACGCGATGCCAGCCGGATTTTCTCTTTGATCTGCGCCAGATCCAGCGATGTATCTTTATGGTAAATCACCCGACCTGTGTTCACGAATAACTGAAGCTGTTCGGGAGAAATCAGGCGTTTGTAGGGAACGGGGCACTCGTAAAAACCAACCGGCACCGATTCGGTCTGGTCTAACAACTGAAAAACTCGCTCATTGAAAACCGCATCCGACTCTGCTTCGTCGGCAAGCAAACCCGTAATCAGGATAACGGCCTGCGTACCTGTGTTATGTACGCGTTTAACAAAATCGGCCTGTTGCGCAATTGGCCCGCCAAAAGTGCCGGTAGCCACAACGGGAACGGCACCATTGACCACCTTAATGACGTGTTCGATAATCTGAATACGCTCAGACTCGCTCAATTCGAACATTTCACTCGACAGACAATTGGCAAATAAGCCAGCTGCACCAGCTTGCAGGTAAAGCTCGGTCAGGCGGGTCAGGGCGTCGAAATCAATCGCGCCTGTACCGGTAAAGGGAGTGAGCATCACGGGGATGAACCCCTTTTCAACTGTTTTCATACTAGTCAACTTAAAGTGTAAATGAATAATGTAAAATGGACAATGAATAACGAAAAGCAGTTAACCAGCAGCTCATTCATTATTCATTTTACATTATCCATTAACTATTACTTCTTTTTTGATTTGCTCTGAGGATCGGCCTTTGCTCTTTGTGACGAGCAGGCCAACCAGAAAAATGGTGAGCGTACCAATCACAATAATCATGTTGCTGTGAAGCGGATTGCGCAGGTAGCTAAACTGATCGGGCAGGCTACCGGAAAACGTCATCCAGACAATTACCAATACGCCAATACACGTGGCAGTCAGTGCTTCATGGCTATTCGTGCGCCGACTAATGAGGCCCAACAAGAACAATCCGAGCATGCCAGCCGCAAAAATACCCGAAAGTGTCCACCAGGTATCCAGAATACTTTTCACACCAATCATGGCCAAACCTGTTCCTAAACCTAATAAACCAACCACTACAGTAGTCAGGTGGAGTAGTCGCAGGAGTTTTTTATCTGAGATGTCGGCATTGATATACCGTTTGTAAATGTCTTCCGTAAATACCGTCGCCGACGCGTTCATCCCCGAACTGATGGTACTCATAGCTGCCGATAGAATCGCTGAAATGATCAACCCCATCAGGCCAGCGGGCACTTTGGTCACCATAAAATGAGGCATCACTTTGTCGCCATAATCGACAGGCTTCAATGTTGCCATAAGTTGAGAAACCTCAGCTGCCGAAGCCGTAGCCGGTAGTCGGTCCATCGCCACTTTTTGCTTGATGGCTTCAATAAATTCGGGGTGGACCTGATAATAGGCGAACAGGCAGGAGCCAATCACAAAAAACAGCAACGACGCAGGTACGTACAACCAGACACATAACCAAAGAGAATTTGCAGCCTCCTTAGCCGACGACGTGGTATGGTATCGCTGAATGTAGTTCTGGTCCATCCCAAAGTTATTCAGATTGATAAAGAAGCCATACAGCAGCACGACCCAAAAGGATGATTGCACGAAATCAGGGGAGAACGTACCAAGGCTGAATTTGTCGTGAGCAGCCCCAATGTCCACAATTTTCGAAACGCCCCCGGGCACCGAATCAACGATGAGGTATAGAATCAGCAAAGCCCCAAACGTTTTAATAAAAGCCTGTACCACTTCTGTCCAGATAACAGCCTCCATGCCGCCCATAACGGTATAAATAATGATACAAACGCCCATGACGATCATGATCATTTGCATCGAATAACCCGTAAGTGCCTGTAAACTAATGGCAATTCCCAGAAAGATAGACCCCATGCGGGCCAACTGCGTCAGTAAAAAACAGGCTACAGCATAGGTTCTGGCCCAGGGCCCAAAGCGATGTTCGAGGTGTGTGTACGCTGATATTTCGCCGGTTTGCCGATAGAATGGCACAAAAAAACGAGAGGCAACATAAGCCGCCAACGGCATGGACAGGCTAAATACAAATGAGTTCCAGTTGCCGCCGAATGCTTTGCCCGGAACGCCTAGAAACGTATTGCTACTCAGGAATGTAGCGTAAATTGACATCCCCAGCGCCCAACCGGGAATCTTCCCCGATGCTTTGGTAAACTGATCGGTATCATTGTTTTTTCGGGAAAAGTAAACGCCTACCAGCACCATTGCCACCAGATAGGCGGCAATCACGGCAAGGTCAAACAGGGGTAGGTTTTTCATGGAATAGGAATAGGGTAAACAATCGGTTTTAGGAAAGAATCATAGAACGCTGATTGGTATGATTCGATACTGATTAATCATGATCATCATAAAAATCTGCGTTCTATCTAGCCGTACTCAAAATGACCGGACAGTCAATGGAGCCAGCGTCTTATTCTGTATTACTCTCTTTCCATCAGAAAAGACTATGAAGCCCTTCCCTTTACCGTAATGTTTCCCGGTTTTATCATACAAAATGGTCAGCATTTTTCCATGATACAGCACTTTATCGAGGCAAAACCAATCCCATTTGCCATCGGGCACGAGCGGGTGAATTTCCAATACGTTATCGGCACGGGGTTTCAGGCCAACCAGATCGCTAATGATTAAGTCGGCAAAGCCCGAGTGATTGTAAAATTTGCTACGCGGATTATCACCTTTTAGCCACTCCCCTGTTTTTTCGTCCTGATATTCGCCCAGATAGATTTTGCCATTCATGGTGTGCGAATGGGCGTATTTCAGCAATTCGTCATAAAACACCGACTTGGTCATACTCCCCTGATTCCGGTATTTCGTGAGGAGGTTCGACAACCCTTTCAACGTTTGCGTTGTGGCAAACGGCCAGACGGGTCCATCCCACTCACAACCATGTCCCGAACCGTGCGTCCGAAAAAGTGGATGACGCCGTTCGGCGGTGGTGATGCCCCAGGGCGCGTTGAAACCCGTTGTATCAGTGAGTTGGTCCCACTGGCTGGCATAGACTGGCTTATCGTCGGGCAAGTCGAAGTACCAGGGAATAAAACCGATAGCTTCACGGGCGTTTGAAAAACCACCTTTTTCCAACTTCACCTCAAAAAAATGCGCTGAATCGTCCCACAGACTATCCAACGTTAGTTTTTTTAGTTGTGTGGCCTGCTGTTGGTATCGGCGCGCGAGCGTATCGTTTTGGGCGAGGGTAGCCATAGCTGCCAGTGCTTTAGCATTACCATACATGTAGCTATTGATCGACGGACGTCGGTTTTTCTCTTTCCTCGACCCACTGATCGACTCTTCCATCGCGTCTTTTACATCGAACTGCCAGAACAGCCCGCTTGGCAATTGCTTCTCCTGTTGCCACTTACGGTAGTCGGCATCCAAGGCCAGTAGATTTTTCTGAATAAATGGCTTATCCAGATTGACGAGGTAGCGATTGTACACTGCATCATCGACCCAGCTACTGAATCCATGAAATCGCTGGGCTACATGTTTGGGGTCAACGTAGAGCCAGAACGAAATGTAATCGTTGATATACTGCGGGTTATGCAACCAACGGCCTTCGTAAATATGATGCCCCAGGGCGCTGCTGATAGCGTTGTACTTGCCCGCATGGTTCACTTTGGTGATAAACTCCGTAAATACATAGCCTTCGGGCGTCTCCTTCAAATGCTTCCGAAACGCCCACCAGCGATAGTAATACACCTCCTGCAAGACTGAATCGGGGCAATCGAATAGCGGAACATTTTTGGAAAGCCAGTCAAATGACTGATCATTCGGGACGTAGTTTTTTACCGCTTCATCGTCGATGGAGTTGAAATAGGTAACGTAGTTTTTAAGGGTGTTTGTCGACAACACAGCTGTCGTCTGCGCGACCGAAAAGGTCGTTTGCAGAATACTGATAACGAATATGAGTGCACGATACGGTTTAGCCATCATAGGTAGCTGTATCTTCCCAAGGGTTTAGAGCCAGTTAGACCTTCCAAAATTAATAGGAATATATCGTTACAGAATATGCTATTTTCACAAGCCATTGTAGGATGTTAGCTTGTTGGGGGAAAGTTCTGATACATAGATCTAGAAGTAGATGCAGTAGAATTTAAAACCAATAGCTATTTTTTGTTGGTTTTACCTATTATTGCAATAGAACGTACAAATTTCAATTGTTCATTAGCTGGCAAAAATATAGGCTTATATTAAAATTAAAAAAATGGAAAATATTTTCAAATACACTACAGAAGGATTTATTGTTATGTATCTATCAAAATACCAAATACTTCAGCAACAAGAGTTGGAATATTTCGCAGAAAATCAAGATATTTTTAATGATCAATCAAAATGCCACATATATTTTATTCTCAAAAGACCTAGAACAACTATAAACGGTAGTTATTTCAAATTCAATGATGATTATTTTGAGTTAGAAGTAGAAATTCAAATTAAAAATAGATTTATTAATAGGCTCTTAAAAATAGACAATCCATATAAATCAAAAAACGCGAAACTAATTACAGATTATCCTTATAATTATTTCGAGATCCAAACAGAAGAACACAACTTCGCCTTTAAAACCGGAGCATTATTAGATTATATACAACAAATTAACCCTATTAAAGATGATCTTTTAGATTATGAAATTTTATATATAGGGCAATCATATGGAGAAGCTGGCAACAGAACCGCAATAGATCGGTTAATTTCTCACTCAACTTTACAAAAAATTTATAACGAGGCTATCATAAAGCATCCTGATTCTGAAATTTGGCTGATGTTGAGTTCATTTGCCCAAACAAATATATCATCAACGAATGGGCAGATTACTGCTAGAACAGAAAATGAGTCTTTAGATAGAGAACGATTTATTAATTTTATGGATACTAAGTTTAGTGAGCAGCAAAAAATTAATTTTACAGAAGCTGCTTTAATTAGAGCTTTTCAACCGAAATTTAACATAGAGTACAAAAATACATTTCCGAATCCAGCCCACAGTAGTTATAATGAATGTTACAAGTTAGATTTAAATGGTATTGCTATTGAAATAGACCTATCGTCTATGAACAGATGGCTGTATTCAGATCACAAACCAAGAGGGCTTAATGATGATCTTGTTAGATATTGGCAACATGACGTGTTTTATTTTGTAACAGATGACGATAGATACAAAATATTTAACAATGACTACATTGGTTGATTGAGTAAGCCTTCAACTGAAAGGCAAATCAATGCAGCAACTAAAAATCAAGTCGTCTTATTTATACGTAGTAATACTTGTACTAGCTATTTGGTTAAAATATTCGTTTATATCTCTGGGTCCTGCTCATAAATCGTCCACAATTGCGTCTGGGCGTCGGATTTCTTCGCCAGCGTTATGCGAGAGTTTACAGCGCCTTTGCTGTCGGCGGGTGTGATGTACAGGCTTGTCCCTTTCAACTTAATCCGATAGGTCGCTTTTCCGGCTGGTATAAATTCATATTCCTGATTGACCTGCGACGCCACTAACGGCTGCTGTTCCAGATTGACACCATCAGTAGGTGTACCGGCCTCTGGTTGTAAGGTTTTGCTCGTGAATAAATTCTGAAGTTGATAGGTATCCCCTTCTATATGTTTAAAATCCCAGGTAACACATTTCCAGTTGACGGGCGAATAGGCAACAATAGGCGTCCCATTTGCTTTCCGAGCATCCTGAACGCGTAAAAGCATGCCCGTCTGGATATTTTTAATCGCATAATGACCATGGATCGTCTGTGCGAAACTGGCAGTTTGAACTAAGCCAAGAACAATCAGTAGGGAAAATACGAGTCTGGTTTTCATTGTTATAACGTTTTTTTATACAAGGTAATACCAACATTAATAGAACGCAGATTTTTATGATCGTTATGATTAACAAAGCATGTTCTACTCAATAAATCATATAGATCATAAAAATCAGCGTTCCATTGTCAACTTGTACCCCCTATCTTTGCAGCATGAAATCCGTCACAGCTCTCTTTCTAGGCATACTGCTCTTTGTGGGTAGCCTGTTTCCGCAGACAGACGTGGAGGAAGTCTATAAAATACCGGGGTTAATTGCCCATTATCAACTTCATAAGAAGGCAGCCGGAAGTGGCTTCGATGTCTGGCAGTTCCTGGAACTACATTACAATGCCTCGTCGAAGCACGCCAAAACCCCGCACAAGGGCGTCAAAATTCCGCTTTACAATCATCTCTCAACGGGTTTTGTATTTGTATTGACCCAGCCGCATAGGCTCCCTGCTGAACTGTCGGTATTGATTCCCTGGCCACAGGTCCATTTCTCCTACGAGAACCTGTATTCATTTCTCACCGCTACGCTGCTGTTTCAACCTCCCCAAGTCGGGTAACTCTGCTGTATGTATTGGCTAATTGACTGACCGTGTGCCTGTGGCACATAGGCAGGTCATTTACTATTTATTCTCAACGAGTTATCAATCAATAGCCCGCTGATTTTTATGATTGCCATGATCTCCAAAAATCATAATCAATCGTAGAGATCATAAAAATCTGCCGGTCCGCCGGTGCGGGTCTATTATTCCATAATATGATCGATAAAATCATTCAGTTCAGCATCCGCCAAAAGCTGATGGTGGGGCTGGGCGTGGTGGCATTGATTGCCTGGGGAACCTATGCACTCCGGCAATTACCCATCGACGCTATTCCCGATATTACCAATAATCAGGTTCAGGTAATCACGCAAGCCCCTTCGTTGGCGGCTCAGGAAACCGAACAGTTCATCACATTTCCGCTCGAAACGACCCTGCGCAATGTACCGGGCGTTACCGAAATCCGGTCGATTTCCCGCTTTGGGTTGTCGGTCATTACGGTTGTTTTTGAAGAATCAACCCCGACGTTTCTGGCTCGTCAGCTAGTGACCGAACAACTCAAAGCGGCCGAGGGCTCGCTGACGGCGGGCTCTCCCCAACTGGCTCCCATTACAACGGGGCTGGGTGAAGTTTATCAGTATGTTATTCGGCCCAAAGAAGGGTTTGAGCATCGGTATTCCGCAACTGATCTTCGCACTGTACAGGACTGGCTGGTGAAACGGCAATTGGCTGGAGTCCCCGGTGTGGTCGACATCAGCAGCTTGGGTGGGTATCTGAAAGAGTACGAAGTCCGTATCAATCCCGAGCGTTTGCATGGTATGAATACCACGTTGACCGAAGTGGTTCAGGCACTGGCCGATAATAATGCCAACACGGGTGGAAGCTATATCGAAAAGGGACCCGAAGCTTTCTTCATCCGGGGTGAAGGTATGGTCAAAACGCCCGACGAGATTGGGCAGATTGTCGTAAAAAACGTTGGGCCCACCCCTATTCTCGTTCGCGATGTGGCGCAGGTGGGCTTGGGTCATGCTGTTCGGTATGGCGCCATGACCCGCAATGGTCGGGGCGAAGTTGTCGGCGGTATTGTTCTGATGCTCAAAGGAGCCAGTTCTGAAAAAACCATTGATGGTATAAAAGAACGAATTGCCGAAGTACAGAAAAGCCTTCCACCCGGCCTGATTATCGAGCCGTTTCAGGATCGTAAAGTACTCATCGACAAAGCCATTCACACCGTCGCCAAAAACTTGCTGGAAGGTGGGCTCATTGTTATGAGTGTACTCTTGCTGTTACTGGGCAACTGGCGCGCCGGTTTAGTGGTGGCATCAGTTATTCCACTTTGTATGTTGTTTGCGCTGGGGATGATGCACGTGTTTGGCGTATCGGCCAACCTGATGAGTTTGGGCGCCATTGACTTTGGCTTGCTGGTCGATGGGGCCGTGATCATTGTCGAGAGTATGATTTTCAGTATCGTCCATACGCAGGCCATCCGCTCGCAGTCGATGGACGAGATTGCGCTGGATTCGGCTAGTCGATTGATGCGCTCGGCCTTGTTCGGTCAGTTGATTATCCTGATCGTTTACGTACCGATTCTATCGCTGACGGGCATTGAAGGGAAGATGTTTCGGCCGATGGCGCTGACTGTAGGTTTTGCTATTATAGGCGCTATGTTGCTGTGTGTGACTTATGTACCGATGATGGCGGCCACCCTTCTGCGTAAAGACATCAAGGAAGAAGGCACTCTAGCTGATCGCATCATGAAAGCCCTCTATCGGGTCTACGCTCCACTACTGAACGGCGCGTTACGCTGGCGCAAAACAGTTTTAGCCACCTCTGTTCTTTTACTCGTTGGTGCGATTGGTTTGTTCGGAACAATGGGTGGCGAATTCATCCCCAATCTCGACGAGGGCGACATTGCGATCAGTCTGACGTTGAAACCCGGCTCGTCGTTGCGGCAAACCATTGAGACGACTGGACGAATGGAAACGATTCTAAAAAATGGTTTTCCGGAAGTGAAAGACGTGATTTCCAAGATCGGGACCGCCGAAATCCCCACAGATCCCATGCCCATTGAGGCCGCCGATGTGATCGTTGTGTTGAAAGAGTCAGGTGAATGGACGTCCGCGAAAACGAAGGATGAGTTAGTCCAGAAAATGGAACGCGCCCTGAGTGTGCTTCCCGGTTTAACTTACGAGTTTACGCAACCTATCCAACTGCGATTTAATGAATTAATGACGGGTGTCAAGTCCGACATTGCCGTCAAAATCTACGGCGAGGATCTCAAAACATTGTTCAGTAAAGCCAATCAGGCAGCGGCTAAACTCAAAACAATTCCCGGCGTAGCAGACCTGAAAGTTGAACAGATCAGTGGGCTTCCGCAGATGCTGGTTTCTTACAATCGGCCGAAACTGGCACAATACGGAGTGTCGGTAGCGGGTTTGAACCGGATTCTGAAAGCGGCATTTGCAGGCGAAACAGCGGGCGTAGTCTTCGAAGGCGAAAAACGGTTCGATCTGGTTGTTCGACTCGACAGCATGTATCGTCAGGACATCGACAACATCCGGCAACTCTACGTCGATTTGCCGAATGGACAGCAGGTTCCACTCGATCAACTAGCGTCGATTCGTTACGAAAACGCCCCCATGCAGATTTCGCGGGACAACGCCCGACGGCGTATTACGATCGGCATTAACGTGCGGGGGCGTGACGTGGAAAGTCTGGTGGGTGAAATGAAAGCCGTTCTGGAAAAAGACGTTCCGCTTCCGGCCGGATATAGCTATACCTATGGTGGTCAGTTTGAGAATCTGGTCAAAGCCAAAGAACGGCTGGCGGTAGCTGTTCCACTCGCGTTGGTGCTGATTGGCCTTCTGTTGTTTTTTACTTTTGGCTACTTTGGACAAGCGATCCTGATTTTCACCGCCATTCCTCTGTCGGCCATCGGCGGTGTATTGGCGTTGTGGCTCCGGGGCATGCCATTCAGCATATCGGCAGGTGTAGGTTTCATTGCGTTGTTCGGGATTGCGGTTCTGAATGGCATTGTCCTCATTAGCTATTTCAACCAGCTCGAAGAGGAAGGCGTAACCGATGTGCTTCAACGCGTAAAAGAGGGAACGGCGGTTCGGTTCAGGCCGGTTATCATGACGGCTGCCGTAGCATCGCTGGGCTTTTTGCCGATGGCGCTATCAAGCTCTGCCGGGGCCGAAGTGCAAAAGCCGTTGGCAACGGTCGTTATTGGCGGGCTGGTTTCAGCAACCTTATTAACGCTGATTGTTTTGCCGGTTCTCTACAGCTTAGTAGCCTCGCGCCGAAAACAAGCGTTGCAAGCAGCTGACGAAGAACGCAATAGTCCCACAATCGCGCATTGCATCGGAGGAATTTTGGTATTAGCGTTTGGAAGTTTATCTGCGTCTCAGGCGCAAACGCAACCGCTTACAATAGAGCAAGCCATCGAGCAAGGTCTACGTCTGAACGGCGGATTGCAGGCGACGGTGATGGAAGTGAAGATTGGCCAAAGTTTGCAAAAAACAGCCTGGGATATTCCCCGCACTACAGTCGATTACCAGCGGGGACAAATTCAATCGTATCCCATCGATCATAGTCTGACCATCATGCAATCGATGGCGATGCCGTCTGTCTATGGTGCGCAGAAGCGACTCTATCAGGCACAGCAGGGCATCGCCGAGCGGCAGGTGTCCGTTAGTCGAACGGAACTAGTTCGGCAAATTCGACTGACCTTCTATCAACTTCGGATTGATTACGAGCGGGTTAAGCTGCTTCAGGCGCAGGATAGTCTGTATCGTCGGGCGGCTCATGCGGCAGCGGTACGGTATCGAACGGGGGCGACCAATCAACTGGAAAGCGTTACCGCCGAAACCCGGCAGCGCGACATCCAGAATCGACTAGCTGTTCTGCAAACCGACATTTCGGTGGGTCGTCAAACGCTGGCTATTCTCCTCCAGCAAACAGATTTAGTCAGCATCGATACAACCGGTAGTTTAAAAGCAGGTTTACCGCAAACTCCCCCAAGTCTGGAGGCCAATCCGCAACTGGCCGTATTGCGTCAGCAGGTCGAAACCACCCGCCGGCAAGTCGATCTGGAGAAGCAGCGATTCTGGCCAGATTTTCGGGTCGGCTATCTCTCCCAATCCATCGAGCGGCAGGGCGGATTTGGGGTCTATCAGGTTGGCTTATCCCTGCCACTTATCATGGCTCCCTTGCGGGCAAGGCTGGATGTTGCCCGCCTGCAAGGTCAGATTGCCGATCGCCAATTGAACTATCAGTACCATCGACTACAGGGCGAACTTTCCATTCGGGGGCAACAGCATGCCCAGTCACTCAACACGCTGGCGTATTACGAAAACTCGGCGCTCCCGCAGGCCAATCTCATTCTTCGAACAGCGGAGCGCAGTTATCTACGTGGCGACATCGAATACCTCGAATTTGTGCAGAGTACTACCCAGGCCTGGCAGATTCGAGAACAGTATTTAGATGCCATCAGCCAGTACAATCAATCGCTCATTGAACAGGAAGCGCTCGCCGGATTTGCGCCCGTGGTTCCTTAACGTATACGATACTTATGAAAAAACAACAGAATCGAAATTGGCAAATCGTTGCCATTTCACTAGGAGTCAGCAGCTTACTCGGCTGTTCTCATTCCGAAAACAAACCGACCGATCAACCCAAAACAGATAAACCAACCGGTGCGCGCACCGTAACGATCACGGAGGCTCAGTTTCGGGAAACCGGGATTCAACTCGGCGGACCCGATACATTGACCCTAGGCGAAACGATTCAGGCAACGGGCAAACTGGAAGCGCCCCCCGATCATTGGGCCAGTGTTCATGCGCCAATGGGCGGCTTCGTCCGGTCGACCCGATTAGTTGAGGGTGATTTTGTCAAAAAAGGGCAGATTCTGGCCGTTCTGGAGCACCCCGATTACATCAAACTACAGCAGGAATATTTACAGGCCGTCGCCAAAAGTCGGTTTGAACGACAGGAGCTAGACCGACAAACCGAACTCAATCGGGAAGAAGTTGGTGCCCGTCGGAAGCTTGAGCAGTCAACCGCCGACTTTGAAACAACGAGAGCGTTGTTAACATCGCTGGAAGCTCAGTTATCGCAACTGCACATTCCACTCGAAGCTCTGCGAAAAGGCCACATCAGCCGTACCATTCCGCTTCTGGCTCCTATAAACGGGTATGTTGACAAGGTAAATTTACGGCTGGGCCAGTACGTAGGCACTACGGATGAATTAGTTGAAATCGTGAATAAAGAGCATCTATATCTCGAATTGCGCGTGTTTGAAAACGACATCCGGCAGGTTCAGGAAGGACAACAGGTTCGGTTTACGATCTCCCAGCAATCAGGTGAGTTACAGGCGAAGGTATACCGGGTAGGTCAATCGTTTGACCCACAGACCAAAACCGTTCCGGTACACGCCAATCTGCTTACCAAAGATGTTGAGCGATTGTTTGCCGGCTCCTACGTACGAGCCACTATTCTAGCTGATCCGCATCAGGTAATTGCCCTACCCGAAGATGCCTTAGTAAAAGAAGGTGATCAATCCTATGTATATGTTCGTCAGCCAACTGACAAATCAGATGCCTACCGATTTGAATTAGTCGCGGTTAAGACGGGCATTACTCAAAACCATCGGACCGAAGTCGTGTTACCCAAAGGACTGAATCAGTCGGCCATTGTTCGGCAAGGCGCGTATTTTATCAGTGCTGAACGAGCTAAACTGGCTGGTTAGTTGTAGTAGTACGGTGGTGTCAGGTGCTTACACCTGACGCCACTAATTGAGATAAATGACAACAATATATCATATCCTACATGGAACAACCAATAAAACCTCATCAGGCCGAGCGGGGCCAACAATCAACGCTGGTCGGCATCGCGGTTAACATCGGGCTGGTACTGGTAAAAGGGCTGGCCGGGTGGCTGGGGCACTCCTACGCCCT
The DNA here is from genome assembly GCF_014117325.1 of Spirosoma foliorum. NCBI lineage: Bacteria > Pseudomonadati > Bacteroidota > Cytophagia > Cytophagales > Cytophagaceae > Spirosoma > Spirosoma foliorum. The sequence continues at coordinate 1,520,520 of NZ_CP059732.1, read as the reverse complement.
GATTGCCGATGCGATGGAATCGGGCACTGACATCGTGACGTCGATTTTTGTCTGGTTTGGCCTTCGTACCGCGTCCAAAGCTCCTGATCAGAATCACCCCTATGGCCACGGAAAGGCCGAGCCACTAGCCGCTATCGTGGTGGCGATGGCCCTGGTTGGCGCGGCTATTTTGATTGCCCTGCAAAGTATCCGAAACATTCAGTTACCGCACGAAACACCAGCTCCCTTTACGCTGGCCGTATTAGCGGGTGTTGTGATTGTTAAAGAAGTGCTGTTTCGGCGCGTTGCGAAGGTTGGCGATGAAACAGATAGTAGTGCCGTGAAAGCCGACGCCTGGCACCACCGCAGCGATGCCATTACGTCACTAACCGCGTTTGTGGGCATCAGTATTGCCCTGATTGGCGGCCCCGGCTACGAAAGTGCCGACGACTGGGCCGCGTTGCTGGCTTCGGTCGTTATCGTGTACAACGCCTACCACATTTTCCGGCCATCGTTCGGTGAAATCATGGACGAAACGCCCGCTGGCGACTGGCAAACTGAGCTTCGAACGCTTGCCTTAAGCGTCCCTCAGGTAAAAGGAATTGATAAATTTCGGGTTCGAAAAACTGGCTTCGAGTACTTCATCGATTTACACGTACTGGTGCCGGGGGAACTAACAGTCGCACAAGGACATGCTATTGCCCATGCCGTTAAAGCCGCCATTCTTAAAGAGAAACCGGCCGTATATGACGTGCTCGTGCATATTGAACCGGTTTAGATTAATTTCTTTATAACTCTGCGTTCTCTATGCCTCTGTGTTCATTAAACAACTATAGCTATGATTATGAGCGATTTGCTGATGCCTGATTGAAAATTGGGGTAAAATAGGGGCCTTTTCAGCTTACTGGTATGGATAAAGTACCTTTACTCCGTGCCTAAATCGGTTCATAGCATGAAACTTCTTACTCTTTCCCTATTCGGGTTGCTTTTATTGACTAGCATGACACACGCATCGACCAACGCCCAACCAACCGCTGACGCTAAAGCAGGCATTACCAAAACAAAGTTTGGCGACTTTCCAGATGGCCGCGTGGCAGACTTATTCACGCTCCGAAATGCGAAAGGGATGGTGGTTCAGATTACAAACTACGGAGGTTATATCGTCTCCTGGACTGCCGCCGACAAAACAGGCAAACAGGAAGAAATCATCCTTGGCGTCCCCACCTTTGCTGATTATCTGAAAGGTACACCTAGCTTAGGACCAATCATCGGGCGTTTTGGCAACCGGATTGCAAAAGGGAAATTTAGCATCGAATGGACAGGAGTATACCTTGGCGCAGAATACCAACGGCAACCACATTCATGGTGGCCCAATCGGTTTCGACAAGCAACTTTGGGAAGCCACAACTAAAGATGGTAATGAACCCGCTTTAGTCTTAAAATACCTCTCGAAAGATGGTGATCAGGGCTTTCCCGGCAATTTATCGGTAGAGGTGACCTACACGCTTCAAAAAGATAACGCGCTCCGCATCGACTACAAAGCCACAACTGACAAGCCAACCATCATTAACCTGACTAACCATACCTATTTCAATTTGAGTGGGTTGAAGCAGGATGTTTTGAATGAGGAATTAATGGTCAATGCGAGTCAGGTGCTAGTAACCGATCCCAAGCAAATTCCAACGGGCGAGTTGAAACCCGTAGCTGGAACTCCATTCGACTTTACGAAGCCAACAGTTATCGGTAAGAATATCAATGACACCACCGATACGCAAATCAAATATGGCAAAGGCTACGACCACTGCTGGGTGTTTACCAATCCAGCCAAAACGTTGAAGTTAGGCGCTACAGTCTACGAACCCACTAGCGGGCGTTTCATGGAAATGTTCACGACCGAGCCTGCCGTCCAGGTGTACACAGCCAATAATCTAAACGGTAGCTTCAAAAGTAAGGATGGGGTGGCATTTACTAAACGCTTTGGGCTTTGTCTGGAAACCCAACACTTCCCCGATTCGCCCAACCACTCGAATTTCCCTACAACCGTTTTACGTCCGAATGAAACGTACAAAAGCACAACGGTTTATAAGCTTTCGGTGAAATAGGGAAATAGTTTTCTGTATACAGTTTGCGGTTTACGGTGGGCTCACGCAAAGGTCTTGGACGCGTCAGCCCATCGTAAACCGCAAACCGTATACAGAAAACCTTTTATAAATTCCGAATATACTTCTGCCCACCTAGGTACCGCATTTGGCGGGAAATTTGGGTCGTTCGGCGTTGAATGTAGTTCGACGGATTTTTAATTGAAAATTGACGAGGATTGGGCAAAACGGCCGCAATTCGAGCCGCTTCACTGCGAGAGAGCGTAGCCGCCGAATGGCCGTAATATCGTTCCGATGCGGCTTCAACCCCAAACGTCATTGGGCCCGTTTCTGCCACGTTTAGGTAGACTTCCAGAATGCGCTTTTTCCCCCAGATCAGTTCGATCAGCATGGTAAAGTAGGCTTCCAGGCCTTTCCGAATGTAGCTACGACCATTCCAGAGGAATACGTTCTTAGCAACCTGCTGCGAAATAGTACTGGCACCACGAGGGCGTTTACGCGTCTGGTTCTCTTTCATGGCGTCTTTAATCTCATCGAAATCAAAGCCCCAGTGCGTTGGGAAATTCTGATCTTCCGACGAAACAACTGCTAAGGCAGCCTCCTTACTAACGTCATCGTAGGAGATCCATTTTTTATAGACATGACTGCTCTCGTCGGTGCCGAACGTATCCATCCAACGAGAGATGATTAGTGGAGTTAATGGAACAGGTACGTATTTCAGCACAATCACATAGCCAAGCGAGCCGAAAAACAGCCACAGAAAAACGCGTACGCAGAACCCATACACGGTTTCCAGCAAGGGCTGCTCCCGCATAAACTGCCGGATTTGCTGCCAGCGCGTTGAACGTGGCCGATAGCCCGAATTACGTTCCGATGCCCGGCCTCGCTGTGGAGCAGGCTGCGTTATTTTCGGACGTGGTTGCTGAGGAGGAGCCGTACGAAATGTATTGACTGGTCGTTGCGGATTCATAGGTGTAGGGGCATTCCGCGAAAATAATAGGATGGTCGATGTAAACCCGTTTTTTTACTAAAATCCCCGAAAAAAGCGGGGCCCTACGGCAGCGCAAACTAATCCCCTACTCGACAAACAACGTTGCCGCTACACGATCCGCAAACAGTTTCCCGGCATTCGTCAACCGCAATCTATCGCCTTCCTGCGTTAGCCAGCCCGACGCGTACATGGCCTTGAGATCGGAGGCCTGGTGCTGAGTAAAATCAGTCCCTAACAACTCGCTCAATTCGGGGAGTGAACACCCCCACTGCGTTCGTAATCCGGTCAGTAAATAGTCATTTACCTGATCGACAATCGTCAGTTCTTCTATCTCAGACGGTATTGTATTCTTCTGAATGTCTGCGATATAACGTGCATTATTAGCAATATTGTATTGTCGCGAATGACCATTATACGAATGAGCGCTCGGGCCAATACCCAGGTACGATTTGCGTTGCCAGTAGGCCGTATTGTGTCGGGCATACTGGACTAAATTGGTATGATCTTTTCTGGCAAAATTCGAGATTTCGTAGTGTTCATAACCGGCTGATGTTAATTCATGAGTTAGTTCCTCGAACTGATCGGCCGCCAGCGATTCATCGGCAGGAGGCAGTTTTCCTTTCTGCTGCCATCGCCCAAAAGCGGTGTCGGGTTCAATGGTCAGTGCGTAGGCCGAGAGATGTGACACGTTAAGTGCCAGCACCTTCTGCAAATCAAGTTGCCACAGGGCCGGGTCCCGATTCGGAATCCCGTAAATCAAATCGACACTCATGTTCTCAAATCCAGCTTCGCGGGCTAACCAGACGCAGGTCTCGGCTTCGGTAGCGGTATGAGCGCGATTCATCCAACGGAGCGTGGCTTCGTCGAACGTTTGAATACCGATACTCAGCCGATTCACATATTGGCACAGCATCCGAAGCTTTTCTGCATTCAGATCATCCGGGTTGGCTTCGAGGGTAACTTCAGCCGTCGGAGCAACGGTAAAATGGGTATGAATCGTCTCGAAAATCTGCCCTAGCTCACATTCAGTCAATATCGAAGGCGTTCCTCCTCCAAAATAAACGGTCTCTAACGTTGACGTTGGTAAGTAATCTTTCTGCAAGCGGATTTCGGTACAGAGCGCATCAACCAACGCTGCCTTCTGCCCCAGACTGGTACTGAAGTGAAAGTCGCAGTAATGACAGGCCTGCTTACAGAACGGTATATGTAAATAGAGATGCATGTGCCCTATTGACAACAAAATAGACAGATAGGTTTAACACTCGAAAAAAGAAAAGTGGAAAGGCTAAAAATGGGTTAAACCAATGCCGTATACGAACAGAAAACCCTTATTTTGCGACTATTCTCCAATGCAAGTAACATGTATCCACCAGAATTAGAGCCTGAAGAAACGCCTACACCCGCTACCAAAGAAGCTCAGGATAAACTTATTGAGCTAACCAATCAGAGCTGGAATCTTGAATTAGTTATTTCAGGGGCCGCTTTATTTGCTACCCTCAGTCTGCCCGAATTTCTGGATAGTGTACTCGTCTATTATCGCTACAACCTCATGACGGATACAGACTATATCCACGATGGGGTTCCATCACAGGTAATGGGCTTAATCAAAGGTGTATCGTACTCCTTGTTTGGTGCCTTTCTTGCCCATTTTATCATGCGGGCCTTTTGGGTCGGGTTGCTTGGGCTACTAGCCGTTTACCCGGATGGCATTCGGTATGATCATATATATAACCTAAGCCAGTATGCCCGTGAAAAACTTGCCAAAGAGATGGGCCCATTACCCGATTATATTATTCGACTGGATAAACGCTGCAATGTAATTTTTGCACTAGCATTCAGTATGGCCCTGTTTCTTCTCGGAATAGCGATTGTTTATGGTCTATTTCTACTTACCGAAACAGCGCTTCAATTGCTTATTCCTGAACATCTATACAAACCCGTCCGCGAGGTAGTAAGCTGGGTATTTGCAATCGGCTTTATTGGGATAGGGATTACCGTTAGCGTCTTAAATCGGCCTAAATTTCGCGACAATCCTCGATTTGCTCCAATAGTCTTCCAACTCAACCAAGTATTTTCAGTTTTATTTATGGGGCTATACAAGCCCTTACTTTACATTGTCTATACGTTTTATAGTCAGATACCCCAACCGGTTCTGAAACGGCGGTTAGTGTGGTCATTTGGTATCTTTATGCTAGCTGAACTGTTGTTTATATCTGTACAATTATTGAAAACTGAAGGGGCGACAGAACTATTGGATAGCCGGTCATACATCACCTTACGTGCACCCAACCAAAAGGTGGATGCTAATTCGTTTGACAATTTACGTACGCCAGATGAACTGATTGACCAGGCTAGTATTCAAAGCGATGTGATTCGGGAACCGTATGTGCGGCTGTTTATGAGTTATCCGAAATCGCTGGATGTAGAATTGGCAAAGCGGTTTCGGGAGCCCAAATGGCCGGATAGTCTTTCGCGGAAAGTTCGACGCGAAAAAAGAGCGATCTGGTATTTGAAGTCGTTTGAAACCTATTTTGGGGTTTATCTGAATGACTCCCTCTATCGGTCGCCAGATTTCCTATTTACCAAACGTGCCGACAATGGTCAGCAAGGCCTGACAACGGTGCTACTGACAGCGAATTTGAAACCAGGGCGAAATACCCTGAAAGTGATGGTACCTGACTCAGCCAACAAACCGACAGCCTATTGCCAGATTCCGTTCTGGTATGTACCTGAAAATTAGCGGATCAATCGGGGCACTTTTTGCAGCGTTTGCCCTTCTTATATTTCTTACAGCACTTCTTCAAAACACACTCATGACCCATAAATGGGTTGGTCTGAATAAGTTGCTTAGCCTCGCTCGAAGAAACAGAACAATCAGAAGTGAAAGATTCGGTAGTCATTAATACCTTTTGTTTACTTCTGCAAAGTTATGCTTGTTTAGATTAATTACAAACTAATACAATGAAATAATTTTCATTTGTCTAAACCTAAACAGCTGACTCTAAGCCGTAAAAACAAAAAAGTGGTCAGGAAGGCGTTTAAACGCCTTCCTGACCACTTTAAATACTTACCCTGTTTAGTTTTGTCATTCCGACGACAGGAGGAATCTCTAGTCTCATATCAGTCAAGCTTGAGATTCCTCCTGTCGTCGGAATGACAAAAAATCACCCAAAATTCTAATCAAAAACAAAAGTTTAAACAGGCTTGCCTACAACTTAACGTCACCAGTCAGATAAAGCTGTACCTGTCCCGAAATATCGACACGGGCCGGATTTACGCCATCGTCGTTCAGTTTGCACTTCAGGAAGCCTCCCCGTTTCGACAGTTGGCGAGCGGTGAGTTCTGTTTTACCGAGTTTCTCAGCCCAATAAGGCACTAATGTTGTATGGGCCGACCCTGTTACTGGATCTTCATCAATACCGGCCTGGGGTCCAAAGAAACGGGATACAAAATCAACCGAACCGTCGCCTGCATTACCTGGTGCTGTTACGATAACGCCCCGAGCCGGTACCGTATTCATTTCCCGAAAATCCGGAGCTAATGCTTCGATTTGCGCCTGTGTCTCATAGACAAGCATGTAATCCGTTTTCCCTTTAAAAATGGCGTAAGGTTTTTCGCCGACACTTGCCAACAAAGCCGGTGGCTGTAGATTGGATTTGTTTACGGTATCGGCCGGAAAATCGAGGGTTAGCCAGCCATTTTCGCCCCGGCAAACTTTTAATAAACCACTACGAGAGTTAAAGAAAATCTCGTCAGGTATTGCGCCCTCGTCTTGCTTCGATTCCAGAAAAAATACCACGTAACCAGTGGCTAAGGTCGCGTGACCGCACAAATCCACCTCAATCGTGGGCGTAAACCAACGAATATGATAGGTATTTTCGCCTTCTGTTTTTGTGTAAAATGCCGTTTCGGCCAAGTTATTTTCGGACGCGATCTGTTGCATTTGTTCGTCTGACAGCCATTCCGTTAATGGAATTACTGCCGCCGGATTGCCCGCAAATAATCGATCCGTAAACGCATCGAGTTGATAAATACGCATGAGGTTTAGGGTGCGCAGAGCGCTTAAGTTATTAGGAATAGTGTTCTGTTGTCTGCAATGTATCGAATGTATCCGATGTAAATTCAGTCAGCGAAGGCAAAATAACATCAGCAATAGCAAATTTTGGATCGTTGTACTCAAAAGCACCCGGTACGGCCACCGTTTGCATGCCCGCATCATAGGCCGATCGTAGACCGCTTCCCGAATCTTCAAACGCCACGCAATTAGCGGGCAAAACGCCTAGTTTACGAGCCGTGCCCCAGTAAACATCCGGAGCGGGTTTATTTCGAGCCTCTAAAGTAGCTGAATGCCAAAGTGTTAATGAATCACGAATACCGATCCGATCAATAACGACTTCAATCAAACTCATCGGCGAAGCCGACGCAATAGCCGTAGGAATTCCTCTCGAAACAAAAAAAGCAATGGTATCGAGGGCGCCGGGCATCGGTTCGGCCAGGTGAGCAATGCGCTCGTGAACACCATGTGTAATGGCATCGGCAAGATCTTCCAGCGTACGACCTTGTGCTGCCTGATCCGTCCAGGGAGCGCGGGCAAACCAATACCGTACAACTTCTAAAATTGGCAAACCCGTGGTCTGTTTACATTCTTCGTCTGTTAAATGTAAGCCAACCGTATCAAATACTTCTCGTTCCATAGCCCGCCAATGGGGTTCTGAGTCCACGAGAAGACCATCCATATCAAATATTGCTGCGTGTATCAAGGTGTATTCTATTGATTTTGAATTGAGTCAACGAGCGTGTTCCGTTTCAACGGCACGCTCGGTCTTTTTTAGTTTGGCTGCATTACCAACCTCAAGCGTATCATCGTCGAAAACAGTCGTATCAATGGGAACAGTGGCCGTTTTTGTCTTTGTACTAGGTCCACAGGCCGAGAGCAAACCCAGAGAAATCAGTAAACAAGCCCCAATAAACCTCCTGAAATGGGCTAGATGCGTACTCATCTTAAGCTGGCTTACTACCACGTTAAGGTCAAACATTGGCCTGGCGAAACGGTTTAACGTCAATTTTGTCCCAAACGCCCTGTACAATATACGGATCGGTTTCCAGATATGTACTTAGTTCGTCTTCAGTTTCCATATCCAGCATGAGCATCGAACCAATCATTTTCCCGTCGGGGTCTAGCAAGGCTCCGCCTAACAGAAATTGGCCCTTTTCTTTTAACTGACTAACATAGGCAAGGTGAGCAGGCCGGGCTGCCATTCGCCGGTCGAGAGCATCGGGACCGGTATGATCATACGCATGAACAACGTATTGCATGAATCTGGGGTAGAGGATTTTTTCTATTCCGAAAAGTAAGCGTTTCAGCCTTTTCTTCCTAATTTCAGATTTTTACCTCTTTCAAACACGTAAATAGAACGCTGGTTTTTATGATCGCACTGATTTTAAAATGATTTAAAGAAAAAACATTGTTTTTAACTTATGATCAGGCTGTTAGCTAAAAGCCATAATCAGTCTTAAGAAAAGCGCTTCCTATTGTCACTTCATTCCTCTATGAACTACATTTCCTGTTGGCCGCTTGCTCTGATTACAGCATCGGTTCTCGCCCAGCCTGCACCCAAACCTGCTGGCTCCGTGGCTCGCCCACAACTCACTGTCGAGACCATTATGCAGGACCCTAAAGTATGGGTTGGCACATCGCCCTCTAACCCATTCTGGTCCGACGATTCGCAAACGCTTTATTTTAGCTGGAATCCAGAGCGGGCACTGGGCGATTCGCTCTATAAAGTAACCTTTACCCGTCTGGCAAAAGGGAAATCGCTCACCGCTTCTCAGCCGGTAAAAGTAAGTCCGGTTGAGCGTCGGGCACTGGCTACGCCCCCCGTTGCCGCTTACAACCGGGCCTATACCCAACGGCTTTTCGATCGGCAGGGTGATTTATTTCTGCTGGATGTAAAATCGGGCAAAGTCCGTCAACTCACGAACACGGTGGACGTTGAGGCTGATCCTGTTTTTTCAGGTGATGAAAAGCAGGTCGTCTTTCGGCGGACGGGGGCAGGTGCCAATTTATTTAGCATTGACCTTCAATCTGGTGAACTCGCTCAACTCACCGATTTTAAGTCAGGCGCTAAAAAGCCCGATCCTAAGTTAACGGATGCCGAAAAATTTCTGAAACAGGATCAATTACGCTTGTCGTCGGTGCTGAAAGAGCGTAAAGAAAAAAAAGACGAAAGCGAACGCATCACCAAAGCCGACAAGCCCAAACGCCCGAAAGAAATTTACCTGGACGACAAACAATTACTTGCTCCGCAGCTTAGCCCCGATGGCCGTTATGTGACCTATCGGTTGAGCAAAAGCGCTACCAATGCCAAGACGGCGCAAGTGCCCAACTATGTAACGGAATCTGGTTATACCGAAGAACTGGCGGCCCGTACCAAAGTGGGCTCGCCGACAGCTACACAGGAGTTTTTTGTGTACGACAAGCTTAAGGATACCGTTCGGGTTGTTAGTACCAAAACCATTCCGGGTATTACTGATCAACCGGCTTATCTGAAATCGATGACCAGTGCAAAACCCGATACGGCAAAAAAAACGCGTCCTGTTGTCATCAATGGCCCTGTCTGGTCAGACGATGGCAAGTTGTGTGTGGTAGTAGTTCGGTCGCTCGATAACAAAGACCGCTGGATTATGCGGCTCGACCCGGAAACACTGAAGCTATCGCTTCTCGACCGTCAGCATGACGATGCATGGATTGCAGGACCTGGCATCAACTGGCAGGGTATGGGGTCATCGTCGGGCAATATGAATTTTCTGGCCGACAATCAAACACTCTGGTTTCAGTCAGAAGCCGATGGGTATTCGCATATTTACACGGTGAATGTCTTAACTGGCGAGAAAAAGCAATTGACTTCGGGTAAGTTCGAAGTGCAACAGGTGCAGCTATCGAAGGATAAAAAGTCCTTCTTTCTGCAAACGAATGAAGTCCACCCTGGCGAACAGCATTTTTATCGGATGGCCGTTACAGGCGGTGAACGTGTTCGGCTAACCAATATGACAGGTGCCAACGACGTAACCCTCTCTCCCGACGAAACCCGAATGGCTATCCGCTATTCGTCCAGTAATCAGCCTTGGGAGATGTATGTAGCTGACGTTAGCCCACAGTCGACAGTTGCCAATAAGGCTAGTTCATCTTCTCGATCTGTATCCTCACAGATCGTCGGCACCGCTCCCCTTAAGCTCACGGAATCACAGACTGATAACTTCAAAAGTTACCCCTGGCGCGAACCGACGATGGTTACGATTCCCGCCCGCGATGGACAAACGATTTACGCGCGTATGTATAAGCCAACCAAGTCGGACGCGACCCCGGCCACGGGAAAAGCGGTTGTTTTCGTTCATGGCGCGGGTTACTTGCAGAACGCCCATAAATGGTGGAGTTCGTATTTCCGCGAATACATGTTCAATAACCTCCTGGTAGACAAAGGCTACACCGTACTCGACATCGACTATCGGGCTAGCGCGGGCTACGGTCGCGACTGGCGCACGGGTATTTATCGGCACATGGGTGGTAAAGATTTAGAGGACCATGTTGATGCCGCAAAGTGGCTGGTGCAAACGCAGGGTGTGGACGAAAAGCGGATCGGTATTTACGGCGGGTCTTACGGTGGATTCATTACGCTGATGGCTCTTTTTACAACCCCTGATGTGTTCAAGGCTGGGGCGGCTCTACGGCCCGTAACCGATTGGGCAGCCTATAATCACCCGTACACGGCCAATATTCTGAACGAACCTCAATCAGATTCACTCGCCTACCGTCGTTCATCGCCAATATACTTTGCCGAAGGCCTCAAAAATTATTTGCTCATCTGCCACGGTATGGTCGACGTGAATGTTCATTATCAGGACACTGTTCGGCTCTTGCAACGGCTGATTGAACTCAAGAAAGACAATTGGGAAGTAGCGGCCTACCCAATGGAAGACCACGGTTTTGTTGAGCCATCCAGTTGGACCGACGAATACAAACGGATTTTGAAACTGTTTGAAGAAAGGCTGTAATATGTATGATATAGGATGTATGATGTTAGCGTTGATACATCATACATCCTATATCATACATATTACTTCTTATTCCACCGCCACCCTTAGCACCGATTGCCGTGAGTCGGCGGCTACTTTTAGTAAATAAGCTCCCGTCGAAATACCTTCTACTGGCCATTCGACTTGTTTTTTGCCCGTGAAGATTGGTATCTGATAAGACTTAATTAATCGGCCCGATACGTCCAGCAAATGTACTTGCACCGCCGATCGCTCGGGTTGCTCGATCTCCAACCGTAGCCGGTCTATAACTGGGTTGGGTACTACACGCACCGACAAAGGTGCAACTGGTTCATTCAATGCGGTGAGGACAAAATTTATCGCATCCGAAGGCGCCGAAGGACACCCATTAACTGTCACAATCACATAATACAATCCACTGGCAAAGGGCACCAACGCAGGCCCTGTTGCATTCGGCACCGCTGTACCTGCCGCATTACCTGTACTAAGATACCATTGTATACCCGCTGTTTGGTTGACCGTTAACGTACTATTAGCCACCTGTGTAACAGTTGGTTTTGCTGGAGTAGGGTTCACCGCCGTTAGAGACACGAATACGGTACTCGTAGTGCAGCGATTACTATCTCGAACACTCACTGTATACGTTCCTTCGGGTAGTGCAGTTTGCGTAGCGGTGTACGTTTTGAGGGTATCCTTTTGCGCAGTTTGCCAGTAAACCGTAAATGGTTTGGCTCCCCCGGCAATTTGAACCGTCGCTTCGCCATCTTTCCCACCCGAACAGGAAACATTTTTGACAGTGCCCTGCGAGAGCGTCAGTGCATTCATGTTCGTTACAACCGCTACGGTCGAGTCAGTACACCCTCCATTATCTACCACACGCAGACGATAGGTATTGGGAGGCAGTTTACTAATCTGACTTGCGGCCTGATAGGCCTGTCCAATAATCTGGTATTGCAGCCCTGTTCCTATGCCTCCTGTACTTGTTAAAGTAACGGAACCCGTGGGGCAATTACAACAGGTTGCGGGAAGAGTTGCAGCCTGAACTTTGAGTGGAGCTGCCTGACTAACAACTACTGACGCAAGGCCCGTACACCCATTGACATCTGTTCCAACAACTGTGTAATTACCAACTGGAATTCCACCAATTACGCTGCTACTTTGTGGAGTTGTACCAGCAGAAACCTGATAAGTCACGGCTCCTGTACCACCCGCAGATGTCACGATAATGGAACCACTATTCGGATTGACACAACCGACAGGCTTCGGGACAGCCGTTAACGAAAGTGCGGAGGGTTGTACAACTGTGGCGCTTTGTGTACCTAAGCAACCAAACCCATCCTGAACTGTAATCTGGTACGTAGTTGCTGCTAATCCTGTAAACTGAACTCCTGCCTGAAATGAGCCATTACCGAGTTTGTATTGGTAAGCTCCAGCTCCACCCGACGCCTGAACGGTTATACTACCATCTGCCGTACCAACACAGCGAGTTGGGGCAGGGGTCAGTTTAATTATGAGCGGAGTGGCCTGGCCTATCGTTACAGGGGTAAAAACCACACAGCTATTCTTGTCAGAAACGATCAGGGTGTAAGTCGTATTCGCGACCAGATTATTAAATATACCTACTGTTCGCGGCTCTGTAAGGTCCTGGATAAAATAACGAAAATCACCAACTCCTCCGGTAGCAGAGGCCACTAACGCACCATCTCCCCCACCTACACACTTAGTATTATAAATCGTAGTACTGACAATAATTGCCGGGGGTTGTTTTAACTCGACACTGGTTTGTGCGATACACCCTTTCGTATCTTTTACCGTAATAGGATAGGTCCCTCCTTTCAAATTACCAAAAATGTTGACGACCTTAAATGGCTCGTTATTAATTTGGTATTGTAAGGCCCCTTCTCCCCCAGTACTGTTAATATAGATTACGCCATCGTTTCCATTATTGCATAATGGTGATTGCGTATTAAAGGTTAGTACGATAGGAGAATACACCTGAACAGTAGCCGTAGCGGTTGTCGTCGTTACCGTTGTTGTGACCACAGTCGAACTGGTTGCGGTTGTGCTAGTCGTCACGTCACAGAAAGCGGTGTAGCTTGTTGGTTGGCTTGGGGTAACTGCAATCATGCTTCCCGTTTGTGCTGTATTCCAGCGAACAACACCAGCAGCAGGACACCCCGCAGCCGTTAGGCTAGTACTTGTACCCGCGCAAACAGTTGCCGAACTTACAGTAAGCGTTAAAGCTGTTGGTGCGGTAGGGCTAGTACCTTGAATTGCCCAGGCAGGACTTGAAAAGCCCATGAATCCTAGCAGGAGAAAACCAAGGCCTAGGTGCCCCAAAAACCAGAAATTCATTTGTATATACTTTTGCATATCCAGGAGATTATAGCCGACAAACAAATATAGTTTTATAAGCTACGAAATCTATCCCGCTGGCAAAGTATAATAGGTAAGTGAAGTACAATTTATCCTATGGATAAGTACAACTGTCGGCTGGGTAACCCAATAGTTGGGAAGAATGATGCCTATTAGGCTTACTTAATAAAACAGGCCCCAATCGTCTGGAGCATCGTTATCTTTATCAAATCCATTTACCCACTCAACAAATAAGACTCTAAACTGCTCGATCTCTTCACGAAGCACATTTAGATAGGCCGTAGCCGCTAGTTTTTCGGCTTTGCAGTAGGACGTCTGGGCCAACAGTTCGCGGGCGTGCATTTTAATAATCACGGCATTTTCCATACGCAGGGTGTATAAATCTCCCCCTTCGGCCCCAACAATTTTGGGAGCCAGCATCATGGCATTGGCCAGCATTTGTTCGTGCATCATCAGCACGTCTTCTTCTTTATTGATGGTTTCGACAATAGCCTGTGTCAGTTCCATCAATTCATTCGCTTTCCGCAGGATGGGCAGATTCTTAATACGGCGATTTTCTGCCTCCATTTCGGCACGCGCTTCTTCAGGATCGTAGTCTTCATCAAAGCCATCCCAGTCCAGGAAGCTATCGTCGTCGTCTTCGTCGTCAAAATTCATCGCAAAACGGGCAAAGGGCATGATCACCTTCTACATGCCAAAGTAACATAAACCTTTCCCAAAAACAAACCTTTCGTATCCAAAAAGCTGCGCATTGTTTCCAAATTAGTCTAGGATAACACTTCATTTTCCCTAACTCCACAGTCGACTTTACTCATCCAATCTATAGGGTGCATTCATGCTGATCTATGCCAGCAAAGGCATAAAAATGGCTTCTCAAAATTACCTGAGTACTTATATCGATTTTGCTTAAAAAGGCCATTCTAGTGCTATTGCTGGCTATTTCAGGATGAAAATTTGACAGGACCCCACAGTATTTTTTTAAGAAAAGCCCCCCTTAAATCGAACAAAAACGGGGGTAACCTGTATATTTGTCTGCTTAGTACCCAGATGCATCCCGACCTGGATGTCCTGATTTCCCACTGTATCGAATGACATATTGTTTAGGCGTAAAAGTTGCATCAGGCTTAGTGGCCATCGCCGACAGACGGTTGACTTCCGGCTCAGAAGTATCATCGAATCGAAAAATTTCGGTTCATGAAGTTGAGAATCACTCGTTGTTTATCATGACCTCGGGCCTGCGCTCCGTTCGCGATAAAGCCATCACTTATTTTAGTGAGGTGCTTACCGATCAGGATCGCTCATTCAACAAGCTCTATAAAGCGGTCAATGCGTTTGGCGAGCAAGTAAAGCGAGTGGCACAGGAAGATAAAGCCTCGATTATTGCCAATGGCCTTAACTTTAACCTGAACGCAATTGTGGGCGGTCAACTAGAAGACGACGCCGAACACAAACTCTATATGCTCTACCCTGAAGGCAACTGGGTTGAAGTTGACCAGGGATCTCCATTCAAGATTATTGGTAACTCGGGTTATGGTAAGCCGCTCTTATTCCGCAACTTATCGTATGAATCCAGTTTGCAGGATGCCCTCAAAATTGGCTTTTTGGCGTTCGATGCTACTCGTGTCAGTGCCAACGATGTGGATTATCCGTTAGATGTGGTCATCTATCCAAAAAACAGTTTCCATATGACGGAATATCGGCTTGAAAAAGAAGATATGGACGAAGTATCACACCAATGGAGTGCCTTACTCAGCAACTCCGTTCGAAAACTACCTTCCTATTGGATGGACCCCATTTTTGAAAAGGTTCGGGCCACAAAAAATGTATGATGTAGGATGTATGATGTAGTTACGCTATAGGCATATATCATACATCCTACATCATAAATAGTCCTCCCCAACGGCCAGAATTGTGATTGGTGCAAACTAGTTGCCAGTCAATAAACGTTAGTTGATTATATAGCCCCACTAACCCTGACGGCAACGACAGAGTGCTCTCCATTGACTATCTTTACAACCCTAACCAAAAACATTTATCCAACCCATCAAGTGGCATTAATTAAGTCTATTTCCGGTATTCGAGGAACGATTGGGGGGCGCAGTGGAGACGGACTCACCCCTTTAGATGTAGTCAAATTTACCGCTGCCTTTGGGCAATGGCTTCGGAAACGGAGTCCCGAACGGCAAACCGTTGTTATTGGACGTGATGGCCGGTTGTCGGGCGAAATGGTTTCCAAATTAGTATCCGCTACGTTGCAGGGCCTCGGCCTGAATGTACTTGATCTTGGTCTGTCAACTACGCCTACTGTCGAAATGGCGGTCCCAGCTGAGCAAGCGGCAGGCGGAATTATTCTGACAGCCAGTCATAACCCTATTCAGTGGAATGCCCTTAAACTTCTGAACGAAACAGGCGAGTTTATTTCGGGGCAGGATGGTGCCGAGGTATTAGCCATTGCCGAAGCTGAATCGTTTGATTTTGCGGAAGTCCGTAAATTAGGTCAATACCAGGCAGATACTACCTGGCTTCAAAAGCACATCGACCAGATTTTGGCGTTACCGTTGGTTGATCGGGATGCCATTGCCAACCGAAACTTCCGGCTTGTTGTTGACGCGGTCAATTCGACGGGGGGACTTGCCGTACCTATGTTACTCGAAGCGCTTGGTGTTGAGCAAATTACCAAGCTTCACTGCGAACCTACGGGCAATTTCGCCCACAACCCTGAACCCCTTCCTGAAAACCTCCGCGATATTATCAAAGAGATGAACAAAGGCAAGGCTGATCTTGGCATTGTTGTCGACCCCGATGTTGATCGATTGGCATTGATTTGTGAAGATGGCTCTCCCTTTGGTGAAGAATACACACTGGTGGCAGTAGCCGACTACGTTCTAAAAAATAATACCGCTGAAAGTGGTTGGGCTAATAACACTGTATCGAACATGTCGAGCACAGTTGCCCTTCGCGATGTGACCCAGAAGTACGGTGGGCAGCATTCAGCATCGGCGGTGGGCGAGGTGAATGTGGTTGAGATGATGAAAGAAACCAATGCCGTTATTGGTGGCGAAGGCAACGGAGGCATTATTTATCCTGAGCTTCATTACGGACGCGATGCATTGGCAGGTATTGCTTTGTTTCTGACTCATTTAGCCAAATCGGGAAAATCAGCATCGATGCTGCGCCGAACGTATCCCAACTATTATATCTCTAAAAATAAAATCGAACTTACACCCGACATTAATGTCGATGCGGTATTAGATCGGATTCAGGCAAAATATGCCCGCAACCCAATCAATACGATTGATGGTGTTAAAATCGAGTTCGATAAAGAATGGGTACACCTACGCAAATCGAACACGGAGCCTATTATCCGAATCTATTCGGAATCAGATACCCTGGCAACGGCTGATTACCTTGCCGGAAAAATCATCGACGATATCCGTGAAGTGATTTCAGAGAACCGATAAACGACTTATTTGACGACAGCTTATTTCACTGAGCCGCTACAGGAATAGCGGCTCTTTTTGTTCAACAACGACCAGCAACAGCCCCTAAGTTGTAGAATAAAATACTCAGAACCCATCTTAAATCTTAGCCAAAAAAAATCAAAAAAAAAAGACCAATGTTTTGATTATCAAATAGTTAATTCAAAAACAAACGATATGGCATGTTTTTTACACTGACCTAAGAAATCCCAGAACGAATTCAAAACAAATAAGACTATGAGCTTTCTTAGAGGAGTACTAGCAGGTTTAGCCATTGGTTATTTAACAGCACCCCGGAGCGGTAAAGAAACCCGCGAAAAATTGACACAGGGCGCTAACGACTTACAGAATCAATGGGAAGAGGGAGTTGATCAGGTGAAAGCGCAAATCGATCGCCTGACGGGCAAAGCTGAAGCAAAAGCAGATCAGTATGCGGGAAAGGCTGAAGAGATATTCGATAAGTACAAAAACGAAACGAAGTCTACAATTAACGAGAAACAAGATCGGGCTAAAACAGCATACAATAATAAAGTTAACGAGGCAGCATCCTCGGCCAAAACAGGTATCAACCATGCTGAAGATGCGCTGAAGCTTAACTAAACCCTGAAGAAAACCCAAGTTGGTTCTATTCACCCATTAACAGGACGAGCCAGTCAATTGACTGGCTCGTCCTGTTTTTAATTTTTGTCATCCCGACGCAGGAGGTATCTTAAATCATCCTTACTAGAAACTAAGAAGCCTTAAGATCCCTCCTGCGTCGGAATGACAAAGATTCATGTTACTTGATGGCAATGGGAACTTCTACATTTTCCCATTTTAACACCACTGCTTTGTTAGTTACGTCATACACCAGTTTCTCGTTCATTGACGACGATTTAGCTGGCTTTGCAGACACGGTCAACACATCGTTTGCTGGATCACGATTGGCTTCTCCTCCTCGCTTTATACCCCACTGGCCGGTTTGTGAATTGAAGATAAATTTCCACTCTTTCTGATCAGGAATAGCAAACAGGCTATATTTTCCGGCGGGTAATGCCTTCCCATCAACTTTAATGTCTTTGTCGGTTTCGAAGATGGTGGCTTCGTTGGCACCGGCACGCCACACTTTTCCATAGGGAGCAAGCGTACCGGCAGGGTCCCAAACTTGTCGGCCTTTCACCGATGGACTGCTGTAGTTAATGGTAATGGTAGCGCCATTGATTTTTCCAGAGGCTAGTGCCGGTGGGCTAGGTCGTGTCGATTTGTCTCCTTGGGCGAAGCTCATCATTGTCATGAATACACCGGCCAGCGTTAGCGCCACAATCCGGTTAATTTGTGTAGGTTTCATAGTAAATAAAAAGTTAGGCATTAGCTGCTAAAAGTAGGTAATTGGATTTTAAAACCTTGATTATCTACCTGCTTTTTTAGCGAATGACAACTACATCTGATCAAACTTTACATAAATAAAACGCCCAGCACTATTTCCAGCACCGGGCGTTTTGTAAAATCGTATTTCGTAGTTCAAAAATCCATTTACTCCCACTCAATGGTAGCAGGTGGTTTGGACGAAATATCGTAGACAACGCGGTTAACGCCTTTTACGCGATTGATGATTTCGTTAGAAATATCGGCCAGAAATTCATACGGCAAATGAGCCCAGTCGGCAGTCATGCCATCCACACTCGTTACAGCACGAAGGGCTACAACACGTTCATAGGTACGTTCATCACCCATAACACCCACCGATTGCACGGGCAACAGCATAGCGCCGGCTTGCCAAACTTTGTCGTATAAACCTTCGCGTTTTAAGCCATCAATGAACAGTGCATCAACCTGTTGCAGAATGTCCACTTTCTCAGGGGTAACATCGCCCAGAATCCGGATCGCCAAGCCTGGACCGGGGAATGGGTGACGGCCCAGAATAGCATCGGGTAATCCTAAACTTTTCCCTACCAACCGGACTTCGTCTTTGAAGAGCGTATTGAGCGGCTCTACAATTTTCAATTTCATGAAATCGGGCAGACCACCCACGTTGTGGTGCGATTTGATCGTTGCCGAAGGCCCTTTTACCGAAACAGACTCAATCACATCGGGGTAGATTGTTCCCTGTCCCAGCCACGATACGCCTTCAATCAAATGCGCTTCGTGATCGAACACGTCGATAAACGTTTTGCCAATGGCTTTCCGTTTGGCTTCAGGATCACTAAGACCAGCGAGGGCTGTGTAGAATTGCTCCTTGGCATCAACGCCTTTTACGTTCAAACCCAACGTTTTGTAGGACTCCAGTACGCCCGAAAACTCATCTTTCCGGAGCACGCCGTTATCGACAAAAATACAATACAGGTTCTTGCCGATAGCCCGGTGAATGAGCATAGCTGCTACCGACGAATCGACTCCGCCCGATAGCCCCAGCACCACTTTGTCGTCGCCAATTTTTTGCTTTAACTGCTCAACAGTCGTTTCAACAAACGACTCGGCAGTCCAGTCCTGCGCGCATCCGCAAATATCGACAACGAAGTTATGGAGTACCGTTTTGCCCTGGAGCGAGTGCGTCACTTCGGGGTGAAACTGAATGCCATACGTTTGTTCGCCATCAACCTGGAAAGCTGCTACCCGAACGGTG
The DNA here is from genome assembly GCF_014117325.1 of Spirosoma foliorum. Classification (NCBI taxonomy): domain Bacteria; kingdom Pseudomonadati; phylum Bacteroidota; class Cytophagia; order Cytophagales; family Cytophagaceae; genus Spirosoma; species Spirosoma foliorum. The sequence continues at coordinate 1,500,942 of NZ_CP059732.1, read as the reverse complement.
TCGGTCGAAGCAATGATCTTGAAATTGTCAGGAACGCTCGTAATCGTATCGGCGTGCGACATCCACACTTGTGAGTGTTGGTCGATGCCTTTCAGCAGTGGACTCTCGGTGTTAACAGTGCCCAGTTTAGCCCGGCCATATTCGCGGATGGCCGACGCTTTCACCTCTCCCCCACTAGTATGAGCCAGCAATTGCGCGCCGTAGCAAACCCCCAAAATGGGCAGTTTATGCCGAAAAGCAGCCAGGTGAACCTCAGGCGCATCGGCGTCACGAACAGACGAAGGACTACCTGAGAGAATGATACCCTTCACATCGGGCGTAATTGTGGGGAGATGATTGTATGGATGGATTTCGCAGTAAACGTTTAGTTCGCGTACCCGGCGGGCGATCAATTGGGTGTACTGCGAACCGAAATCCAGAATCAGAATTTGTTCGGTGGCCATGTATAGGTCTCTAAAATGCAAAGTTAGGGCATTTTTGCACATGCCACAAACAATGAGTGAATCAGCAAATGAGCGAATGAACGAAAAACGTATGCGATTTTCACTTGAATTTCTGGGAAACAGGCAACCGAATCAGAAATGTAGTACCTTCTTCGGAGGTTGTTTCGATCATAAATTCACCTCCGTGTCCTTTGGTTATAATGTCGTAACTAAGCGAAAGCCCAAGGCCAGTGCCCTGCCCGGTTGGCTTCGTCGTAAAAAACGGCTGAAAAACTTTTTGTTGAATGGCCGCTGGAATACCCGTTCCATTATCGCCTATCCGAATTTCGACAACTTTCTCCAACAGTCGCGTGCTCACCGTAATCCTCGGTTGGTAGCCAGCAGGAGCCGTCCGTTGGCGCTCTTGTACAGCATAAAAGGCATTGTTGAACAGATTGAGCAGTACACGACCAATATCCTGCGCCACAACCGTCACAGTACCAATGCCCGGTTCGAACTGGGTAATGAGGTTGGCGTTGAAATTTTTCTCTTTTGCCCGCAGCCCGTGATACGACAATCGTAGATATTCGTCGGTTAATGCGTTGATATCTGTAGGCTCTCGCTGGCCGGTACTCACCCGACTATGATCGAGCATAGCCCGAACAATGGAAGACGCACGGCCACCGTGATGGCTGATTTTTCCCAAATTCTGCTCCAGATCGGCTAAGATTTCTGATTCCAGCTCCTCATCGCGGGGCTCTTTTTCACGTTCCTCTTTTAATTCCTGAATTAACTCACCCGATACATCAGCGAAGTTATTGACGAAGTTTAGAGGGTTTTGAATTTCGTGAGCAATGCCAGCTGTCAGCTCGCCCAGGCTAGCCATCTTTTCGCGCTGGATTAGCTGTTGCTGGGTTTCCCGCAGATCGGTAAGCGACTGGCTAAGTTCGGCAGTTCGTTCTTTTACTTGTCGCTCCAGGGTTTCGTTTTGTTGGGTCAAAATACCTTCCTTCTCGGCCGAAAGCTGTTCTACTTCAGCGAGTCGATCTTCCAGATTGCGATTCGTTTGAGCATGTTCACGAGCCAGAATAATGGCAAAGCTAAAGGGCAATGTCAGGAAAAAGAGCAGATTAGTAATCTCAATGGCATAACCCGCATAGGCAACATACTCACCAGACAACCACCAGCTTATAAATGCCCCCAGAATCAAAATCAGTATCATCGCCAGAATACTGATCAACATGAACTGGGCATTCGTTTTGTGCGATCGTATGGCATCAATGCTAACGCGAATGCCATCGGCAAACAAGCCAATAACCGACACGATCGACAATAGCCCAACCAAGTTCGATGATTCGAAAATAAAGGGAATAAGCCGCGAAACGATGAGTAGAAAAGCAATGATCCGCAGAAACCAGGAAGTTGGCTGGCCCAGGTACTGATAGTATGTTATCAGCAACATGAACATAAATATTGAGACCGATAACGCCTGCCCCAACACAACCCACTCACGAATATTACTGTTCCTAATTAGCTCCAGCGATTCAATTAGTGTAACACTGAGCGCGCCGAACAGCAGTGTTAACCCGAAGATCAGGTTTACCCGTTTTCGACGGTATGCATAATACATAAAGTGAATGACACTCAGCATCAAAAAGATACCAATCAGCAGATAGTTACCGGGTGTCTGTATATACAGCTGCTTAATCACCCCATCCATAACCGACTGTGCCGGAAACAAGTTGATTCGAAATACCGACCGCTCAAAATACTGGATCTTGGGCATGTACCAGGGCGGTTGCTGTTGCGACAAACGAACTGCCAATAAATGCGGTCCTCTAGCTAATTGAGGCAATAGAAAAACCTGCTGGTCGGTTGGTGTGTAGGCTTCCTGCTGCTCATAGGTCGTACCAACCTGGCCTAACCGCTGCCAAAGCACTCCATCGATATAAATTTCCGATGCGCCTACCTGCCCAATTGTAGCAGCAAGCATCGGTTGTGTACGGGCCGAATCCAGTTCAAACGCCAGCCGGAACCAACCTATCGATTCGGCTCTAAAACGATCCAGATAAAGTATATTCCGACCAGGCCGAATGGTATCCCATCGACTATCATCGAATGAAGGCGCAGCCCAGGCCATATTGTCGCCGGGATGCCACCGCCAGCCAGTACGCATGGGAAAGCCATCGGCCTGTAAACTATCGGCACTGATATGTACTTGAGCATAACCCGACAGACTGGCGTTCATCAGCAAACCAGCCGTTAAAGCTATCCCGAGAACATGCAGTCGGAGCCAGTAAACGAGCCAAAATGTCCTATACGTCGGATATGGAGTCATTATTACTAAGTTAATCCCTGTAAAACTCTTATTTTTACGTTGTAGAACAAAATACGATCAATAGCTGGATCTGGGTAAGTTACCTGACCACCAACAGATACCTATTGACCACCGATAATCGACTTATCTTGAACGTTCCTGTTTTTCTGGCCCGAAAAGTTCGCCACGCACCCGAAGGTAGTTTTTCGGCCACGGTTACGCGCATCGGCATCGCCAGCATCGCCCTTGGCTTAGCCATCCTGATTGTAGCCTTCTCGGTACTATTTGGTTTTAAGGATACTATTCAGCAGAAGATTTTTCTGTTTGGGGCTCATTTGCAGGTGAGCAAATTCACGAATAATATGTCGTACGAAGCGCCTGCTCTCTCACTGAAAACCAATCTATACCGGGATAGCACACAACTACCAGGCATCAAGCATATTCAGGCAACTGCGCTAAAAGCGGGCATCCTGAAAACCGCCGACGAATTAACGGGCGTTGTGGTGAAGGGAGTAGGAAAAGATTACGACTGGAGTTTGTTTCGTGGATCGCTGGTAGCAGGAACGGTTCCGGTCGTTGGTGCCGATACGGGCTTGGGATCGACCCAACTGCTTTTGAGTCAGTATATGGCGAATCAACTGCAAGTCAAAGTTGGCCAAAGTATACCGCTCTATTTTCTGGGGAACCAACCTCGTGCCCGCAAAATGACCGTGGTAGGCATCTATGAAACGGGACTGGAAGAGGTGGACAAAACCATTGCGCTGGGCGACATTCGGCTCATTCAGCGTCTGAATCGCTGGGGGCCTGATTCGGTTGGCAACTACGAGATTTTCATTAAGGACTTCACCAAACTAGAGTCAACGGCCCGTAACCTAACCAACTTTTTAGATCCTGATATGCGCCTAACGCGGGTAACGGATCAGTACCGACCGCTGTTCGACTGGATGGTTTTGCTCGATCGGAACATGGTTATTTTGTTAGCCCTGATTGTCTTCGTGGCTTCGTTCAATATGGTGTCGGTTTTGCTGGTGCTGATGATGGAACGCACACCCATGATTGGTTTGCTGAAAGCACTTGGCGGCCGTAACTCTCTCATCAGGCGCATGTTTGTGTTCGTAGGATTGAACATGGTAATTTGGGGATTAGTCATTGGGAACGCCGTTGGGTTGGGCATTTGCTTCATCCAGGACAAATTCAAACTAATCCCGCTCGACCCTAAAAACTACTTCATGAATTACGTCCCTATCGTCTGGGACTGGCCAACTATTCTGGCGTTGAATGGCGCGACCATTTTACTGATTGCACTCGTGTTGTGGATACCCACCATTATTATCAATCGGATTCAGCCGGTGAAGGCATTGGCATTTAAGAAGTAAACGCTGGTCTATCATCCTGCCAATCAATTGAGTTTGGCGAAGTGATCGTACGCTACTTTAGCGATATCGGCGATAATCCGCTCATTAGCCCCGATGCCTTCGGTTGTGTTACTAATAAACACGCTAATAGCCAGGTGATTTCCGTTTGGCAATGTAATGAAACCTACGTCGTTGACAGCGCCCATCAGGCCATCTTTATTCGTTCCCGACGTACCTGTTTTGTGAGCGACTATCGTACCAGCAGGTAGCAATTTCTTGAGTCGGTCCGGCCCTGTTGTTGTTCCAACCATCACCTTCCAAAGGAAATCGTGGCTGCTGGCCGACAGAATTTTACGCTGGTAAAATAGCTTCAGCAAACTGAGCATGGCCGTTGGCGTTGTCCAGTTGGTATATTGAACGTCCCAATTTCCCTTTGCCTGCATCATTTCTTCGGTTTCCCGTATCGCCACATCCCGAATACCCAGCTTATGGATGAAGGCATCCACCTGTTTTGGCCCACCGAGCAATCGAAAGAGATAATCACAGGCACTGCCATCGCTCTCGGCAACCATATACCGAATAATATCGGCCAGGGGTAGATCGACTTCGCCCTTCGGATAGTCTTCACCCATCGGGCTATGCAGACCGGGCACGATATCGCTTTTTTTCACATGCATCTTCTGGGTGAGTTTCAAATGGCCTTTATCTACTTCGCTCAACACCGCGAGGGCAACGTGAAACTTATATACACTCTGCATGGGCATGTGCTTATCGCCATTGATGATCAGCGTCTGTCGGCTACCAAAGTCGTATATACCTACGCCCACAGTTGCTTTCTTCCCTTTAATGAGCTGGTCAATTTTTGTCTGCAACGACTCAACTTGGGCATAAATTGGCGAAAGAGTAAGTAGCAGCCCAACTAGCAGCAAAGCGGTTCTCATGATTGTCGTGAATGGCGAATACATTTGGCCTGCAAGGTAAAACGGGTAGAAGAAATCACCAGCATACGCTATGAGTTTACAGATGTTTTCTTATTTCCGATACGTAAACTTCATAATGTATCCCTTCTTACCGGCGCCCTCGCTGGAGATGTACATATCGCCGTTGGGCGCGAAGCAAATGCCTTCGGGTTGGCGAAATTGCTTAGTGTCGAGCGGTTCCGAATAGATAATTTTCGCCTGTCGACTTGTGATTAGCAGCCGCTTTCCGGCAGAGGTCAGGATGTACCACTCCCCTGTTATGGGATGCACGGCAATGCCCGAGGGCTTATAGGTTTTGGGGTCAATACCGGCGGCTTCGAGTTGTTCGTCGTTCAGACTCATGTCTTTAAACACGGCCTTGTTTATCAAATCGAACGAGTAAACGGCTTTATCGCTTGAGCCTTTTCCATCTTTAACCGCAATTAATAACCGCTTGGTTTTCGGGTCATAGCCCAATCCCTCTACTTCGGTTTTCTTGGGCAACTCGGTTTTGGTTTTACCAATCTGTTTCGACTCCGGCTCAAAGCGAAACAGGTTTCCATTGCTTTCGAGCACGTACACCTCATCGTTTACATACTCGATTCCTTCAAAATCGCCATACCCACCAAACCCAAAATCCTTCACCACCTTGCCTTTCTTCGTATCAAACACGTAGACCACAGCCTCTTCATCCTGAACACACAATAGCTGGTCGTTCTTGAAGTAAGTCAGGCCCGAAATTTCGGTTAATTCCTTCGGAAGTTTATATTCCTCTATAGGAGCACTCAGTTGGTAAGGGAGCTTAAACGGTGGAGCGATGGTTCCGGCTTCGGGCTTCTCATTTTTTTGCGATGATGTTCCGCAACCAGCAAGGATGAGCAGGATACCCAGGAAAAGACGATTCATATACGCAGCATGAGGTTTGCGCTAAAAGTAGGCGTTGGTTTTGGTATATCGTACAAACTTGTCGATTTTTCTGAAACAGCGCCTGGTTAATTGTTGAAGGCTCGAAGCCGATTTACCAGTTTTATTGCCCCTTCGTTGACTTTTTGGTGTGATCTTTTAATTTTTCGACCATATTGCAATACGAACAAAAAGAACTCCTCTTCGGTCAATAATTATTCGCCAATAATGCCCAATCTATCCTTCGTAAAACGAGTTCCGGGGCTTCTTTACGGTGTTGTGGTCGGTCTGTTGCTGGGCGCAGCAGGTTTTGCGGGCACACTCGATAGCGCCAATTTTCAATGGTATTATTTTCTGGTGCAAGTACTAGCCCTGGGTATAGGAATTCTTCACCTCTGGCTTAGTCCTCGCTTTGTTCCGGCAGTATTTGCGGCATTTGGCATGGGGCTGTTAGGTACTTTACTCGTACTGCTACTAGGTATGGCATTTACGCTGATTCTTTATCAGCAAATGGGGTTCCTGGCCAATCGTTGGCCTTTTGTGACAAGTCTGCTCCCTTTTCTGATTCCGTTTTTAGTTGTGCAGGCTTATCGGTACTACCGGGATATTCCGCCAGCTAATTATCGGAAATGGTATTACCCGGTTAATGGCGATATGCCGGATGTTGACTTGCTCGACCTATCGAAGATTTTAGTGATTCAGTTTGAGTTTCTGAAAACGCCGAGTGACCCAAACTTTACGAATTTCAAGGCCAAAGCACCCGTTGCCATGGCGCTGGGCGATCTTTTTCTGGTATTTATCAACGACTACAACGAGCGTACACCTGCCAGCCCAATTCATTTCGCCGATCCATCCGGGCGGCCTTTTGGCTGGGTATTCACTAAAAAATCGGCATGGTGGCAACGTCGTGTTTATCTGGACCCGGCACTCGATTTCAATCAAAATAACTTAGTTGACAACGCTACAATTGTAGCCATGCGGGCGGAGTAAAGAGCATTAATTAGACGAACAATAACAGCGAGGTGATCACTCTTATTCCCTCTCAGGAGGAAGTGTTTAGACCAATTCTCCGAAAATATATCGTTCATCGTAGGGCACGCCAAATTTTCTTAAAAAGTTTATATACTCCTCTCGAAACGTCTGTTTTCGGTGATGCTCTGCCTGGTTTTCGATATATCTGTACACGTTATCTATATGTGAGCGGCTATAGGAAAAGGCGCCATAACCTCCCTGCCATTCAAATCGCGAAGGCGTCAGAGCGGTTTCATTTATCCACTTTGATGATTTCGCTTTGATCGCTTTCATTAACTCTGAAATAGCCACCGTTGGCTTTAGCCCAATAAAACAATGGACATGGTCTGCAACCCCATTGACGATAATGGTTTGACAGCCCGTTTCATTGATCAAATTGCCAATCACAGCAAAGAGATCATTTTGCCAGGTTCTGTCGATGATGGCAGCCCGATATTTAACCGCAAAAACAGCTTGAATGTAAACCTGATGGTAGGTGTTTGCCATAATTTATATCGGTCATCCCTTCGGGATTGTTAGGTCATGTTATCGCTATGTCCCACCACTGAAGTGATGGGTTACAATATCGATCATCCCTTCGGGATTTTCAAATAATCCTGTATGGATGACCGATGTTGTAACCCACTACTTCAGTAGTGAGACATAGCCGATGACACAGAATAACCTAACAATCCCGTAGGGATGACCGATGTTATAACCCATCACTTTAGTGGTGGGACATGACCGATGTCGTAACCGACTTAGTTCAGTGTAATAACTCCCCCTTTCACCTCTACCATAGCATCGCCTTTAAGAGACGTTTGGGTACCTTCGAGCGACAGTTGACCGTTGGTTTTGATTTCGGCGGTAGCATCGGCCTCGGCGTTAATCTTTGCCCCTTTAATTTCGACGCTGGCTGTACCTTCAATTTTCACACCATTAGTAGCCTTCAGTTCAATATTGTTTTGAGCTTCGAGGGTTATATTGTTCTGCGCTTTTACTTCAACATCCCTGCCTTCGATGTGCACAACACCCTGCGTTTGAATGGTAATTTTACCATCACCATTGAACGACAGTACGATATGCGTATCGTCTTTGTTGACGTTGGTTATTTCAATTTTCTCGTCCCCTCTTTCATCGTACAAACTAATTTTGTTGCCCCCTTTGGTCTGAATCGTTTTCTGAACATTATCGTGCTGGGTATAATTGACGCTGTTGTTTTTCGGGTATAGGCTAGTTAAAACAAACGGATATTCAGCCAGATTCGACTCGTAGCCAACCATGACCTGGGCATCCACTTCGGGGATAAACACCATGCCTTCGCCATTGGCCGTGTACGGGTGGCCTACCCGTAACCAGTCAGATTCTTTAGCGTTGCCCGGCCACATAAACTCGACCTTTACCCGTCCTAATGATTCGGGGTCGTCATTATCAACCACTTTGGCCAGCTCTGGCTTGCCAATCGGGAGCTTGAAGGATGGATTGGGGGGCGGGTAGGTTACAGAATCAGGTACAGCCCGAAATGTATTGGAATAGTTGCCGCTGCCATCTAAGGTGTGCGATACATGCGTAACCCGGTAACTGCCAAAGTTTTCTTCCGATGTGCCTCGTTCGGTTATTCGGGAGCCTTTTACCGAAATAACCGTTCCGACCGACACATCTGGATTTTCGCCAAATCCCTGAAAATCAACCAATCGACTGGCCTCCATGGCCTTCTGTGTTTTGGCCACTTCGTCCAGTTCACCTTGGCCGTATACGAGCTTTGGTAAGGGGAGCTGCGATTCCTGGCTGAACATTTTCTCGGATTCATCCAGCGTAAAATCGCCCCATTGGCCCAAGCCGCTCACTTGCTGATCGCCGGAATGGCTTTGGTAAGTCTCGTCGGCAACATAGTCGTAACGAGTGTATAAAAATTTAGCGGGCAAGACTCGCAGGCTCATGGCAAAGGTTTGCATACCATCCACCTTGAAATCAACTTTTTGATCGTCGGGCTTTCCGAATACTAATTGCAGTCCATCGTAAAAACACCATTCGCCATATTCAGCAGCCAGACGGGCTAGAAACTCGAAGTTCGTTTCGTCGTATTGAACAACGTATTTCAGGCTTTCCGACGATTTGGGATCAACCGATCGCTTAAGCAGATTATTGGGGTAAGGCATTAAAACCTGATTGACAATATCGCTCAGGCTACACTGAAGAAACGTCCGGCGCAACCGGCTGTCTTCCAGCAAAATGGTAAGTCCGTAGCCCTTCAGCAGGAAAATATTCGACGTGTCGCTGGTGTTTTTCAGCGCCAGTTCGGTGATAATGCCTTTAAACTTGAAATCAAAAGAGCCGTCTTCGAGCAGAGGATCAAACGAAAACTGAACGGTTTTGCCAACTACATTTTTGTGCGATTCATGAAAAAATAACTCATTAGCGTCTTCCAGGTCTTCGAACGGCACAGACAATTCAAACGTATGGTGCCCGAATAAGTCCTGCTCAATAGACAGCCCTGAAACATTTTTCAGCTCTTTGCCGCCTTCAAGTTCTACATGCGTTACGACCTGCTTGGCCATTGATTACGTGTTTTGGTGTTCAATACCGTCGAGTTTGATTTTAGCCGCTGATATTCGGAGAAGAATGCAATTACTTACACCGGTTCGTTCCGTAAACTTCACTAATGTTTTTGTACTATCGATGGCCCTTACATTATCAGGGTCGGTTGTGCTAACCATATCTAGTTGGATCGACTCAATAATAGCATTGTGAACGCCTTCAGAATCGATGGTATCGGACGCCAGAAATTCCAGATAAACCGTTGCATACGCTTCCTGAAACTCAAGTTTTTGTAGCGACGATTTTTGATCAACCCGATCAAACGTAATTTCCCCATCTTTTTTTAGAGTAGGGCTGGTTGCCCAACTGCCTAGTAAATCGTCGTCGGTTCCGTCTATTATAACTTGAATGGCTCCTCCCCGTACGCCCGAGGTTGGTTTTCCCCGCTCATATTTCTGCGATAAACTGTGCTTACATTGCAGGACATTGAAACTTTTGCCCTCAATGGTTAATGTAGCCTGGAATGACATTGTCGTTTCTGTTGAAAGAAGTTGATTTATGTAACATGCAACGTAGCTTTATTGACCGTCACCTCTCCGCCAGTTATCATGATGATCGTATTTAGGTAATTGACATCTGCGAAAAACTCATCGAAGTAGGTTACACAATGCGCTTGTTTAAACTCAATTTCTTTAAACGTAGCCGATTCGTCAACGCGGCTCATAATGATCTTACCGTCTTTTTGCATATGTGGGTCAATCATCCAGCTCTTAATCGTACTATCGTCCATCGCGTCTAAACTAACAACGACTGCCCATGCAGGTCGGGAAGCAGGTTTACCTTTCTGGTCTTCCTTACGATATATGCGCAATAGCATCCAGTTAATTTTGTAGGCATTCCCGTCTACATTCAGGGTTGCATCATAAGCCATAGCTATATTAAATAAACGATTAACTGTCGATCCACTGATTATCTAGCGGGATGTCCCGCAGCTTTATTTTTTCGCAGGACAACGTAATAAATAAGACGTAAGCCATGTTCGTCCGTTCCTGAAACTGGCGAACACGTTTCCACATATTCCTGACCAGCACGCTTTCCTGTTTACTGAGCCGGGTCAAGTTGTAGCCGAACTCATAGGAGTCATCGGTTAAGTCTTCGGCCGAACTGATCCGGTTGAACTTGTTCTGAATATTGCCGTGGTCGTCGTAGAAACTTTCGGAAACATCCGTAACGAAGGCATTCTCAAACTCATACGTCAGAAAAACGGAGGGCTGATCATTCCGATACGTTTTGATATTGCCACTCTCTAGCCGATCTTCATCCGCCAGCCACTCCAGAAAGAAGTCGGAACCGCCTTCGGTGATGAGGTAAAAATCCCCCAGCATTACATCCGAAGCGGGGAGCCCTTTCTGATTGGACGCCTGTTTGAACGAAACCAGAAATTCCAGGGCTTTAATCTCCTGACCCGCTACTGTTAAAATTGCTTTATGCGCCATAGTTTTTGTTCGTTGCCGATTATTTTGCGTCTGAACCTATTGTCAACGTAGCATTTCCATTTGACAGGGATTTGCCCTTAAGAATTAAGTTCGTGGTCTCAAACGATGCATCGCCAACGAACAATTCAAGCAAACCGAAACAATTGGTAGCTTCCAGGGTCCACTCTTTTAATTTGGTTTCACCACCGCCTTCATCGTCGGTAGCATAAAAGGTAACCGTAACATTTTTTTTCATGTTCGAGTCGAACATCCACTCTGCAAAGGTCGATTGCTCCAGCACGTCCATGGCTATGTGCATGCGCCAGTTTATGCCCGATGCCGGTTCGCCTTTTCGGCTTCGTTTGCGCGAAGCCGTGAAAAAAATTCGGTTAAGCGCGAATAAATCATTGTCTACTGTCATCTCTGCACGAAGCGATGCCATAGCTGAAGTGGTTTAAGAGTAAAGAAGTTCACTAATTCGCTCACTACCAACGCTTAACGCCGTTGGGTTTCCCACTCGTTCTTGTGGGTAATTTTTCGGATCTGTACCTGTTCGCACGAGAGGGTGATCATAAGCACGTAATCAATGCCCGTCCGCTGCTGAAACTGCCGGGTCTTGGCTACTGTATTCGTCAGGATATGGCTTAGATCGACGGACTTGAACCCCGTACCTTCCATATTTGTCCACAGTTCAAAGCTTTCGCTGGAATCTTCGGCCATACTTATGCTATTGAAGGCATTCTCAATGCCCTCGTTGTCGTACAGGTTTTCCAGGATCGTGGTAAGAAAGCCCTGCACAAACGTGTATTCGACAAAAGGAGAGTCGCCTTTTTTATAGTAGACTTTAATCGACCCACTTTCCATACGGGTAGGGTCGCTGATCCACTCGAAGAAGATATCGCTCCCCCCTTCGATAATGAAGTAAAAATCGCCCAGGAAAACGCCCGAAGCGGGTTTGCCCAGGTTATTCGTCTTCTGCCTGAGATTGATATTGAACTCCAACAGGTCAAAATCTTCACCACAAACCGATAAAACTGCTCGTTTAGCCATTGTTCGTATTGGTTAAGTTCAGTATGTCTACGCCCATTGGTAGGTTAACGTCGCGTTTCCGTTGGTGACTGCCTGCCCGGAAAGCAGAAGAATGGTTTCCATAATGCCGAGATCCTGCACGAAATTTTCCTCAAACCCAACGCAGTACACATCTTTGAAATTCCACTTTTTTACGGCGACCTCTCCCCCTTCATTGAAGAAAATCTCCATGTCCCTTTTTTTGGTTGGATCAATCATCCATTCGGTAAACACAGTATCGCGCACGGCGTACATCGAGACCATAATGGTCCAGGCCAGATTTGGCACTGGTCGGCCTTTATCATCGCGGTCGCGCGCTACAAAAAAGTTAACCCGGTTGAGTCCGTACCCGAAATCACCGGTCATTAAAATTGCCTTGTAAGCAGACATATTGTTGTTGATTTAGAAGTCTGATGATTAAGTAAGTCTATTGCTGATCGTAGTCTGCTTTCCATTCGGCCGAATCCGGATCGTCGCCTTTCTGTCCGTCGAGTTTGAGCAGGAACGTCTTGGCCGGGAAATACGGCACCATATGGATATCGAGATAGATCCGATCTTTCTGTTTGGGGTCCTGTTCAAAGCGCAGTAGTTTGAACTTCTCGATCAGCTTTCCGGGCCCAGTTACGTTGTCCAGAAACTTCACAATCTGTTTCTGAATATCAGCTTTGGTATTGTAGTTGAAATTCTCAAACGCCCGACGGTTCAGGAAATCAATCAACACCTTGGTGATGTAATCGAATACCCGCACAACAGAATATGTTTGCAAACCCAGATTATCACCGTTAAACAGTGTTTTGGCAGAGAAAGGCATCACCTTTCCGTATTCGTTTACCATCGGAATCAGCCCCATTTTCTCCAGCGCCGAGATTTCGCTTTTCTTCAGTGGGAATCGGACACCATCCGCTTCGTTCAGCGCACCATGTTTGCGACCAGCCGACACCTGCGACATAACGGTGGCATAGAGTTTACCGGCTAAAGCACCTGCTCCGGGCACATAGAGGTCTTCTTCTTCGCCCACATCCTGGTGTTTACCTCGCCCAGCCAGCCAGTTACAGGTCATCATTACGTTTGAGAGATAGGCATCGCCCCCCGTCAAATCAGCCGATTCGAACAGATCGACCACGTCTTCGGGCGCATCCAGATGCCGGAAATCGGTCACCATCATGACCTTGTTTTTATGAGCGATCTGTGCCCATTTATCCACCACTTTCTTCGACCCTAAGTAGCCCGGAAGTACAAGCAGGGAGTAGCTGTCACGTAAGTCAAGCCGATCGAAGGTGCGGGCAAACTCTTCGGCCACCGCATCGATATAAGTTGTATTATCGAGGTCGGTCAGTTGCTCAGGTTCAGCGTTCATTATGTTGACATTCTTCGCTTTATCCTGTTCTGTATTGGCATAGAAACTAGCCACCGATCGGTATGATTGCTCCAGACTTCGGTTAGCCTCAAAGGCACGCAATAGATTTTGCGACAGGAGTTCCTGAGCAGCTTCGGCTTTCTTCTGCGCCGTTTCGGCCACTTCGCCCACGGTGTTGGCACTTCCTAACAACTCAAGCATTAGCTCAAGCCGTTTCTTTAATTCAGCTCGCTCAGCCGCTTTTGCCTCTTCGGTCAGAAAGATTTTTTTACGGGCTTTTTTCTCTGGGTTCATATTTTGAACCCCATCCAATGTGGTTTCCAGAATAGCAAAACCGCCGTATTTGGCTAATTTGGCGGCACTGGCTTCGAGTGAGGGAATATCTTCGGCGAGTTTTTCGCCCGTTTTCAAGGGTTTATTCTGTGCTTCCATGTAGATTTTTAGGGTTTGTGGTTTACAGTATTCGGTTTACGGTTGACTGGCGCGTCAGCATTTTTGACAGTCAGCCAGTTGGGCCAGCGATTAGCTACCGCAAACTAAAAACCATAAACAGAATACTTCATTTCGCTTCTTCCAGTTCGCGAATCATGGCTTGAATAGCCGCTATGTAGGCGGCTTTACCATCGGGATTTTCGAGCATGGTTTTCAGAATTTTATTCGACTTGAGTTGCTTGACATACTTCTGAAAATCTTCGAAGGTCATGTTCAACTGCTGTAAGTATTCGATTTGGGCGATGATACCTTTCTTACCAAAATCAGCGAGCGAGTTAAACCGGAGCGTTTCGCTGATGGTACTCCCATCTTCGGTGTCAAATTCTATTTCGTTTTCTGGCTTGAAATGGGCAAATACTTCACCTACCGTTTTCAGGCCTTCTACCACCTCCGGGCTGAATGATGGATCAGTGGTCAGTTTCTCAATCAAGAGGGTTTTGTTCTGGGGGATGTCAACGATACTCTCGCTAACGTTGAGCTTGCGCTCCTGTCCACCAATTCCGTAGTCAAACATAATTCATGCAGTTAGGTAAAAAATTAGAAATCAATTTGTTATAGTTTTCAGTTTACTGTTTTCGGTTTACTGTTGGCTGAAGCATCAATCCCTTTCTCATCAGCCAGCAGTAAACCGAAAACAGTAAACTGAAAACTTCACCCACCAATCAAAACCGTTGGACAACCGGCGACAATGCTGCCTCCGTGAGCCGTTGTGTCGCCCATTCGGGCAGCGGGTTTTCCACCAATCAGTACCGTTGCCGAGCCTTTTATAATCACATCGGGAGGCCCTACACAGGTGCACATATCGCCCATAACAGCGGCTGGTTGACCAGCAATCAGTACCGTTGGCATGCCGGGTCCCATGATGGGCCCACCTACATGCGGAATGGGCACTACAGCAGGCGTTTGCATCGGGCAAACGTGCATGTCCATTAAACGAGCGGCTGGTTGTGGCATAATTGGTTAATGCTCAGGTGTTGTCAGGGTTTGTCAGGTATAGTCAGGACAGTTAATAAGCTGCTATCCTGACAGTACCTGACCATTTGTGACTAACTCTGATAATACTTGTGAAGCAGGCGTTTCTTCATGGGTAATTGTCCATTGCAATTCCTCCCCCTGAAGGCCTACCTGAATCGTCGATCCTTTTGTCACCTCGCCCGCAATGATCATCCGGGAAATCGGCCGACGAAGCTGATTTCGGATAACACCTTTGAGCTGCCGGGCACCATATTGTGGGGTAAAACCCGATAACGCCAGATGGCGTTGTGCCTCAGTAGTGAGTTCCAGCGTAATGCCTTGTTTGGTAAGCTGATCGGTGAGGCCACGCAGGTGCAGATTGAAAATTCGAACGGCATTGTCTTCGGAAATCGGGGCAAAGGGTACAATCTCCGTCAGACGAGCCAAAAACTCTGGCCGGAAGTGGCGACTCATTGTCTCCATCAATTCGGAATTGGTCGGTATCTGCCCTTCCCCAAACCGCTGAATAACGAGCTGACTACCAATGTTTGACGTAAACAGCACAACGGCATCCGAGAAATCACCTTCCTTGCCCAATCGATCGTGCAATCGGCCTTCGTCCAGAATTTGCAGGAAAATATCGAATACCGATGGGTGCGCTTTTTCGATTTCATCGAACAGCACGACCGAGTACGGTTTTTCGCGGATTTTATTCACCAGCAAGCCACCTTCTTCGTAACCAACATAGCCGGGAGGGGCACCGTAGAGCAAAGCAGCCGAATGCTCCTCTTTGAACTCCGACATGTCGAACCGAATCAGGAATGACTCATCGTTGAACAGAAAATCAGCCAGTGATTTAGCCAGTTCCGTTTTTCCGGTTCCGGTTGGCCCAAGCAAAAAGAACGAACCAATGGGTTGTCCCGCTTTCGTCAGACCCGAACGAGCCTCCAGAATCGCGTCGGCTACAGCTTTCACGGCATGATCCTGACCAATAACTCGCTTTTTCAGTACCTCATCCATCGCCAGCAGTTTGTCGCGCTCCTGACTCTGTATTTTTCCCAGTGGAATACCGGTTTTGTGCGAGATCACAGCCGCTACATCATGGCGATCGACGTCGGTTTTCGGGGTAGCCACCTGATCGGCCAGGCGACTGAGCGTTTGCCGAATATGGTCAGCCAAGGTCGATGCCGACTCAAATGGATCGGGGGCCGATTCTTCATCAGATGTTGTATCGGCCAGCAGATTCGCCAGCAAAATCGGGCTGATCTTGTTTTCAAGTTCCTGATGTAAATAGCGCAGGTTACGTAGCGAATCAGGCCCGTTGGATACAGCGCTTAGCTGATCGAGTTGTTCGGTCAGTTTTGCGACTTCGACAGGTGTTCGCTCACTGATCATCCGAACTGCCGAGAGGGTCCGGTCGAGCAGATCGACGGCAGCATCGGGTAATCGACGATTGCGACTGTATCGTTTAGCCAGTATTACGGCCTCAGCCACAGCATCGGGCCCGACATTGAGCTGGTGGTGTTGTTCATAAAAAGGCACCAACCGTTGAATCATCTGGATGGCCGTGTCAACGTTAGGCTCTTCCACGCGCAGCACATCGAATCGGCGGCTAAAAGCCTCATCGGTTTCGATGTATTTCCGATATTCATCGAGCGTAGTAGCCCCAATGACGGTTAAATTCCCTTTGGCTAATTCGGGTTTGAGGAGATTGGCGACGCCAGTACCCAACGGCCCCCGACTATCGAGTAATTGATGAATCTCGTCGATGAAAAGAATGATCTTTGTGTCCTGTTTCAACTCTTTCAGGATACTTTTCAACCGATCTTCTACTTCTCCTTTATACGAAGCACCTGCCACCAATGCTCCCAGATCCAGCTCAAGCAATCGGGCATTTTGCAAATGATTGGGAACTTCACCAGCTACAATATTCAGGGCGAAACCATCAGCCAGCGCAGTTTTACCAACCCCTGGTTCACCTACCAGAATAACATTCGGTTTCGTCCGTCGGCCCAGGGTTTCGGTCATCATACGCACTTCCCGGTCACGACCAATAATTGGGTCTAAACGACCTTCGGCAGCCATCGCCGTTTTATCGACGCAGTAACGCAACAATGCCTGGCCCGTTGTACTAGACTGGGCGTTAGTCTTGGCAACCCCATTCGACTTGGTATCTGGTGCCACCGCTGTTTGTACATCAGCATCGGCCAGAGCGGCCTGCATTAGCTCTGCCTGCGTGATGGGAAAGCTCTTTAATTGTTCGGCACTGAATGCCACACCCGGTTTAAGCAGAGCGACCAATACACACACAGGGTCAGTTTGCGCTTTACCCAACTGCATGGCTACCAGATCAGCCAACTCCATAGCCGTCTTTACCTGCTCATCGCCCGGCGGGTTGGGCGACAAACGACTCGACTTTGGACTAGCCTCCAGACGTACTTCGGCCCATTCACGCAGATAGGGAATATCCTGCCCAATAACCGCCAGCCACGAAGCCATGCCGACTTCATTATGCAACAGCCCCATCAGCAAATGCGCCGGAGCAAATAATTCGTTCTGATATTCCTTAGACAGAGCCTGGGCAATCTGTATGGCTCGCTTCACTTCTTCCGTATACGCCATCAGAATTGGAGTTTAAAAATGAGTCAGGATGTGGTCGAGTGTTGTCAGATATTGTCAAGAGCGGTCAAAATTTATCAAGGCGAGATAACCATGTCTGACCACTCTTGACAATCCCTGACTACTCTTGACCATACCTGACAATTTATTCCTCAGTCAGAACCAAGCCGACGTAGTTTGTCATTGATTGCCGTAATCCGCTGTTTGGCGTCGGGGCGAGGGTTTTTCTCGAGCGTTTCCATCGCAAATTCATAGAGAGGTCGTCGCCAAAGCGGAGGACGATTGGTGGCATCGGCTTTTTTCTCACATCGATCCACAATATCCATTTCGACATCTGCCCGCGAGACGCCCGAAGCTACAGGAGCTGCAGCAGGTGCTGGTGTAGTACCGGCCGCTTTCAGTTGATCCTGAAGCTGTGTAATTCGCCGTTGCGCATCTACCATTTTGTTGGTGCATTCCTGAAACTGCGCCAGGTAGTTAGGTCCTCCCCCACCCGAAGGTGCTGGCGCAGCCGCTGGTGCCGACGTTTTAGCGGCCAGAAGCTTGAGCATTTCATTTTCCTGACGAGCCTGGGTAAGTGCTGCCGTCAGTTTATCGACCTGACTGGCATCGATACCTTCTTTTTCGAGTAGATCGCGCAGGTAGCTAATGCTATTGCGGTACGTCAGCACGGCATCATAGGCTCCAATAATGCCATACGAAAGTTGCTTGTTAAGTGGCTGTAACTGTGCGGTATCGGCCTTAAGTCCATTAACTTGTTGCTGAAGTCCGTTTTCTAAGCCTGAAAGCTGGTTTTTCAAACTTCCCTTCTCAATATCCGTTGCCTTCAGATAAGCCTGATCCGTCGTCTGGATGGTTTTGAGATCCGCACTTACCCCGTCCATACGCTTCATCAGTTTCTGGGTTTGTTCAGTCAGGGTTTCATTGAGTCGTGCGTTTTCCTGTTTTAGCACATAGTTAGGGGCACTAAATAAGAGATAAACTGCCAGTAAAGGCACACTCAGCGAAAGGCAATAAACGCCTAGAAAGCGGCTGAAAGCCTGCTGTCGTTCGGGTTTGTTGAGAGGTTCCATTGGTAAGCGGAGAGGATTGATAGAGTTAGGTTTTACCGTTAGTCAAGATTGAGGTCAGTATCCAGGAACTTGAACTATAGAACTTAGCAACTTAAGAGAATCAATGTTAATCTATTTTCGGACAGACACTGATTTCTACTTATTAAGCGGTTCTACCCCAGGGGACTCCAGCGTGAACGTGGTTTTTCGGGAGGGGTTTCTTTCACTTCATGTTCGATGATAAATACGTTTTGTCCTTTGCGTTTGCCAATGAAATCAAGCTGCGCCAGTTTGTAAAACACATTCGATAGGGTTCGATAAAACGTATCCAACGCCGTGAGCAAGTTGGTTAATTCGGTGTGTTCGTAAGGTAGTTGCAGGGTTGCATTGAGCTGTGCTTCCAGCGCTCCCGGTGTTAAATCGGCCCACTCGCCAATGTAACCGATGAATTCTTCGCGCTCACGCCCGCTCAACATAGTCATTACGACCCGCACTGCCTGAATAGGCCGAAGAAGTAATTCAGCCATTTGAACGGGTGGTTCATAAGGAATAATCCAGCTATACCGGGTACTGATGTCACCCAGAATAAAGGCGATCCGTTCGGCCATCAGTAGCGTACTGCTTTGCAGGCCATTTTTAGGGTCTCTCTCCTTTGTTCGTTGCAGGATTTTATAGGCATTGGTTTCCAGCGATTCGAGGTGTTTACCAAATTGCTGATGCCATTGCTGTAATCGGGGTAAACTATGAATCGATGTACAGGCAGGGAGATAATCGGTATCCTGCTGGACTTCTCCATTGCCATAGCGAACCCGGCCCACAATCAGTTGATGATTCAGTTCATTAGCGCGGACCTGTGTTGAGGGCACTACATCGAGCCGGTAGTCGGGGCGGGTGTGCGGATGACGCGGGGGCGCTTCGGTCAGAATGGGCTCACCCGTTGGAATGCGATTAAACGGGTCAACCGTCAGGAGTACGTCGAAGGTCTGCGGTTTTCCCGTTTGTAAGCCATAGGTTTCGGCCAACGATGCAAACGAGGTCGAACAAGTAAGTGAATCGGCTGGACTGTGGTAGTCAATCCGGCCACCATGCGGACTGATGGCCCGGCAACTGCGCAGTTGCACCCGGATTTGCTGGTTAAAATCACACTGGATCTGCACATCAAGCGCATTATCGGCAGGCAGAATGCCGTAGCGAAATCGGGATAGCCCCAATGCGTTGCTATCGCGCAACTGATCGTGCATGAAGTTTTCCCATTCGGTAAAATGCCGTCGGGCAATCTTCATTCCATCAATCCAGTTGACAGGTGGGTAACTAAGTTCAGGAACAGTCATGGTAGAGGGGGTCTTTTTTGATGTATGATGTAGGATATAGGATGTATAGAAAATGTCAATTGGAATGAAATACATCATACATCCTATATCCTACATTTATATTCGTGTTGTAAAATCCAGTCGACTCAATGAGTTATTGTCGGTAAATAAAAACGAATCGTTAAGCGTCGATGTGTCCAGATCGATCTGGACATCGGTATCTAAGGGTACTAAATAGCCGGTCAGCCATTCGATCAATCGAATACCGTTATGCCCTGGCATGTAATCGACTACCCGTTCGCTCCGGTCAATGTGCACGGTTATTCGAAGCAAGGGGTCCTCGTTATTCAGCCAGCCATCAAATACCGAGCTGTTGCCCAACTCCCACTGCCCCAACGCAGGCGTATTGGCCTGAACCAACGCCATTCCCGGCGAGTCGAGTTGCAGGCTCACGCGCTCTTCAACCAATTGCTCCAGACAGGTCGTCATAGCTGCTACATCGCCTGCCAGTTTATGCATTAAAGGCAATAGGTATAGCAGGCGCTTTGTCTGAGTTGGGGTCAGAAAATGTGGCAAATTCCAGAACCAAGCCAGTGGATCATCCGACTGTACTGGATTGGTATCTGACAGAAATGTCTGCTGCTCCTGCTCAATCCGAACCCGCTGCCGAAAAAACTCCTGCTCGATGGGCAGGAAAAACCGGCGGGCGGCCTGCTCGCGCTCACGCTGCACACTTATCTCGCGCAATACGGCTTCTTTCGACGCTGAGGCATCATTCGATGTTGGCTGATGAAAAACGCCCTCCGGCAACAAGTCATATAAGCCTGTCCGATTCAAGTCAATCTGCAACCAACGCTGCGATTTATGCTGCGCTTCAACCCAATTGGTTCGGACAATGTCACGCCCAAATGTTCGTTTGAATGCCCCCACCGGATTCAAAATCAGCTCATCGAGTGAGATTCCGGCTTCGAGCATATCCACCAGCACCATCTCGACCCGAAGGTCAATCGGAAGGTGCTTTAATTGGATGACATAATCGGCTAGTGGTTCCATTCGGTTATTCTCAATAATCACCGGGTTAAAACCCGGTGGCTACTATTTTATTGGTGCAACGATAACCTGATAAGGCAAGGCCGATACCGACTGTGCCTCTAAACTGCTCTGTAACAACTTAGCCTGCTGCGCCCAATCGGCATCGGAATAAATGCTCCTTGAAGATGGCTCCAGACTTACCCGAATGCACCGCTGAAAACCGTTTGTGGGCAGTGGATCTACACGAAAAGCCCGTTCTATACGAACCGACTGAAGGTGATGCCCCAGCTCAGCCTGACACACAACACGCACATCTTCAAGGGTTACAATTCGATTTCGGGTCAGTAATGCCCGTTTATACTGCGTAATCTTTTCTGATTCTTTCAAGCGCTCGCGACCACCCGTGGTTGCTGTCATCAGAAAACCAGAATCCTTACGCAATGTGCTATCGGAATAGGGAGCGAGTCGGCTCCCCACGGGCAGGCGATTGGCCGATTCACCATCGCAGGTCCAATACTCGATAAATACGGTCTCGCCCGCCTGTTTGGGTTTAATGATCAGATACGGAATCGAATCGCGCTTGCGCGTTTTCTGATCAACCTTTGTTTCGAGCCGGGCCAGTGCCTGATTCAGTTCCCGAATCACCGACGTCAGAAAATCCTCCCCCAATGCCGCAAATGATGCACTTTCATCACGTAGCAAATCCTGCATATTGATCAGCGCCTGACGGGCATCCCGGTCATCGAATCGGCTGACGCCATACTGAACAGTGTAGGTATCTGTGGCCAAATCCGATAAGTTACCAAGGGGAATCGATGTGAGCTGGCGATTCTGATTCGTTCGAACATCCCGCATGGCCAAAAAGCAACGATCGGTTTCGAGCGGAATGATATTAAGATTTTGCTGAAGTCGGTACGTGATTCGGTGAAGTCGTCGGTTCACAACCGGGAAACAGTTCAGCCCAACTAGCAGCCCCTCCAGCGCCTGCGAACTGACCGTATGCGATAACCGTAGTTCGACCCACCAAAGCGACTCCCGAACCGTACGCAACTCCCGCTCAGCAAACCATTGTCCGATCTGTGCCGGATACGCCTGCCGTTGTATGCCTGACGATTTAAAAGTTGGTGCTGTTTCGACGGTTACGAAATGACGCTCATAAGCAACTAATGCCTGTTTTTCAACCTTGTTCATGACATCGAATTCGTCTCCTAAAAGTCCATTCGACGAACTAGACGCTTTCTTTTCAGGTAAACCCGCCCGAACTCGTAGCTCCTGTCCGCCTAGCCACCATGAGCCGGTAGCCGGAAACGATTGATAAGCAGTCCGGTCCGTTTCAGACGACCAGTCGAAGAAGAACGTCAACCCCTCCAACGACGCAATATTCTCGTCCAGCTCTAGTCCTAGCCATACCGATTGGTAAGGCAGTACGGCTGGTAGTCCCTGACGCTGAGCGATGGGCGCTTTCTGCGTAGGCTCGTCTACTCGGTAGAGGGTATCGGTAGTGGCCATGTAGCGAATCGCTCCGTCGACAATTGAATAGGCATCAACAGGCGAAAAATAGGCTTCAAGTGCATTGGTGGAGTCGGTACGCGAGGCTCCGGCCCGTTTGTAAACGAGTTGCGTGGTTACAGACAATGAAGCCCTGGGCTCAACCGATCGAACCTGCGCAACGCCAAAAGCAGGCCGGGCAACATCAGGCTCAGGGTGCAGCACTTGCGCCAGTCGGTCGAGCAGTCGGGTTTGGGTATTCCCAATGGCCACCGACACTCGTTCAAACTCCACGGCACAGGCTTCTATCAACAACGTAACCAGCGGGTCGAAGCTATCGAGGTCTGTCTCGGCGTAACCCCATAAATCCGCAGCCCGACGCAGCATTCGGGCTTTGACCCGCTCGCGCGCAAAGCCTTCCGAAACAAGATCAGTAACAGCCATAGGTTAGGTTATTTCAGATTTCAGATTTCAGATTCCAGGTTTCATGTTCCAAATTCAAAACGCTGGCATATGAAACCTGAAACATTGCACTTGAAACGTTATTCGGTGGAAAGAGGGGCCAGAAACAGACTGCGCTGAAACGAAAATTGCTCATTGGTTCGTGCCAGCACCCCATCAATCCAGACACTGAGTCGTCGTTTAATCCGGCGATTTGTTCGGTCAAGTTGCATTTCCTGATCGGTCAGATCGACCCGGACCCGCACCTGGGTTAATCGCTTTTCATGTTTAAGCACCGATGCCTCAATCGATTGGCGTATATCTTCTTTCCAGCGGCTGCTCGCCAGATTGGAGAAATCTTCGTCCCACAAACTACACCCAAACGATTCATCAAATCGCGACTCGTTAAAATGAGTCGTTAGCATCAGATAAAGATTCTGGGCAATCGACTGCGGTAATGAGCAGGTTGGATGTGATTTATGTTGCAGCACTTCGTCCAGGCGTAGCGGCAATGCATAATAGGGCTGTGGCATACCTAAAACGTTGGTTTAGAACCGAAACATTAAACCAGCACCCACACCTATGCTATTCATGACCACATTATAACTGGCTGATTGATAAACATCTATACCATCTTGCTTGGTGGTCGTATATTCGCCCTCATTCTTGTATTGAGAGATGGTAGAGGATTTGCTGGTTACGACACCCGTTTTTGTATTTGTTGTGGTTGATGTATACAAAGACTCCTTTGGCTTGAACGACTGATTATAGGCAACGATCTCCGCAAATCCCCGTAAGCTCTGACTCAGGCGAAATTGAATCCCTAAAGCAGCCTGATAGCCAATTGCCAGTG
The DNA here is from genome assembly GCF_014117325.1 of Spirosoma foliorum. Classification (NCBI taxonomy): domain Bacteria; kingdom Pseudomonadati; phylum Bacteroidota; class Cytophagia; order Cytophagales; family Cytophagaceae; genus Spirosoma; species Spirosoma foliorum. Next base: position 1,477,296 of record NZ_CP059732.1, on the reverse strand, counting down.
AGTTCTGGCGATAGTCTGTTTCAGCAATTGTTGTGGTAGAAGTACCTGTAGTGGGTGCATATAAGTTGTTGGAATTCGTCTTATAATCCATAATAATCCCTCCAACGAGGCCCAGTCGATTGTATATATAATAGGCAGGCCGCGACAGCGCTTTGAAGGTAATATTTGGTGTTATCGATAAGACCTTCAAGGTTGTGGTCGTAGTACCTGTCGATGTATAGGTAGAGCTCTTACTGATATACTCCGTTGTTAAGGCAGAGCCAAACAACATATCGGCGTCAATTCCCAGATTAATAAAATCACTGACAATTACCCCAACACCGATACCGGCTCGTGGGCCAGCGCCTAAGCCGGAACTGTTATTTTTAAAACCCGAATTCGTCATGCCTGATAAGCCCGACGTATAACTAGTCGCCACCTGCGATCCTGGCGTTAACAGGCTATAGAACCCGTAAAGTTTTATATAGAAAGGCGCTTCCACCATTGCCTTTGGTTTGCGCGGGGCATTCACTGTAGTTCTCGATTCAGAAGAACGACTTACGGGGTTCAAAGAGGCTATCGATTGCGCTTGTACCGTCGCTGAACCGGCAACCAGGCAGAAAAGTAGAGTGAGGTAGCGATGAGTAGTCATTTGAGGTAGTATTAATCGAGGATATACAACACACAACTAGTCGCCCAAGAACCGAACAACTACTTGTTCACCGGAACTACAAAAAGACAAAGTTAAACCGTCTGCTAACCGGTCTCATAGCGTATAAATACGTGTATCAACGGGCATAAATCCGGGTTTTAACCGTCTTATTCCGAAGGCAATTAGTTGGGGAGTCTGATGAAGGGCAAGGGGCGACTAAAAAGACAATCTCCTGATTTACAATAACAATGGTATCTCTTATTTATCAGTATACTTTTTATATAGTTTATAAATATATACAATTTTACAGGAGTCTTTTAAGTGCATACTATCATATAACTAATAGTCCATTTTACGACTATAAAATCTCAATAATTTCTATCTATCGTTTTAACAGGAGGCTCCTATTATTTCCATTTTTAGCTATCAATACATCCGTCAGTATGGACGCCAGTTGGTTACCGAGTGGCCTACTCGCCGTCTAACAGGTCTCGATTGCAAAATCTCATTTTAGCAATCCGATATGGGTTATATATTAACGCTGGCTTCAATGAGGCCAGCGTTTTTTGTGGTTGTAATTTCGTAACCAGTTTTTAAGGCGTTACGAGTAAATTATAAGGGCTCCTGGTATTGAACAGGTTAAATCCTATAATCTTGCCATTATAGATAAAGCCTTTTGGGTAAAAGGCTTTGATGAAATCAGCTGTGACTAATTTAGGCGAGACAGTTTAAAGAAAGTCGGTTATGTTCCAGCATGTCGTTGTGGCACAACCAACAGGCCCGTATTAAGATCATACATTACTGAGGACTTACTGAGCATATGAGCCGCTGCCAAAAACTTCCTCGGGTGAATTTACGGGCAATCTAAAGGGAGTATCATGCTTTGATGTCGAGATGACGATGCGCCAGGCGTCCGGCCGATTAGGATTAACATCCCATTCCAGTGAATAATCAACGACTTTTTCCATCGATAGATAAATTAAGAATCAGACCCTTTTTAAGATTTGAAGATAGGGGAATGAAGACTAAGGCAGTCAGCGAACTGAGTTAAATTCTGATTAATAGCGAGTTACTTCTATCTACGGTCGCCAAACCATGTCCTACTACTGATTGTGTCGTGATTTGTCTATTAAGGTTCGAAAGCATGTTTAACCGTCTATTTGGGCGTAGTGGCGGGTAGCATTTGGCTAAGCACCTGTTCAAACGATTTGGCATCTACACTAAAGTCACCTCGAAAAGGATTATCCATTGCTACCGTCAAAAACAGTAAGGAGCCTAATAGAAGGGCTAACAAAAGTGTCAGTAACAGGTGATACCCTACATGATCACTGACAAAAAACCAGGTAATAATAATATTAATAAAGGAGCCCAGAATAATGACCCACCATAGAACAGCCGGTAAGCTACTGTTGCTGCCTTGCAATCGGTCCCGTCGCACCTTAGCTAGCTCGTTATATTGTTCCAGAGCCTGTTCATGGATTAAACGTAGCCCAGCATCGGTGGGTACAAAATTGAATAACTCTCGTTTAAACCGATACAGGATGTGGGTACTGGCTGTAGGCATGTTCCCCTGTCGAAGCTGGGGCCAATCCTGATTAATTACGGCTTTGACATAATCTTGTAGATGTTGCTGCAATAGTTGGCGCTGTGGCATTGGGTAGGCACTGATATCCTGATAGATTGCTGCCGTGATACCTGCTTCGTCATCAACTTCTCCGGATAAGGTTTGAAAATTACTCCAGACTCCAGCGGCCACTAACCCCAGGGCAATACCATAAATGACACCTGAAGCTCCCAAAAAGTAGCTCACCAAATCATTTTGCTGCTCATGTTGATCGGCATGTCGTCGCACCCATTTTCGGCTCGTCAACAGACCCAAGGCGGCAAAGGTCATGGAAGTTCCGGTACAGAATAGAAAAAGCAGCCAATTGGGTAAGGTATAAATCCAGTCCATAGCATCGACACAAATCAGTAAACGGAGCCAAAGCTATTCAAGCGAAGCTTATTTTAGGACCTTACTCAGTGGGCATTGGGTTAAATAAGGATTAAACTGATTCTCTGCATCAAAAATTTTATATAAGCCCGACTGCTACAGAGCAAGAATGAACGCAGTTAATGGCATACGGTTGTAACATTACGCAGCTGATCGTACAACTATAAAATTGGTTTCCTGATGAATGACAACAACAGGTAACATTTTCTGCCAATTAGTAGCCCATTATTGAGCAGAGTAGTGGGAAGGTACCTTTACATCGGCTTTTTCATTAAGAGCGAGTACTCGCCGATAAACTTCCAGAGTTTGATGAACCAGTTGCTCAGAAGAAAACGCTTCCTGTCGAAGATATCCTTTTTGACGCAAGGACTGGCGCAGCTCAGGATCGACTAAAATGGATTCAACCTGTTGCTGAATCGAGTGAGCAGATTCAGGATCAAAATAAAGGGCGGCATCCTGAGCTACCTCTGGGAAGCAGGAAGTATTACTTACTACTACTGGACAGCCAGCGGCAAAGGCCTCCAGAATCGGAATTCCAAATCCTTCATAAAGCGAGGGATATACGAACGCCAGAGCGTGCTGATATAAACGATACAAGATTGGGTCATTTATAGCATAATAAATGATCCGGTCGGTTAGTCCTAGCTGTTCAACAAGTTGATTTTCATCGACGGTGAAGGTTCCTCCACCGCCACAAACTAAGGTCAGGGATGGGTATTTTTTGAACAGAGGAGTAAGAGCCTGAAGAAACGGAGCAAAATTTTTGTAACTCTCCCGACCGCCTACATAAAGTAGATAAGACTGGGGCGTCTGGATTTGGAACGTGTCGGGTACGGTGAGTTCACGGAAATAAGTTGCATGATGAATAACCGTGATTTTATCTGCCTGAAGCTGGAACAACTCGATTAAATCAGCCTTCGTATTTTCTGATACCGCAATGATATGGGCAGCCCGGTTGAGTAAAAGCTGCTTTTGAGCCTTCGACGTATTATCGACATGCCCATATTTGTCCCCAAATTTATCTTTGATGGCATCATGATAGGTTAAGACGAAAGGCTTATTACCAATGAATTTTAGAAAATAGGGATGAAAAAACGTAGGATGAAATAAATCATACTGCTTCTGTAATACCTGCACCGAACTCCACAAACGATTAATTAGTGAAAAGAGCCGGTTAGTGAGTCTATAGCCCAAAAAATAACGAAAGGTTTGAGCGCGAGACCAGACGTTCTGATTTAAGTACTCATTATTGGAAAAAAGAATCGCTATTCGGGCTTCAATACCTTGCTGTCGAAGAGCACTCCTGAGATGGTAAAAGTAGCGTGATATTCCTCCAAATCGATTTGCGGTAAAGGCCTGGTAATCGTACAATAGTTTCATTGTGGGTGTGTGTATTTTTTACAAATAAAAGCGAAAAGAATAGCTTCTCAGGGTTCAGATGGCCGAAAATAATCGACTGGCGGTTTTACGTTATTTTTAGCCATCTATGTTCGTAAGACCCTAAAAGCGTACAAATAGTTGGATTCTCCCGTCCTTCTTCATCTGCTCGTGTGTTTCTAATCCCTTTTTAATAGCCGATGACGGAATTGACCGAATAAAAATGAATGCTACTTTGCTGGAGAAAGTAGAGGGATTAACTCTCTATAGCATTCAACAGGATTAGACTATTCAACGACAGAGCGAGGAGCTACTTTTTGCTTCTTCGGTAATACTACTATCATTTATACTGAGGAATTTACATGGTGATAAGCCAGCTATAGAATCGGTAGTGAAGCGTCTATTTTACCGGTAAGAGTAATCTTTTGCTCATCCTTACTACGAAAATCAATCCCGCCAGCCTTCGGGTTTATAGGGCGTTCGGGTATCACTCGAAACGCAAACCGCAGTAGGGGGACGGTCCCGACCCGATGGGGGTTCATCAACGGGTGGATGCCCATTCTGGGCTACAAATAAGCCAGGGGCAATCCCGGTCGCATCACTTCGGGTTAACCAGTACCGAACCGAAGAAACACTAGATACGGTGAAATAACCAACCACAGCTTCATTTGGCTCAGTCACATTGTGTACGTTGCCCACTAACAGGGCAGGTTGACCGCCTGCTACTCCACCCGTAGTCTGTGTATCTTCCATCAAGCGCTTCAGATAATCGTAAGCCTTTTTAGTTAAGGAGCTCTGCCTAAGTTCAACCAGGGAAGGTTCTTTTGAATACAAGGGAACCCGGCCAATGCGCAAGCCTTTGATCTGCTTCCCATTGCTATACTGGTCATCGAATACTACTAAGTCATGACTATACAGAATTTCCCAGCAAGCTGTTCGGCAATGGTAATCAAAAGAAGCCGTGAAAGATGAATTTAGATTCGTACTGACACAATCTTCGATTAGGTTGCCTTTCTCATCCTTAACTTGATAGAAGCCACGGTTGCAACTACGGCACCATTCCTGTCGCTCCCAATCTAACCAGTCCCACCGATAAGAATTAGGCTGATTAGCTGGGTCGGTAAAGTCCACGTAGAAATCATGAGCGGCTGTGTAGGTATTGTTTAAGCGTTCTGTTGAGCTTAAACTAGCGGAATTAAATAAGGCGCGAACTTGCCCGATGGGCGCCACAGGCTGTAATAGCTCTGGGGTTGATTCATATCGGGTACCCTCTGCTAAAGTGAACTTAAGTTGATAAACATGGCCAACTTTCCCCTTAAAATCAGCGGGTAGTTGATAACGGCCATCGGTAGTTTCCTCAGCAATTACTACCTCCACAGAATCCACTACGATCTGTACGTTCGCCTTAGTAACGGGCACATACCCAAATCGGCCGGTTAGCCGATCCGCCTGAGATCGGTTAAGCCGAATTACCTGGGTTTCTGCTTTATCGGTAATGGTCACATCAACAATCAAGACGTTCAGCGAGCTATTGATTGTTGATTCAAGGGGGTCCACACAGGTCAGTAAGCTTAGGCCAATGCATAAATAAATCAATAGTTTAACTGCCGAAGAGCGCATACCTAGCTATAAACTTTCCACCTTTCAAAGAAGAACAGTAAGCTAACCTACTTCTAAATGTCTCTTTTTCAGAAGCACTCAACTGTATCTAGCGAATAATCAGGTAAGCGTTAGGGCTCGATTCATCGGCTTTTGCTCCATCAAGATTACCCATCGCCATATTGTCGTCGCGAGTGGGCGTTGTATCGGCTGTAGTGGGTATACCAATTGCTTACACTTGTGTCGGGAACAGCTTAAAAATATTATGAGCCAAAGTCGTGTAAATCTTATCATCGTCAATTCTCACCTCCCAAAGCCAACCAACCAAACGCATTGCACATAAACGAAAAAAGCCACTCAACATTTCTGTTAAGTGGCTGATTTTCAGAGAGCCAGTGGAGGGATTCGAACCCCCGACGCGCTTGCGCATCCTGATTACAAATCAGGCGGAATCGACCGCTATCCGACACTGGCAACAATTCTCAACTCGTTTCCGAATCGTGATGCAAAAGTAGGCAATTTGATTTTTCTTTGCAAGACAGTTCCTAAAAAAAAATTAAAAAAGGTGGCCTGATTCTGAATCAGGCCACCTTTTTTAATTTTTCAAACTGTTTTATGCCTGAGCTACTCGTAACTGATGCCGCAGGTCGTCCAGTTGCTTTTCAGCCTCAGCGATTTTCTTGTCAATATCAGCACGGAGTTTGTCAGCATTCTTTGACCGCGCAAAGAATTCAATGTTATTCCGATAGGTAGCAATATCGTTTTCGATCGCCGTAATACGTCGGCGAATATCGCCTTCGCGCTTATTACCGGCGCTATCACCACCACCCCGATTGAAATCGCGGTCACGTCCGCCACCGTTACGGGAGCCGCCAGAGCGGGTAGCTTCAGCTTCACTTTGAAGCATAATCCGCTCTTTGTCTTTGGCAGGAATTTTACCCGTTGCGCCTACCAATGCATTAACTGCATTGATATACCGCTTTTGGGTAGACTGCATGTCTTTTTTGGGAACAAAGCCAATTGCATTCCACTCTTTCTTGAACTCGTTCAATTCCGATAGGTCAGCATTGGCATTGGCAGCCGCTTCAATGCGCTCGATGAGGGCAATTTTTTGCGCCAAGTTAGCTTCAAACTCCCGTTCTGTTTCCTGATTTTTCGAGCGTTTCTTATTAAAGAATGCATCGCAGGCAGCTTTGAACCGATCGAAAATCGTATTCTTTTGCTTCTCGGGAACCTGACCGATATTTTTCCACTGACGTTGCAGTTCAATAACCGTCTGCGTCAGTTCTGGAGATTCTTCGCCCGAAGCCAGGATTGCTTCAACCTGTTCGCAGAGTTGAACTTTCGCCCGGAGGTTTTCTTCCCGCTTGCTTTCGAGTTGACGGAAAAACTCGCCTTTGTTATGGAAGAACGTTTTTAATGCAGCCCAGAATTTTTTACTCAACTCTTTGCCTTCTTCACGAGGCATTGGCCCTTTGATCGCATTCCAGCGATCCTGCAAAGCCATAACTGCCTTCGTTTTGTCGTTCCAGTCATTAATACTGTTCGAGGCAAATGAAGTAATGGGTACTAATTCTTCATAAATCGCAGACTTCTCTTCGTATAATTGAGCCGACTCTTTCCGCTGCTCATTGGTTTGTCCCCGACGTTTGTCGTACAGAACATCCAGAGCGGCTTTCATCCGACCCCACAATACTTCCTGCTCAGCTTTAGGAGCCGGACCGATGTGCTTATATTCTTCGAACAAAGCGTTGGCCTCATCGATAGTCTGCCGGGTTACCGACGTTTCTTCCGATGCTTTTGCCATCGCTTCGACCTTCTCGATTACCTCCGTTTTCAGGCTGGTATTTCGTTTACGGTCGAGTTCTTTTAATTCAAAATAGATATTCCGGTTGCTGTAATACCGGTCAACCAGTGCATGATAAGTTGCCCAAAGCGTTGCATTGTGGGGCGAATTCATGTTTCCGGCCGATTTCCACTCGTCCTGAATTTTCTTGAATTCGTTCCAGCTTACTTTAGGATCACCTGCATTGTTTTCATCCGTTTCAACCAATTCCCGCAGGCGAGTCAGCAACTCTGTTTTCGAAGCAAAGTTGGTTTCTTTAGCCTTATCTAAATTCTGGAAGTAGGTATTCTTCTGACTCTTGATCTGTTTATATAACTCGTCGAAACGAGTAACAAACTCATCATATTTGTATTCAAAGCCTTCTTCGGCCTCTGTTTCAGCAACATAAGCCTGCAAAGCGGCTTCGCGCTCTGCCCGCTTCATCTGATCGAATAGCGGCTTGACTTCTTTCAGTACCAGATCGGCCTTCTTGAAATCACTAGGATTAACCGATGCTGTACTGATCGCAGCCAGTTGCGTTTCCAACAGATTAACAAAATCCTGCTTGGTAAACTGACTGTAATCAACGGCAGAATGAGTCACCGTTTCGTCTTCGACCTCTGGCACATCAGCATACTGCGCTGTGATTTCTTCACTGATTTCCGGTACATCGGTCGATACAGTTGAAGTTGGCTCCACTACAGGTATATCTGCAGGCTCGTCAACGGATACTGGAGCAACTTCCTCCGTAGAATCAACCTCAGCCGCTTCGGGCGTCTCGGCGATTTCATCCGAAGGAGTTACAGACGTACTACTTTCAACGGGTGTGGGTGTTGAGGGAGTCGCTATATCAGATTCACTCGCTTCCGCCGACTGCGTTTCGGCAGCTGGTGTGGTGTCGACTTCCGCCAATTCAGGCGTAGCCTCACTACCCTCGATTGATGCCTCGGGGGTGACCACAGCGGGTGTTGTGGTATCTTCGGGAATGTGCACTGCCAGCGATCCTTCAGCCTGTGGAGTGGTTTCTGGTTGCTGGTTAATTTCCTGCTCTTGGTTTGCCATGTTGGGAACGTACCGATTACTTTTGCAAAAGTACGATAAAATGCGAATTTTCTTGTAGTACAGCCTTTAAACAAGCCCACAGAATGTCATCAGCTATCAGTGATTTACGTAATGAATACACACTAAGCGGTTTAGACGCTGCTGAGGTTGCTCCAGATCCGATTATTCAGTTCCGGCAATGGTTCGATGCAGCGGTGCAGGCAGGGGTTCCAGAACCCAATGCGATGCATGTCAGTACCGTTACAGTTGAGGGTCGTCCAGATGGGCGAATCGTTTTACTGAAAGATGTATCAAACGGGGGCTTTGTTTTCTATACTAATTATGAAAGCCGGAAAGGGCAGGAACTTACGCACTATCCGTTTGCTACACTCACTTTTTTTTATCCCGAACTTGAACAGCAAATTCGGATTGAGGGTGTGGTGGAAAAAGTTAGGCCTGAAGAATCGGATGCTTACTTCAGCAGTCGCCCGCGGGGCAGTCAGATTGGGGCCTGGGTTTCGAACCAAAGTAATGTAATCGAAAGCCGCGATGTACTCGAAAACCGACAGCGGGAATTGGAAGCCCAGTTTGCAGGTCAACCTATTCCCAGACCGCCCTACTGGGGAGGTTTCCGGGTGTTGCCCGATGCCATCGAATTCTGGCAAGGTCGCCCAAGCCGATTACACGACCGAATTCGCTATAAAATCATAGATGGCAATTGGCAGATTGAACGGCTAGCGCCGTAATGGCGAAAGAGCGAAAGAGTGAAAGTGCAGACGGTACCTTGTGTATTTACGCACTTTCACTCATTCGCTCTTTCGCCACTCTATAAGGTAAATGCTACCCCTAAATCGCTTTGGTAAGCGAAATCTCTCCCTTCCTATTCTTTATGAGTGCCAAGCGAAACAAAGCGAAACCGAAATCAACGGTTGATAAACGTACCTTATTCAGTGTCATTTCGGCCTCATCGGTCGGAACGCTCATTGAATGGTACGACTTCTATATTTTCGGTAGTCTGGCGGCCATATTATCGTCGCAATTTTTCCCGAAAGATAATCCCACAGCTGCCTTACTCTCGACCCTGGCAACCTTTGCCGCAGGCTTCATTGTACGCCCGTTTGGCGCGCTGGTGTTTGGGCGATTAGGCGATCTGGTCGGTCGGAAATACACGTTTTTAGTGACGCTGGTGCTAATGGGCGGTTCAACTTTCGCCATCGGACTCATTCCAGGCTATGCAACCATTGGTTTCTGGGCTCCCCTACTGGTTTTATTGCTTCGGCTAATTCAGGGACTAGCTCTTGGTGGCGAATATGGTGGCGCTGCAACCTACGTGGCCGAGTACGCACCCGAAGGCCGACGGGGCTATTACACAAGTTTTATTCAGACGACCGCCACACTAGGCTTGTTTGTATCATTGGGCGTGATTTTACTAACCCGCGAATCGCTGGGCGTTGACAAATTTGCGGCCTGGGGTTGGCGGGTGCCGTTTCTATTATCGATTCTTCTAGTTGGCGTATCCATTGTTATCCGGCTACGGATGGCCGAGTCGCCTTTGTTTTCCAAATTAAAAACTGAAGGAAATCTCTCGAAAAACCCACTGGCAGAAAGTTTTGGCAAGAAGCAGAACCTGAAAATGGTGCTACTGGCACTGTTTGGAGCTACAGCCGGGCAGGGTGTTATCTGGTACACGGGGCAGTTTTATGCCTTATCGTTTATTCAGAAAGCCTGCAATGTCGAGTTTGTGCAGTCGAATATGATCGTTGCGATTGCCCTACTCGCGGCTACTCCTTTCTTTATTGTATTCGGTGGGTGGTCGGATCGGATTGGTCGGAAACCGATTATGCTGGCGGGTATGGCACTGGGGATTCTAACCTATCGCCCCATCTACGATAAACTATACAGCCTGAGCGATCTAAGTCAGAAACAGGAGTTTGTGGATGCCCAGACGATTGACCGCAAGTCGACCAAACAAGATGATGGCAGTTTATTGACTACAATGACCACCAACCATTTTTACGAAGGTGGACTCATAGCCAAAGACATCGAAAAAACGGTTACAGAGAGCCCAGGAGGCAAATCGTCTAAACCTGAACTGACCAAAACAATCATATTACCCACGGCTAGTTTCTGGTTGATGGTCCTGCTGGTATTCATACAAGTAGTTTATGTAACCATGGTTTATGGCCCCGTTGCAGCCTTCCTAGTCGAATTGTTCCCAACTCGTATTCGCTATACGTCCATGTCGCTGCCGTATCATATTGGCAATGGCATTTTTGGTGGACTAACCCCATTCATTGCCACCGCCTTAGTAGCAACGGCCACAAAAGCTAACGAAGTCGCTCCGGGTTCAGTGGCGAAACCCTATCTCGAAGGACTTTGGTACCCCATTCTGGTAGCGGGCGTATGTCTGGTCATTGGGTTGCTGTATTTAAATAATAAACCTTACACCACGGCGGAGGATTAAAAATTCATTAATGGATAACGGAAAGTGAATAATTAACAAGGACTGACCAGTTAACATTATCCACTTCCCATTAGCTATTGTACATCATGCATTAACTACTATGGAACTACTTAAGAAATACTTTGGCATTGTCTGGATTTTGCTTGGCGTTTACGTTGGTTACGAACGCATTACCGATAGCCTGACGAAAATTAGTAGTGATAAACTCGAAGATCGCGTATTTGGCTGGGTGATCCTTTGCGTACTCGTCCCCATCGTTGTCGGCGGACTGATCCTTTTCGGCAAATACGCCCTCAATGGAGAATATAAATCTAATGAGTGAATGAGTGATTGAGCGAATGAGTTAATAGATTTGCTTCCTTATTTCGTTTATCGATTAAATCCGTTACGACGGGATAGTTCATTCATAATTCACTCATTCGCACATCGGACCGGCGTCCCGGTCATTCATTGATTATGCGTATCCGAACCTTTGACGAGTACCAAACTGCCTACCAGAAAAGTGTTGACGACCCTGAGGAGTTCTGGGCCGAAATCGCTCAGAATTTCCTGTGGCGCAAACCCTGGACAAAAACCCTACAATGGAACTTCAACGAACCGAATGTTAAGTGGTTCATTGGTGGCAAACTAAACATTACCGAAAACTGTCTTGATCGGCACCTGGCCGAACGGGGCGATCAACCGGCTATCATCTGGGAACCCAACGACCCACATGAAGCGGGTGTTACGCTTACCTATCGAATGCTGCACGATCAGGTTTGTCGATTTGCCAATGTGCTGAAACGTAACGGCGTTGTCAAAGGCGACCGGGTCTGTATTTACTTGCCAATGGTTCCCGAACTAGCCATTGCCGTGTTGGCCTGCGCCCGCATTGGCGCTGTTCATTCGGTGGTATTTGGCGGTTTTTCGGCACAAAGTATCGCTGACCGGATTAATGATTCGCAATGTAAGGTGGTCGTTACAGCTGATGGTTCGTATCGGGGCAATAAAGAAATTCCGCTCAAAAGTACTGTAGACGATGCACTGATTGGCTGCCCAAGCGTTCAGAAAGTGATCGTTATGACGCGTACCCGCACACCAGTGTCCATGCTGAAAGGCCGCGATATTTGGTGGGAGCAGGAGTTAAAACAAGTTACAGCCGATTGTCCTGCCGAGGAAATGGACGCCGAAGACATGCTCTTCATTCTGTACACGTCCGGCTCAACGGGCAAGCCCAAAGGCGTTGTGCATACCTGTGGCGGCTACATGGTTTACGCAACCTATACGTTCCAGAATGTATTTCAGTACGAACCCAATCAGGTGTTTTTCTGCACCGCTGATATTGGTTGGATCACGGGGCATAGCTATATCGTGTATGGCCCATTAGCCTCGGGCGCTACTTCGGTGATTTTCGAAGGCGTACCAACCTACCCCGATTGTGGCCGTTTCTGGGACATTACCGATAAACACAACGTCAATATTCTTTACACGGCTCCAACCGCTATTCGGTCATTGATGGGCTTTGGTCTTGATAAGGTCGAGAACCACGACTTAAGTAGCTTACAGGTGCTTGGCTCAGTGGGTGAACCGATCAATGAAGAAGCCTGGCATTGGTACGACGATCACATTGGTAAAAACCGATGCCCGATTGTTGATACGTGGTGGCAGACCGAAACCGGTGGCATTCTGATTTCGCCATTGGCAGGTATTACTAAAACAAAGCCTACGTTTGCTACGCTTCCACTCCCTGGCGTTCAGCCAATTCTGGTGGACGAAAACGGGAAGGAAATCGAAGGGAACGGTGTTAGCGGAAACCTCTGCATGAAATTTCCGTGGCCGGGTATTTTGCGTACTACCTACGGCGATCACGAACGCTGCCGTCAGACGTACTTCGCGACCTATCCGGGTCTTTACTTTACAGGCGATGGTTGCTTGCGGGATGAAGACGGTTATTACCGAATCACAGGTCGGGTCGATGACGTGTTAAACGTATCGGGCCACCGCATCGGTACAGCCGAAGTAGAAAATGCGATCAACATGCACACGGGTGTAGTTGAGAGCGCAGTTGTCGGTTATCCGCACGACATCAAAGGGCAGGGCATTTACGCGTACGTCATTACCGATCAGGAACCGAACGGACATGATGCCGACCTAACCAAACGCGATATTCTGGCCACCGTTAGCCGGGTCATTGGTCCCATTGCCAAGCCAGATAAAATTCAGTTTGTAACGGGTCTACCCAAAACACGTTCGGGGAAAATCATGCGCCGAATCCTGCGCAAAATTGCCGAAGGCGATACGGGTAATTTAGGAGATACCTCAACGCTGCTCGATCCGGGCGTAGTGGATGAGATTAAAGAAGGAGCATTATAATACAAACCTATAAGGTTTTGAAAACCTCATAGGTTTCGGGAAGCGCCGGGCGGAGACGTCCGGCGTTTTAGTTTAGCCGACCACGTAAAATTTCAGTACCACTAATTTAACAATTAACCCAATGAACACATCTAAAACTTCATCAAACAATGTCCTAAATGCCCTTATGGGACTATGTGTAGGCGATGCCTTGGGGGTTCCTGTCGAATTTACCAGCAGAAAGATTTTACACAATAACCCTGTAACTGACATGCTTGGGTTTGGCACTCATAATCAGCCTATTGGAACATGGTCAGACGACAGTTCATTAGCTTTTTGTTTAGCTGAAAGTTTGTGTAAAGGCTATAACCTTGACGACATAGCTCTTCAAGCCGTTAAATGGTACAGTGCTGGCTTGTGGACGCCCCATGGTAATGTCTTTGATATTGGTATAGCAACGTCTACAGCTCTTCACAAAATAGCAACTGGAGTTAGCCCTAAAACTTCTGGAGGAGCGGGTGAATACGACAATGGAAATGGTTCACTAATGCGAATCTTACCTATTATTTTTTACTTAAAAGATAAACCTATACAACAACGCTATCAAATCATTGCTGAAGTATCAGGTATCACTCATCGACACATTCGGTCAATTTTTTCCTGCTTTATTTATTGTGAATATGCCTTGCTCCTACTAAATGGTTTGGAGAAATTTCAGGCACTCCAAGTTATGCAGAACACTATAAACGAATTCCTTAGGGCGAATTCTGTTCTGGACGATATCGAGCTTAACCGCTTTCATCGGTTATTAGAAAACCCAATCGATGATTACGAAATCCGACCAATTTATCAATACGAAGAGGTAGAAATTGCCTCATCAGGATATGTTATCCATACGTTAGAGGCCAGTCTGTGGTGCTTATTAACAACAAGTAGTTATGTGGAAGCGGTGTTGAAAGCGGTGAATCTTGGAGAAGATACCGATACCACAGGTTGTGTGACTGGCGGCCTTGCTGGATTATATTATGGATTTAACGATATACCCTCAACATGGATAAACGCTATCGCCCGAAAACAGGATATTTTCGATCTCGCCAATAAACTTAACGGCGCGTACTAGGGTAGGTTTACCAACTTCCTACTTCACCTTCACAATCTCCCCGAAGTAGTTCATAAACAACGTAAAATCCATTGTCTTTTTGCTGACAGGCTCCAGCAGATGCATCGTCAGGGTGATGTAGCGCTGGCCATTGAAGGTGGGTTTGTAGATTACTTTTTTCAGGATAGACTGCTTGATGGCATCATCACTTTTGGTAAAATACAGTAGATCGTCTTTGAGAAGCGTTCGTTTAAACAGCTGACTCCCGGACTTTTTCGTTGCCAACACCGTAATCGTATTATTAAAGTAGCAATTAGAACCCACTTGCGTCGAACTGGTGTCCTGATCTAATGTCAGCGAAACTTTAATGGATTTGCCCGACTCCTGGTACACATCGGCTTTACCCAGTTTATCGGCATCGACAACCGACTGGCAATTCTTAGGTTTTGGGGTTGCTGCGACAGCAGAATCTGTAGTGGTGACAGCAGTCTCCTGTTTTTTTTCAGTATTCCCACCACAAGCCGTTAGCAGACTGAGGATAAAAAGAAGTAAAACGGCATTTTTCATTGAATAAAGGGAGCTTAACCGCAGAGAGCGCAAAGGTATCGCAAAGATTGCAAAGAACTATTGCTCTGCAGCCTTTGCGATATTTCTGCGCTCTTCGCAGTTAAAACAGCTCTCTCCAAGCGACCTAAAATCCTCCATTTTGTGTTGTATTTATGAGGCCGTCGGGTATTAGGTACGCCTGGTTCATCAACGTCTTGTACTACTACTAACTTATTTATGCAACTTCTTTACAGTTATTTACGGCGCTATTGGGGCTTGTTGGCTCTTGCGCTGGTACTGGCGGCTATCAACCAGATTTTCTCGCTGCTTGATCCGTACATTTTCCGAAAAATCATTGACCAGTACGTCGTTAAGCCTGGTGGCACCCTGCGACCGTTAGGATTCTGGGACTTCCTGAAAAACGGGGCAGGTGTCCTGATTTTACAGGCGCTCGGTGTTGCTATGGTGAGCCGCATCGCTAAGAACTTTCAGGATTATTATGTCAATGTAATCACCCAGCGGCTAGGGGCTCGGCTCTATACTGATGGGCTGCGGCATTCGCTCGAACTCCCCTACCAGGTATTCGAAGATCAACGGTCGGGCGAAACGCTGGGCAAACTACAGAAAGTCCGTTCCGACGTCGAGAAACTGATTCAATCGTTTGTTAATGTGCTGTTTACTTCGGTTGTGGGTATTGTGTTTGTGATGTGGTATGCCGCTACGGTCTACTGGCCCATTGCTCCGGCTTACTTCCTCACGATTCCATTGCTGGGTTTTGTCAGTTCGTTACTCAGCAAAAAAATCAAGACTGTACAGAAAACGATTGTTGCCGAAACGACTGCGCTGGCGGGTTCTACCACCGAGAGTTTGCGCAACATTGAGTTAGTCAAAAGTCTCGGATTGGCTCAGCAGGAAACCGAACGACTGAATGGTACGACCGAAAAAATCCTAAAACTCGAACTCAAAAAAGTACGCTACATCCGATCTCTGTCCTTTATTCAGGGCACGTTTGTGAATTTACTTCGCAATGCGATTATGCTGCTTATGCTGTTTCTGGTAGTGCGGGAACAAATTACGGTAGGCGAATTTTTCTCTCTGTTCATTTATTCATTCGCCATTTTTGGACCGTTGCAGGAACTTGGAAACATCATCAACGTATATCGGGAAACGGAAGCCTCGCTGGCAAATTTCCAGCAGATTCTGGATACCCCTCGCGATGTTCAACCAATCCATCCGCAACCCGTGGAAACGCTCAAAACACTGGCCTTTGAGGATGTTCACTTCAAACACCTCACCGCCGACAAACCAGCGCTCGATGGGATTTCGTTCGATGCGAAATTGGGCGAAACAATTGCCTTTGTTGGCCCTAGTGGTTCGGGAAAAACAACTCTTGTTAAGTTGCTAGTTGGGTTATACAAACCGCTGCGTGGGCAGATTTTGTACAATCATATTCCTGGCTCCGAAGTCAATCTGGATGAGCTGCGGGAACAGATCGGTTTTGTTACGCAGGATACACAGCTCTTTGCCGGGACTATCCGTGAAAACCTTCGCTTTGTAGCGCCCAACGCTACGGATGAAGAATGCCTGACGGCTTTGCATCAGGCGGCTGCTGATTCGCTTTTGGCTCGTGCCCCACAGGGACTTGATACGGTCATTGGTGAAGGCGGGGTGAAAGTGTCTGGTGGCGAAAAACAACGGCTAAGTATTGCTCGAGCCTTACTCCGTAAACCGGCCTTGCTGGTATTTGACGAAGCAACCTCAGCTCTTGATTCGCTTACCGAAGAAGAAATTGGCCGAACGGTTCGTGATTTGTCTGGTTCCCGCCAACACATCACCATTCTCATTGCCCACCGCCTGAGTACCATCCTGCATGCCGATCGAATTTTCGTACTCGAGCAAGGCCATGTGGTTGAACAAGGTGGCCATAATGAGCTCTTAGCCCAGAAAGGATTGTACTATGCCATGTGGCGGCAACAAATCGGAGAACGCAAAGAATTGGTGGCTGTGTAAAAAGAGAGTAGGGCTTTCGCTTGGAGCGGTTCAAATCAATTAAGCCGGCGCACCCATTGTTGGGCGTAGTCTCTAGACTACGCCCTGGTGTTATCTGGTCTCCGACCAGTTTTTCGAGCTTATTTCCCCCGGTCAGAGACCGGATAACACTCGAACGTAGTTAATACTACGCTCAACATGGTACGCTATTTTTATTTTGAGTAGTTGTGAACTACTGCCAAACCGACTGAGTAGTAAAACATTGCCATATTAGGCTTCAATTTACAAACATCACCTTCTACCCTATGTTACGCTTTACGATCGGTGCCGCTTTCGTTGCTGTGTTTTTGCTCAGTAGCTTTTTTATTGAGCCGAAGCCAGCCGCAAAAACGGCTAGAGAGAACTATCAAACGTATTGCTCCTCGTGTCACGGCGAGAAAGTGGAAGCCTTTGTCGACCGGAAATGGAAGCATGGCAATACCAAGAGCGAGCTGATTACAAGCATTTCGGGAGGCTATCCCGATTTAGGCATGCCAATCTGGAAAGCAACCCTGAGCGCCACCGAAATCGACCAGCTAGCCGACTTGATTCT
This sequence comes from Spirosoma foliorum, assembly GCF_014117325.1. NCBI lineage: Bacteria > Pseudomonadati > Bacteroidota > Cytophagia > Cytophagales > Cytophagaceae > Spirosoma > Spirosoma foliorum. The sequence continues at coordinate 1,459,809 of NZ_CP059732.1, read as the reverse complement.
GGAAAGTCTGAAAAATGTGGATCAGTATAAGTTTGCCACTAAGCCTACCTCAAACGTGTTTTCGTCGGAAGGACAAACCGTAAAGTTAGACACTGTTGCTACGGATCTTGGCTCTCCCTGGGGATTAGCGTTCCTGCCCGACAACGAGCTGCTGATTACGGATCGCTCCGGTGATATTTACCGGGTGTCTAAAAACCACCAAAAAGTAAAGATTTCGGGTGGACCCACGGTTTTGGCCGAAGGTCAGGGTGGATTACTGGATGTTGTTCTGCATCCAGATTTTGCCAAAAACCAATTCGTTTACTTTTCGTATTCGGCGGTGAAAAATGAAGGCGACCAAAAACTGTCGACAACAGCCATCATGCGGGCCAAATTAGCAGGCAATGATCTGACGGATCAGAAAGTCATTTTTGAAGCGCTGCCTTATTCCAAAACGCGTCACCATTACGGTTCTCGAATGGAATTTGATAAAAAAGGCTATTTGTTTGTATCCGTTGGCGAGCGGGGAAATGAAAAAGAAAACCCGCAATCCATTGCCAATGACTTAGGCAAAATTCACCGACTCTACGATGATGGCCGTATTCCACAGGACAATCCGTTCGTGAACGACAAAAACGCCCATGCGTCTATTTATTCCTACGGTCACCGGAATCCCCAAGGAATGCTCTACAACCAGGCAACGGGCGAAATCTGGGAAACGGAACACGGCCCTCGTGGGGGCGATGAGCTGAATATTATCAAAAAAGGAGCGAATTACGGGTGGCCGGTCATCTGTTACGGCATTAATTATGATGGCAAACCCATCACCAATTTATCGGCCAAAGAGGGTATGGAACAACCCCTCACCTACTGGCTCCCCTCAATTGCCCCTTCGGGCATGACTTTCGTTGAGAGCACAAAATATCCAGGCTGGAAAGGCAATCTACTCATTGGCTCGCTGCGGTTTCAGTACCTGAACCGTTGCGTCATGAACGGCACCAAAGTGGTGAAGCAGGAAAATATCCTAAAAAATATCGGTCGACTTCGGAACGTCAAACAGGGTCCCGATGGGTATCTGTACGTATCGGTCGAAAACCCTGGTTATGTATTTCGTCTGATGCCGGTGGCGCAGTAAATGAAATCGATAAAATTGAACCCGTCGGATGGAAACGTTCGGCGGGTTTGGTATTATTGGATTATGAATCTGTGAGAGGTTGATAACGCTCCCATTATGACATTCTACCAGCAGCAAGTACTAAAATTCAAGAACGAACTCTACCCACACGAATCACTATGCCAGCAAGTCGTTCAGGCAAAACGATTCATGGATAGCCAGTTGGATAACAATCTGACACTCGACGCTATTGCACAGGAAGCATCGGTCTCGAAATTCCATTTTATTCGTCTTTTCAAGAAGCTATACGGCCAGACACCACACCAATACCTGATACTTGTTCGAATTGCAAAAGCAAAACAGCTCCTTCGAACAAACAACAGTATCAAAGACGTCTGTTTTGCCGTTGGTTTTGACAGCACCAGTTCCTTTACGGGTCTTTTCAAAAAGATTACGGGTTCGACACCGACAGTCTACAAAAACCGGCAAAACCTGCGTTCTTAGCTAGTGATTCACCGCCTTACTACTTCCTCATTTTCGCAGATATATCCAGAAAAATAGCAATTTTCGAGAAGTGCGTTTAGCAATCAGTATAGACCTTTGCCAAGACCATAAGTAAAGCCAAAGACCCTCGGCGAGATTGCCGATCAGAACTCATTTTAGCAGGGAATATGAAACTCAAAGTAACGAGCTTATTAGTCGACGATCAGGAGAAAGCGCTCAAGTTTTACACAGAAATACTAGGTTTCGTCAAGAAAACGGAGGTTCCTTTGGGCGATCATAAATGGCTAACCGTTGTCTCGAATGAAGAACGGGACGGCATTGAGGTACTCCTTGAGCCAATGGCCTTTGCGCCTGCTGCTGCCTATCAAAAAGCCTTATTTGACGCCGGCATTCCGCTGATGGCCTTTAATGTCGACAATATCCAGAGTGAATACGAACGACTGGAAAAACTCGGAGTCGTTTTTAGCATGAAACCAACGACAATGGGCCCGGTAACAATTGCCGTATTTAATGATACCTGCGGCAATAATATTCAGATTGTTCAGCTGTAGGCGTCATTTCTTATTTATCTAATCATACCTTCTGCCGAAAATTAAAATGGGCCTCTAGTGCTCTTTCGGGGCTTTATAAATCTCCCAGGAGCAGCTTTCCAGAAACATTCGACCGTCAAGCGTTTGGGTTGTTGAGCCGTCTGAGATGGAAAGAGTGGCTTCTCCTCCTACCGTTCCCCAAACCTGGCTTGGACTGGCAGAGGGAAAACAAACCAGCGTTTTGGCCGTAGAAGGGGCCATTTTGAGTCGAAACCTAAGGCTCTCGTGCTGAAACTGAATCTCCCCTCCCGTCAGCAATTTGGTATGATCGGGGCTTGAATAGGTACGATTTTGAAGCGTATAATTCTTGCTGATCAATTGAAAGCCTGCGCACAAAATCTGATCACCCTTTTGTAGATAAATGTAGCTACCCGGACTACCAAAAATATTCCAGCCATCACCCGCAAAGTGGTACCATGTCCAGCTTCCACCCTGACGCTCTGGCGTGTCGTTTAGTCGACCTTGCTCGTGGTAAGCCTGACCGCTGAAGTGAGCCTGATAATCGTCCCAGGCAAGCGATCCGGAAACAACGCCATTCGGAATCTGAGAAACGTAGCTAAAGCTTGGCGATCCCACAGGAGCCCCGCTCAATACCGTGCGCAATGGCCCCGGCATCAAGCCCGATGGGTAAGCCGCAAACGGAAGCTGAGTCGGGGTAATAAGAAACTCACCTTTGACTTCCGGGAAATTTACCTGAATCGAGAATTGATTGTCATCCCTTCCCTGAACAGCCCGAATAACCAAACGAGACGGAATTTCCAGATGACTGGCCGAGGTTTTAATCGTCGATTGAGGAACAACGGTCGTAAACCGCTTTGCAGCACCTTCTCGGGGTTTAAGCGCTATTGTAAATACAGCTTTTTTGTCGCTGGTCGATTCGGGTTTTTCCCACCAATGCTGGGGAATAAACGCCAGCGTAACTGAGCTCCCATCCTGAAGAAAAAAATCGAAATACCACCATTGCAACTGGACTTTAGCCCGCTGAAAGTTTCGGGTCTGAAGCTTATGAAAGCGTTCAGTATCCTGCCACTCCTGATAGCTAAGAAACTTATTAACAAGTCGTTTCGGGAGTAAATGGGCGCTAACCCGCTTCAGGAATGGCGCATCAGGCAGGCTAAATGTGCCATCTTTTTTGGGCTTCAGCGCATATACTTTCCTGATCAATATATGCGGAAGTTCGCCATAGTAACGTGGGATTGACCCGTCACGATCAGCCACTCGCTCCCATTTTAAGCGAGGATCGGCCGACGAGACCTTAAGTTTCACTAAGAGCAAATCGGTCTGATTTCGATGTAAGCCATTCGCCGTAAGCATTACCCGCTCTGGCGTTAAAAGAGAAATAAAACCATCGGTAGCCAAAGCAACAGGCCGGTAATGAGCAGTTGCCGATTGAGCTGCCCAATCAGCCTTTTTAACCAGATAGTAAAGAGTTTCGGAAGCTATCGACACGCCGATCGGCAACGTACTCAGGAGCGCAATTAGCAGGAAACGGGTAACGATATTTTGTCGATACATAGACGGGGAACAAATGCAGAAAAGTCTTACCAGAACCATCGGGCGTCGTTACGCTGACACAACTTACAGCGAAACGCCTGACGTGTATCAAGCTCAAAAGTATGTCAATAAAGACATTAAATACATGAATGGAAAATTCATCAGTTTTTCGTCAGTTCATCAAGAATGGCACTGATATTGATAGAAAACGGACATTGTTTTACTAACAAGTAATTCAGTAACTTGAAATAGTCGATAAAAAAATACAATTCACCATAACTTACTAATTTGTGTGTATATCTTAATACTAATACAAGTGGCATAGTCATTGCCAATGGTGACAATTATTGATTGGCGCATGATAGCACAGAAGCTCTGCGTGTAAATACAATTTATTAAAAACATGAAGAGTATCTACTATTCCTCATTCCACTGTTCTCCATCCAGACAGTTAGTCAGACCTAAAAAGTCTAGTTCACCCATTTTTCAGCTACGAAAGGCCTCCTCTCCTTTTTGGCCCCTCCCTAATCATATACCCAGGCAAGATAGGCTCTTGTAATCATGGCTGATTAGTCTGCCATACTAAAAATCTAACTGAGCTGACTACTGATGCACAGATGCCCGCAAAGGCACCTGAACGGTTGGCTACGTCCTATTTTTTCATCCACGTTGCGCTTAAACCGCTTTTTATTATGCTTCTATCATTTACTAAAACTCATCCAAAGACTGCTGCTCTGTTCTGGCTAGCCGGGTTGTTTCTGCTTAGCCTACAGGCAAAAGCACAGGTGACGGTTTCACTCCAGTACACGGAGAAAAACAATGCAACGACAGTAGCAGCTGGCTGGCAGTACTCCATGCAGCTAGATTATTCTATATCCAGTACTACGGGGAATGCCTCAGGAGTAAAGGCCGTTATCAATCTGCCCGATTATATCGTAAATGCGGGTAACTTCGTAGGAACCGTGCATGCTCCGGCGGCCAATTTTGTCTTTGATAATACGCCTGGAGCAAAAAAAAATAACCATCAATTTCATCGATCCTGCACCCTCGGGTTCTACGGGCGTGTTAGAAGCAGCGCTAACTGTAAACAATGGCACGATCCCCAACGGAACTGTAGTCAATACCACGGCTGAGTTAACGAGTACTGGGGGATTTACATCGGGGGTAAAAAGCCATTCAATAACCGTAACGGCAGCTCCCTATATCTGCACGAAAAAGGTTCTGGTGAGTGGTGGTGCGCTGGATAACGTGACGACTTATGCCATTCGCGTAACTGGCAATGATTTAAGCTATGGGTATGTGCCCAACGGCTACTTAACGGCCACAAATATTACGCTAACCGATAATTTGCCTGCTGGAGCACAATTCGTAAGCGCTCAATTAATCAATGCCAGTAGCGGCAATCCAGTCTCGACAACGATTACGCAAAGTGGGGGCGTCGTCACGGCTGTCATACCAGATTTGAACCCGGCTCCTTACTGGACAACTAATATCTATGAATTACAGATTAAAGTAAAATACAATTCTTCGGCAGGTTTCACAAGTGGACAAACCGTAACGAACACATCAACTTTAACATTCACGCCCTTTGGTGGTAGCCCGATTACCGTTACAGATGGCAGCCAGGTTTCTCCCGACGCTTGTGTCAACGATTTGAGTGAATCTACCGTTTTAAGTGTTCCAACTGCCAATGCAAGCCTTACAAAATCACCAGTTTATGGTTTGGGACCAAGCGTCTATCCTGGCCAAACGATAGCCTATTGTATTGGTTTTACGAATACAGGAAATGTTGATCTGAACAATGTTGAACTCATCGAAAGCATTCCATCTAATTTACGGTATGCAGGGAGAAACTTTTATAATGAGGCTAATGCCATTGATCATTTTGAATACCAGACTAACTTAAACAGCAACTGGACCCCAACGTCATTAACCAGTACTGCACCAGGGCCAAACCCCAATAACTCGGCAGAATATTACACCAAAATCAAAATAGTTCTGGTTTCGCCTTTTCCAGCTAACTCATCTCTGGCGGGTACAAACGGGAATGCCCCTTGTCCATCATTTAGCTTCTTACCAGCTACAGAGGTTACAACCGATACTCCCATTCAAAACTGTGTATCATGGACCAGTACTACACCCGGTATTCCAGCCAGTCGAACTGCTTGTGATGGTTCGCTCACCTTAAAACCTCGCCCTACTCAAGCTATTGTTGGTGTAAGAACCGATCATGCCCCCGCTTGTTCGGGGCCCTATTTAGCCGGCCAGGCATTAACAAATACGCTTACTGTGTCTACGGATCTTGGTGGAGCCGATTTGAGCAATCCAGTTCTGATGCTCTTCCCAAGTCCCGCTGGTTATTTTGAATACGTGCCGAATAGTGCCTCATTTATTGCAGGTACATCCAGTTTGACTGTAACGCCTACGTTTGAATACATTCCTAATTACGCAGGAACAGGCCGTTTCCTGTTGCGATGGACATTCCCTGCTGGCACTAAACTACCTTATGGCACCAGTATGTCGGTAAGTGCTCAAATGAAACTGACCAGTGCAGGTACATCAGGTCATCAACTACAAGGTTATGTTAGCGGAGATAATATTGGCTCCTTTAGTCATACTAATGGCGGGCCTCCAACATCTGTTACAGATCAGTATGATTTGAATGGCAATAGTAGCACAACCGACATACTTGGAACTCAGGAGTCATCCTATAATAGTTGTGCCATTACCGTTTCATCCTCAGCTTCTATGGAGTCTATCAAGTGGGTGAAAGGTCAGCTTGATACCGATTATTCCCGTTATCCGGCTTCGGGGAACACCGTACCGGGTGGCAAAGCCGATTATCGGTTGGTGGTCAGAAATACGGGCAATGTCCCCATGAAGGATATTGAAGTTCTGGATATTCTGCCATTTGTGGGTGATCATGGTGTGATCGACTTAAGTGCACGAAACACAGCATGGCGGCCTAATCTGGCAGATGCCATTGCAGCACCAGCGGGCGTAACAGTTTATTACAGTATTTCATCGAACCCGTGCCGTGATGAACTGAAATCGTCTTCAGACCCATCTCCATTTCCAACGGGCTGTACACCGGCCAATTGGTCAACGACTCTCCCGAGTGATATTACCAAAGTGCAGTCGATCAAACTGGATTTGGGCAGCATTATTATTCAACCTGGTGATTCTCTCGAATTTACCTGGCCGATGCGTGCCCCCGTCGATGCGCCAACCAACGGCGAAATTGCCTGGAATTCATTCGGTTTTGTTGCCACCCGGACCGACAACAACACCCCACTGCTCGGGGCTGAACCCATCAAAGTGGGGATCAAAGTAAACGCTGGACAACCTGGTTTTTATGGTGATTACGTATGGTTCGATAGCAACCACGATGGTGTGCAGGACGCGGGCGAACAAGGTATCGACGGCATTAAAGTGAAGTTGTTTAACCCAACAACCAACACCGCCAACCCAGCTACCGATCCACTCTGGGCGTTTACAATTACGGGTAACGGTGGTAAATATTTATTTTCGAACCTACCTCCAGGCAACTATTACGCCGTCTTCGAACTGCCAGCAGGCTACAGTATATCGCCAAAGGGAGGAACAGCGAATCCAGCATTAGATTCCGACGGATCACCGATCACCTATGATGGTGGTCCAGCTACTATCGTTTCCGTTACCGACATTACTGCGGGCGAAACCGATCTCAGCTGGGATCAGGGCATTTACTGTACGTTGGCCGCAAGTGCTTCGGCCACCCTAACAACTGTTCCAGTTGGGGGTACTATTAGCCTGTCGGCTTCGGGTGGTACATCTTATTTGTGGTCGGGACCTAATGGATTTAACTCAACGCTGCAAAATCCAACCATTCCCAATGCAACCACAGCCAACGCAGGTATTTACTCGGTATTGGTAACGAGCGGCAGATGTAGCGTACCGGCTACTGTCACCATTACGATTGGCAACCCCTGTTCGTTAAGCGCCACCGTTACACTATCGGTTTGTAGTACAGCAACAAATCAATACAGTATATCCGGTACTATTAAGCTAGCCAACAATGCTACTGGTGGAACAGCTACGATTACAGATGGGGCAAAAAGTACGACAGTTACAATAGCGGCTTCGGCAACATCGGTAGCCTACTCACTAACGGGCTTAACATCTGGGACAGGAAGCCATACCGTGACCGTGAGCCTGAGTGGTTGTGGCACCACGAGCCTTACGTATAGCGCCCCAGCATCCTGTACCGTAGCGCCTGCTTGTGGGTTAGCCATGATTGTGACACCTGGTTTGTGCCAGTCGGCCACCAACAGCTATGTGTTGTCGGGCACCATTACCGCTACCAACGTACCAACCAGCGGAACGCTAACCATTACCTCAGGCGCTTTTACTCCGCGAAGCTTAACCTTACCGGCAACGGCTAATGTATCGGGCACATTTAGTTATTCCGGGCTTGTTTCGAATGGCCAGGCTTACACAATAACAGCCAGTTACTCCAACTCGGCCTGTTCGCCCGCTAGTCAAACGTTCACGGCTCCGGCGAGTTGCTCGGTAGCTCCCGTCTGTTCACTCTCGGCTACGGCAACGACTGGCGTGTGTGCTACGGCAACCAATACCTACTCGGCAACAGTTGCGGTTCCGTTGACCAATGCAACTGCTGGTACCTTAACGGTGAGTATTCCAGGGTCAACGCCTATCAGTCAAACTATCGCTGCAGGCACGCCTTCGTTCACGGCCGTTTTTGCTGGTCTGGTTTCTGATGGAGCTAGTCATACGGCTACTGTTAGTCTCCCTGGCTGTGGCACCACGGCAGCTACATTCGCAGCTCCCGCATCCTGCTCAATCACTCCCGTCTGCTCCATTAGCGCAGTAGCCACGGCAGGGCTTTGCCAAACAGCGACCAATACCTATTCGTCAACAGTTGTTGTAACGGTTAAGAACCCAACCTCAGGAACCCTGTCAGTTACGGATGGTGCTCAAACGCTAACGTTCTCTACGACGGCAAACAGTCAGAACACATTCACGGCTGAATTTAATGGTCTGATCTCCAATGGAACCAGCCATTCCGTGACGGCTACCTTGCCAGGTTGTTCAACAACAACCACGACTTATAGTGCTCCGGCGAGTTGTTCGGTTACGCCAGCCTGTAACCTGAGCCTGACAGCTGGTGCCTCGGCCTGTAATCCGGCTACTAATCTCTATGTTCTATCAGGAACGATCACTGTAACCAACAGCCCCAGCAGCCAGACACTCACGCTGACTGATGGTAGCTATGTTCGTTCCTTGACGGCGGCTGCCGGAACTACCACCATCAGCTACAGCTATACAACGCTGCAGAGTGATGGAGCCAAGCATACCGTTACGGTAGTTAGCAGTGGTACTGCCTGCGGAACAGCTTCGGCCACGTATACAGCCCCAGCTAGTTGTTCGGTGGCACCAGTCTGTAGTGTTAGTGCAACTGCCACAGCAGGTTTGTGTGCCACCGCTACGAACACCTATTCGAATACTGTGTTGGTAACGATGACCAATCCGACAGCGGGCACGTTAACCGTGAGTCATGGGGTCAATAGTCTAACCTTCGCAGTACCCGCCACAGTAGGTACCGTCACAACCTCGGCCATCTTCAACGGGCTGGTTTCGGATGGTGCGAGCCACACAGTGACAGCTAGCTTACCGGGTTGTTCAACAACTACGACGGTTTATACGGCACCGGGTTCGTGTACGCAACCAGCCGGTACGCAGTTATCGCTGAACAAACTAGTCGATAAGTCGAAAGCTAAAGTTGGGGATGTACTCACGTACACCATCGTACTAACCAACAGCGGAACAACAACGGCGACCAACGTAGTGGTACGCGATTCGTCAACTACAGGGTTGGCCTATGTAGCCAATTCGGCTACAGCGCCATCGGGCACTACCTTTACCCAGGGAACGCCCATCAGCACCTGGAAGGTAGCGCCCATCAGTGCTGGTCAGAGTCTAAGCCTGACTTTCCAGGCAATTGCCGATAGCTCGGGCATTATGTATAACGTAGCCACCATTCCGGGCGATACAGCTACGGTTTGTACGTCTGTTCCGTTTGTGATGTGTGCTGGTGATTCATACCTGCTTCGATTAACGGCTGCTCCAGGACGGTCGGCGTACAAATGGTTCAAGGATAATGTAGAGATCACCGGACAAACTACGAATGTACTGGATGTAACAGCCCCAGGTACGTATAGTCTGGCTGTCGATAACGTATCGGGTAAATGTCCTGACTTTAGCTGCTGCCCATTTATTGTTGAAGAAGATACCTTGCCCACGTTCAAGGCGACAGCTACACCTGTTACCTGTATCGGTGGTACGGCGCAAACCAATGGCAAAATCGTTCTGAGTCAATTCCGTACGGGCTACACCTATCAGTACTCGTCAGGAAGTAGCTTTAATGCGGCTGCGTCCTTGTCGGGCAACAAACAAGTGATTCCTACCAATGGACTGATTGTGAACAACCTGGCAAATCCGACGGTGGCCACGGCTTATACCGTTCGAGTGTATAACAGTTCAGGTTGTTACACAGATGCAACGGTCATGCTGTTGCCAACCGTCTGCAATTGCCCAACAGATGCTTGTGTGCCGCTCGTTATCAAGCAAACCAAGGGCATTAAGCGTAGATAAACGCCCGGTTCCATACTAAACACAAGAAGGCTCGTCAATTGATGGGCCTTCTTGTGTTTAACCTAGTTCAGGAACTTCCCTTCGTTGGTTAATAACAGCTTTTGGTAACCCTAAAGGCAAGCTTCGTTGTTTTCAGTAGCCCACACATTAAATAGTATTTAAGTTTTACAAAAGCGGACAATATCGCTACCAAACGCAAGTAGTATCCTCGTAATAATGCTTTATCATGCTATAATGCCAATATATGCCTCATGGTTAAGCCTGTCTATGTTAGTAGCCTGATTTGTGCCAGTCTTCTGTGTTTGCTCAGCTTTAAAACAAACGTACGAACGACACTGGGGGAAGGCCCATCACCCGTAAAAACACCAGCCGAAGAACAGGCTACATTTCAACTCGAACCAGGTTTGAGCATTCAACTGGTTGCTTCTGAGCCAATGATTCAGGACCCGGTGGTCATCAACTTTGATGAGGATGGTCGTCTTTGGGTGGTTGAGATGCGGGGGTTCATGCCCGATGTTAACGGCGATGGTGAGGATAAACCCGTTGGCCGTGTGTCGGTCCTCGAAGATACGAATGGAGACGGCCAGATGGACGTCAGTAAAGTGTACCTCGACAGTCTGGTTATGCCCCGCGCCCTTGCCTTCGTACCAGGCGGTGTACTGGTCGCTGAAAATGGCGCTTTGTGGATGACCAAAGACCTGAACGGTGACCTGAAAGCCGATACCAAGACCGTTGTTGATGCCCAATATGTAGGCAGCGGCCTGCCAGAACATGCACCAAACGGACTATGGCGGGGTTTAGATAACTGGTATTACAACGCCAAATCGCGCCTTCGGTATCGTCTGGTGGGTGGAAAATGGGAGCGAGATAGTACCGAGTTTCGTGGGCAATGGGGCATTAGTTACGACGATAAAGGCCGTCTGTACTACAACTACAACTGGTCGCAGCTTCACGCTGATTTGGTGGCTCCGAACTACTTATCTCGTAATAAAAATCATAAAGCAACCACCGGCATCGACCATGGCCTGACCATCGATCGGCGCGTTTACCCAATCCGACCCAACCCAGCTGTAAACCGGGGCTACATTCCCGGAACACTCGACAAAGAGGGTCACTTGCTGGAATTTACGGCCGCCTGCTCACCCCTAGCCTATCGGGGAACAGCTTTACCTGCAGCCTATTATGGTAATGCATTCGTTTGTGAACCCGCCGGGAATCTCATTAAACGCAATGTAGTAGAGGAAAAGGGGCTGCTTATTACGGCACACGATCCTCATCCGGGTACCGAATTTCTGGCCTCAACCGATGAGCGTTTCCGTCCGGTTCATATGGCCACGGGTCCAGATGGTGCCCTATATATTGCGGATATGTATCGTGGCCTTATCCAGCACAAAGCGTATGTAACGCCCTATTTGAAAGAGCAAACCCTTGCCCGTGAGCTGGATAAACCCGTCAACCGGGGCCGTATCTGGCGCATTGTTCCACAAAATTGGAAAGCCCCAAAGGCGAAAAAGCTGGCCAGTGCTTCGTCAGATGAACTCGTTGCTGAATTGTCGAATGCCGACGGATGGCACCGGGATGTAGCCCAACATTTACTCATCGACCGGAACGACAAGCGGGTTGGTCCTGCTTTGACAACGTTGGCCACTAAAGGCGAGCAACCGCTTGGGCGATTCCATGCTTTATGGACACTGGACGGCTTGAAACTAAGCAACCCCAATCTGTTATCAGGATTAGTAGCCGACCCGAACCCGCTAGTTAGTTCAACGGCACTCCGGTTGCTGGAGCCATTTGCCAAAACGGATAAGACCATTCGGGCCAAACTCGGCGAGCAATTGCTGGCCAGATGGGAACAGGCACCCATCGAGCAAATTCTCCAGATGACTTTTACGGCTGGCGTACTCGACCAATCCGCTGCTCAGCCGCTACTCGCCAATATTGTCGGGCGTCATGGGGAATCGGCCTTGATTCGGGATGCGGCTATGAGTAGCCTTCAGAATCAGGAGTTTGCCTTTTTACAACGATTACTAAAATCGCCCCAATGGCAGGCGCACGAACCCGCCAAGGAAATTTTCATTGAAGTGCTGACAACAGCCATTATCAAAAAACGAAATCCTGCTGAGTTAACCTCTCTACTGGCGCTTTTAGATGCAAACAAAGAACCATTTAGCTGGCAGGAAAAGGCTGTAATCACCAGTATGTCGATTGCAGGAAGCAGCAAAATAAAACCTATAAAACTTGCTGCTGCCCCTAGCCTATTAGCCAAGTCCAGCCACAAAATCGATCCATCGCGTCTGGCTTCCCTGGAATCAATGTTTGAATGGCCCGGCCACGTTGCCGCAAAAAGCAGTTCCGCTAAAAAGAGCCTGCTGAACGATGAAGAGCAAAAGCTATTTGCATCGGGGCGCCAATTGTATCTGAATACCTGCTCGGGTTGTCACGGTACCGATGGAGCCGGATTGCCTCGCTTTGGCCCTCCTTTAGTTGGTTCGGATTGGGTGCTAGGCGACGAGAAACGATTAGCACTTGTCCTGCTGCATGGTATGGAAGGGCCTGTTGAAATTAACAAACGTGTTTACGACGCACCTGATATCCTCCCGGTTATGCCCGCCCACTCGACCCTGGACGATCAGTCAATCACCTCGATTCTGATGTATATCCGTAACGAATGGGGCAATAATGGGGGACCAATCGGCAAACGAACGGTGGGAATGACCCGCATTCTGGCGCAGGGACGCGTAGTACCCTGGACAGCCAAAGAGTTAAACAAATACATACAGGAGACACAAGCCACTAGTCCTAAATAAAGATGTTAAGAATGGTCAAGTGTAGTCAGAAGTAGTCAAGAGTAGCCATGCCTGACAATACCTGACCACTCTTGACAATAAACTCCTACCCTAAACAACTCTTGACCTTCACCCAAATGGATAGACGAGATTTCTTGCAACAAGCTGCAGCAGGTGCTATGGCTGTTTCTTTCCCTGCTGTTCCCGACTGGTTTGCCGATAAGCGGATGGGGATTGTTGTCCATTCGTACTGGAGCCGCTGGAACTCAAAAGTGGACAGTCAGAAATATCCGGCCTTTACCAACGCGATTCAACTGCTTGATCACTGCCACCAACTGGGGGCTGGTGGTGTGCAGGTGATTGTAGGTGGCTGGTCGTCCGATTTTGCCAAAAAGGTGCGCGATGTGCGGGAGAAATACGGTCTTTACCTGGAAGGCTCGATTGGATTGCCCAAGAAGGCAGATGAAGTCGCCAAATTTGAACAGGACGTTATCAATGCCAGGGAAGCGGGTGCGCAGGTGTTGAGAACCGTTTGCTCAACAGGCCGACGGTATGAAACCTACCATTCTCCCGCAGCTTTCGAAGAGTTGAAGAAAAACGCCCTGACCATGTTGCAATTGGCCGAACCCGTGCTACGCAAACATAAGGTCAAACTAGGGGTTGAAAACCACAAAGACTGGCGTGCTCCCGATTTAGTGAACCTCTTGAAACAGGTTAACAGCGAGTGGATTGGCGTCACCCTCGACTTTGGCAACAGCATGGCGTTGCTGGAAGACCCGATGGAAGTGGTCGAAACCCTGTCGCCTTATGTGTTCAGTACCCACGTAAAAGACATGGCTGTAGAGGAATATCCAGATGGATTTCTCTTATCGGAAGTACCAATGGGCAAGGGTATTTTAGACTTACCCAAGATGGTCGATCTCTGCCGAAAACATAATCCAACCGGAACATTTAGTCTGGAAATGATCACCCGCGACCCGCTGGAAATTCCCTGCGTAACCAATGCCTACTGGGAAACAATGGGTTCAGTACCCGGCTCCGATCTGGCCCGAATGCTCCGAACGGTACGGCAGCATAAATACGCCGGTGGCCTTCCTCGCGTAGCAAAACTAAGTAACGATGAAAAACTGGCGCTCGAAGAAGAGAACATCGTAGCCTGTCTGAATTACAGCAAGGATAAATTAGGAATGAAATAAAGCAACCTCATGAGTAAAGAAATACTACCTGGAGTCAGTCAATTTAACTTAACTGGAAAAACGGCCATCATTACGGGTGGTTCAAAAGGTCTTGGCCTGGCTATGGCGGCTGGTCTTGCGTCGGCAGGAGCCAACATCATGCTCGTCAACCGGAATACCGAAGAAGGCGAAAGTGCCGCTCAAGAGCTGAGTCAGGATTATGGTATCAAAGCTATTGCTTTCAGTGCCGACATTGCCAGCCCAGAACAAACAGAAGCGATGGCCCAAAAAGCGATCGACACGTTTGGGCAGATCGACATTCTGATCAATAGCGCCGGAATTAACATCCGCGGCCCAATCGACGAACTGACGCCCGCCGATTTTGCCAAGGTGATGGAGGTGAACGTAACGGGCACCTGGCTGTGCTGCAAGGCAGTAGTTCCATTCATGAAAAAAGCGGGTCGGGGAAGTATTATCAATCTGGCGAGTACACTTGGTTTGGTAGGCTTGTCCAACAGAACCCCTTATACATCCAGCAAAGGGGCGGTAGTCCAGATGACCCGCGCGCTGGCGCTGGAAATGGCCCCTTACAATATCAACGTCAATGCCATTTGCCCAGGCCCTTTCCTGACCGAAATGAACCTGCCCATTGCCGACACCGACGAAGGAAAGAAATTCGTGGTAGGGGCAACGGCCTTAGGTCGTTGGGGGCATTTGCGGGAGATTCAGGGAGCCGCCATTTTCCTGGCCAGCGACGCCGGAAGCTACATGGTTGGTTCGATGCTCACCGTCGATGGCGGTTGGACAGCCAGATAATTTATAGTTTACGGTTTGTGGTTTACGGTGGGCTGACGCATCAGACTTTTGCTGCGCCAGCCCACCGTAAACCACAAACCGCAAACCCAATACCTAAACCTCCTAAACCGAAACAATGGTACAATTAAGCGGCCAATCTAAACCAACCCGAGTACGGTATGGGATGTTAGCCCTCGTATTCGTCAATGTAGCGATTAGTTATCTGGATCGCACCAATATTGGCGTTGCTGCGTCAGCCCTTGGTAAAGACCTTAATCTGTCAAAAGTCGAGTTAGGCTATATTCTGTCCGCGTTTGGGTGGGCCTATGCCGCGTTACAGATTCCGGGCGGCTTAATCGCCGATCGATTTGGACCGCGCATTTTATATGCTTTCTGTTTAATTACCTGGTCTGTTGTAACCCTAGCCCACGTGCTTGTTCGAGGCATTGGCAGTCTGTTCTTTCTCCGACTGGCCACCGGTACCCTCGAAGCCCCTTCGTATCCGATCAATAATCGCGTGGTAACGCAATGGTTTCCGAATAACGAGCGAGCATCGGCCATTGCCATGTATGTATCTGGCCAATTTATAGGGCTGGCGTTTCTAAGTCCTATTCTGGCAATGGTTCAGGTGTATGCAGGCTGGAGAGGGTTATTTATTGGCACAGGTCTGGTTGGTTTGATTTGGGGTATTGTCTGGTATCTGTTCTATCGCGACCCACTCGATAGCGCCAATGTGAATAAAGCAGAACTGGATTATATTGAAGAAGGTGGCGGCTTATTACGAGGAAAAGAGCAAACAAAGGATCAGGTTAATATTTGGCACTGGTCGAATGTAAAACTGATTCTTTCGAACCGGACGTTATGGGGGGTTTATATCGGGCAATTTTGTGTTAATGCTACACTCTGGTTTTTCCTTACCTGGTTCCCAACTTATTTAGTGGAATATCGGCATTTAAGCTTTATCAAGTCGGGCTATCTGGCTTCTATCCCGTTTCTGGCGGCCTGTGCCGGTTTATTGTTATCGGGTTTCCTATCCGACTGGCTCATCAATCAGGGTAAATCGGCGAGTCTGGCCCGAAAAGCACCCATTATTATCGGGTTTATTCTTTCGTTAAGCATTGTTGGCGCGAACTACACCGAAAACGACACATTGGTTATCTTCTTCCTATCGTTCGCCTTTTTCGGAATCGGTATGGCCCTGATTTCGTGGATATTTGTATCGGTTCTATCGCCTAAACACCTAATTGGCCTAACGAGTGGCGTATTCAATTTCATGGGCAATCTGGCCTCAATCGTGGTGCCTATCTCAATTGGCTACCTGATTCAAGGCGGAAGCTTTAAACCAGCTCTGGCTTTTATTGGAATTATTGAATTTATCGGCGCCTGCTCCTATATCTTCCTCGTTGGTAAAATTGAGCGTATAGGTACGCCTACTCAGACCGATATAAATGAGGGCAAGCTGGTATCATAAATAGCCCCGGTTTTAACCCCAGAGCTATGCGCCGTTGCGACACCGCTCTGGGGTTAATCTACTTTAAAGCTTTCTTGCGCGTGAAGAAGGGACGGATTAGGATGAACGAGATAAGCCACAAAAACGCGGGCACTAAAAGCTGTTCATAATCAATCGAATAATCGGTAGACATCAAGTCGTTCATTGATGCATTGTAACGCGCTTTTAACGAGTCATTGGGCTTAAGCCTTTCAAAATCATCTTCACTAATAGGAATTACCCGCTCTTGCTGTTGGTAACGAATGGTTGCTTCATAGGTATACTCACGCCAGCTTCTTGATTTTGAATTACGGTACTTGGCGTGTCGCTGTGTATCCAATACCTTAACGATAACCTCCTGTCCGTGAGTCTTTAGCTGTTGGTAATACTGAAAATATTTCCAGGTATCATACGAAAAGAAGACCGCAGTCATCAGAAGCTCCGCAACAAGAAGAAAGCGGGCTATATCCTGTAGAAATGTAAGTGGAATAAGCGTTACAATAAGCCCTGTGATCATGAAAAAAGAAGCCGTTGCCAGTATTATGCAGAACAGCAACAACTGATGCTCCCTACTGAAATCGCGTACGGTACTCCAGTCAATTAATCGGGATTTTCGCGCGGATCTCTCAAACCGATTGTCGCTTCCCGGTTGCCGAAAGGCATCATACGCTGGATGATATACTAACTTAACCCGGTCGCCCGAACCCACATAGCCCGAATCCATAACAAAGCGGGTAGTGTAGGTTTTGCCTTGATAAGGAAAAGTTAGATAGGTGCTATTGCCGAATATATCCCGCCAGGACTGGTGCTTCCGACTGGTCTGCTCAACCGTCACCGAAACGAGTTTACCCTCTTTCGTAAACTGATTCTGAAGTCGTAAATCCTGATACTGCCCCCAGAATACCCAGGTCACGATAACTAAAATAATAGCTACGATCAACGCTATCAGGAAATTATAAACCTTACCTATTGACGAGAGAAGTGGTTTAAGCATGACTGGCTGGTGTAGATAGAGCGCATACTACTGATCTCTAAAGGTAATCGAATGAGAAATCCGATTGACGCCACAGTATGTAAACGGTACTGTAAATACCCTAAGCAAACGTTAAATCATTTGGCAGGATTTAGTAATAATGCCACAAACGAAATGCTCTCTGCGTACTAGATTATAGCGATTGTAGGTTAATGGTGGAACCTACATTTGGTGTGGATAGAACCTAAACGCTGGCTTTACTAAGGCCAGCGTTTTTTTATGGTAGTGTCTACCACCTAGTTATCAAGCGCATTTTTATGATCAGAGTCAGCATCTACATAGATCATATAGCATTGCCTAATTGTAAAACGACCTCACCAGAATTGGAGAGGCCGTTTTACAATTAGGCGGCTACACGACGAAAGAATAGCGGCTCCTACCAGAGCCACACACAGATGTTGAGTGAAAAACTTGATCATAGATTACAACTAGTGCTCTTCCAAAATAGATTTTTTGATTCTACTAGATTCTTTTGATACTAGATGCCTGATTATCAGAATCGATAGAATCTACAGAATCTCTAGAATCTAAATTGGAAGAGTACTAGTTAGAAAAAATCTAGCCCCCAATACATGCCTGGCGCTAGTTTAGCTTCGGGTGAAGTTCTCTTTCTAGTTATGACGTAGGATTAAAGTAACGTTAAATCACATCTCAATACAGCATCTCAAAAAACGATTAGACCAATTGCAGATTCAATCAGGCAGTGGCCAACAAAAAATGCTGCCCCTAAAAGAGTCAGCATTTCCGCTTCTATCCACACCATCCATTTGCCAAACAAACGGCAAATGGTAATCAAGAAATTAATATCTATAAGTTACCCCATCACGTATCCAATCAAGAAAATGGTAATGTCAGGCAACTACCTATAGCATTAGAAGCTCACAAACGAGTAAGATAGCCAGAAGGGTCAGGGCGACTAAAATATAGTTCAAAATTACTGACTGATAACTCTGGGCATTCATAATAATGGACAAGTTAGCTGAGTACGGTTTATAGATTAGATACAAAGACTAAAAAAAGACACAAGATATTTATTAAAAGGCAGAATATACCGCTGCGTGATTCAGAGAGATTTTCGCTACACATATAAACCATATTCATATATTATATAAACAAAATCACATTTAGTTTAAAGTATTCTTATAAGAGTATCTAATTGTTACCAATCAATAAATAAAACCAATATTATCAGCAATTGTATAGCGCGAATCTAGTACCTTAAATTCCCGTATGCATAGCTAATAAAATTTATGGTTTTCCCCCCTAATGAACATAAGCGATTAGAAGCATTACATCGATACCAAATTCTGGACACGCTACCCGACAAAGCATTCGATAGATTAACTGAATTAGCATCGTTGATTTGTGAAACCCCAATGTCGCTTGTAACCTTACTAGATAAGGAACGACAATGGTTCAAATCGCAAATAGGTATCGATGGATCAGAAACCAGCCGGGACGTTTCTTTTTGCCAGCACGCTATTCTGGATACGACCATTCTTGAGATAGAAGATGCGACAACAGATGTTCGTTTTAAAGAAAATCCGTTTGTTACAGCAGAACCCAACATTCGGTTTTATGCGGGCTATCCGCTAACTGATCCAGATGGCTATGCCTTAGGTTCCTTGTGCGTATTGGATCAAACACCCAGAAAGCTCACCGACAGTCAGCAAAAAGCATTGACAATACTGGGCGAAATGGCCACATCGCTCATTGTCGAACACCGCCAGAAACAGGAACTGGCTTATTTTGAAAATCTTTTTACACTATCCAATGATTTAATTTTTGTAGCTGGCATTGATGGATACCTCAAGAAAATAAATCCAGCCTTTCAGCAGCTACTGGGCTGGGACGAGCGCTATTTACTGTCAACCTCATTTTTCGAGTTAGTTCATCCCGACGATCGGCTGGCAACAGAACAGGAAATTAGTCAGTTAGCGGCAGGTAATACAGCCATCAACTTTACCCATCGCTTCCGATGTAAGGATGACACCTACCGCTATCTGCAATGGGTGGCGACACCTGAATCGGCTACGGGCTATCTGTTTGCAGTGGCTCGGGATGTGACCGCCGAAAAACAAAAAGAGGTTAAACTCTATCAATCGGAGAACAGGTTCCGCTCATTCTTCGAAAACTCGCAGGGTCTTATGTGTATCCACGACCTGGAGGGTAAAATACTGAGTGTCAATGCCGCGGGGGCGCAAGCGCTGGGTTATGAACCCGAAGAACTAATTGGGCGCCGTTTGCAGAATATCGTTCCAGAAGAGCAGCATCCTGGTTTTGAGGTGTATTTAGAAACCATTCGTAAAACCGGCAAGGCTAGCGGGCTTATGCATACGTTGCATAAAGATGGCTCGCTACATATCTGGCTCTTTGCGAATATTCTGGAGCATGAGTTAAATGGAGAAGCCTACGTTATTGGAAACGCCATCGACATTACCCGACGGCACCAGTTAGAACTTGATTTGAAATGGACCAAACAAATGCTCGAGCAAACCAATAAGGTGGCTCGCATTGGGACTTGGGAAGCCGACTTTACACAAGAAACCATGTATTGGTCGGCCGTTACCAAAGCCATTCATGAAGTCCCCGACGAGTTTGAGCCCATGCTCAACTCGGGTGAAACATTCTTCCGGGGCAAAAACCACGAGCAAATTGTTAAAGCTGTTGACCAAGCCCTTGCCGAAGGCACTCCATTTGATATAGAACTGCAGATTGTTACCGCAACCAATCGGGAAGTTTGGGTTCGCGTAGTAGGACAGCCCGAATGTGGCGAAGCAGGATGCACTCGTTTGTACGGTACGTTCCAGGATATTCACGAAAAGAAAGAAGCCGAGCGGGCATTGCTCAACGAAAAATTACGACTCGCAGCCTTCGTTGAGCATGCTCCGGCAGCCGTAGCCATGTTCGATCAGACCATGTCGTATCTGGCGGTCAGTAATCGGTGGAAGGAGGATTACAAACTCAAAACAAGTGTCATTGGCTTATCCCACTACGACGTATTTCCGACGCTTTCCGAAGACTGGAAGGTGACCTTCAGCCGATGTCTAAACGGAGCCATCGAGAAAAGTGATGAGTATGTATGGCGTCCTAAATGGAGCGATCATGATCGTTATTTATGTTGGGAAATTAGGCCCTGGTACCAGTATGACGGTTCCATTGGGGGCATCATGATGTTTACCCAGGACATTACTGAATCTTATCTACAACGGGAAGAACTGAAGAAGGCAAAGCAACAGGCCGAGCAGGGCAGTGTCGCCAAATCGGAATTTCTGGCGAATATGAGCCATGAAATCCGAACTCCCTTGAATGGGGTCATTGGTTTTACGGATCTGCTGCTCAAAACCTCGCTAAACGAAACCCAGCACCAATACCTGTCCATTGTCGATCAATCGGCGAATGCCTTATTAAGTATCATCAATGATATCCTGGACTTCTCGAAAATTGAAGCGGGCAAGCTGGAACTGGCCGCCGAAAAGGTAGATGTCTACGAAATCAGTAGTCAGGCTGCCGATATTATTACGTATCAGGCTCAGAATAAAGGGCTTGAAATGCTGCTCAATTTACCTGCCAATTTGCCACGCTTTATTTACATCGATTCGGTACGTTTAAAGCAAATTCTGGTAAACCTGCTGGGCAACGCGGTCAAGTTCACGCAGAAAGGAGAAATAGAGCTAAAAATCAAGCCATTAACGGACCCTACTCAGGAGTACGTCACGCTACGGTTTGAGGTACGTGATACCGGCATTGGTATAAAACCCGACATGCAGGAACGCATTTTTGATGCCTTCTCGCAGGAAGATGCTTCCACCACCAAAAAATACGGCGGAACCGGATTGGGCTTAACGATCTCGAATAAACTGCTCGGTCTGATGGGAAGCCGTCTGGAGTTAGTTAGCACGCTGAACGAAGGCAGCTGTTTTTCGTTCGATGTCCGCCTGAAAACCGAAGTTGGTGAAGCAATTAATTGGTTGGATATAAACCAGATAAAGAACGTTCTGATTGTTGACGACAATGAAAACAACCGTCTGATTCTGCGCCAGATGTTTTTGCTGCGCCAGATCAGCGTTGATGAAGCCAGCAATGGTTTCGAAGCGCTACAGTTGTTGGCCAAACAGAAACAATACGATGTGATTCTGATGGACTATCACATGCCGTACATGGATGGTCTGGAAACCATTGAGAAAATCCGTGCGAATTTCTCGTCGCCAACCGAACAACAGGCAATCATCCTTCTGCATAGTTCTTCCGATGACGAACGCTTGATTAAAGCGAGTGAGTCATTGGCCATCAACCAGCGATTGGTAAAACCGGTTAAAATGACCGACTTGTTCCGGGCGCTATCACACCTGGGTCAGCAAACCAGCAAACCCGCGTTTCAGGAAGTTCAGCAGTCTGTTCAGATTGCCCAACAAGCAGTTAAACTATTGCTGGTTGAAGACAATAAGATCAATCAGTTACTGGCTAAAACCTTTGTAAACAAGCTTATACCCAATGCGCAAATCATAGAGGCCATTAATGGGCAGGAAGCGGTAGACAATTACATAGAGCACCAACCCGACCTGATTTTGATGGATATTCAAATGCCCGTGATGAACGGATACGAAGCCACGCAACGTATTCGAGCTTTAGAACAGGATCGGCATATCCCAATTATTGCGCTCACGGCTGGTACGGTAAAAGGCGAACGGGAAAAGTGTCTGGCCGCCGGTATGGATGATTTTATAACGAAACCTATCGTCGAAAAATCAATGGCTTCGCTCTTCCAGAAGTGGCTGGAAACGCAATCTATAGATACACCTGAGGCTATTGACGTCGACGATCCTGATGCTCATTTCGACCCTCAACTCTTAA
The DNA here is from genome assembly GCF_014117325.1 of Spirosoma foliorum. Taxonomy (NCBI): domain Bacteria; kingdom Pseudomonadati; phylum Bacteroidota; class Cytophagia; order Cytophagales; family Cytophagaceae; genus Spirosoma; species Spirosoma foliorum. The sequence continues at coordinate 1,437,342 of NZ_CP059732.1, read as the reverse complement.
AAACCATATCGGGCGAAGACCTAGACCTTCTGGAGAAGCTCATGGAAGCTGCTGAAGATGAACTAACTAGTTCACTAGCCAATCTTTTGCGTCAAGTAGAAATCCGAAATCTAGCGGGCTTGAAGTCGGCGGGCCACAAGATGAACGGAACCGCGCTCAGTGCTGGTATGCCGAGTCTGGCTCAGTTGGCCTACAAACTGGAGCATTTAGAGCAATTTGAAGAAACCCAGGTTCGTACTTTGCTGGAACGCACACAATCGGAGATTAAGCTCGTCACGTCGTTGATGAGCGATGTTTTAAAAGCGGTTTGAACATAAAACACACTGTAAATTAGCAACTTGTAGAAAACAAATACGGTGTGACCCCAATGGAGTCACACCGAATCCTTGATCTGTGAGGGCACCTAGAATGTACACACATTTTTGACTCAGGCTAATCAGCCCTGTAAGGGCGTCCTGTCAATAGGTATTGATGCTTAGTAAGGGCCCGAAGCGCCGTAGGTGCGACCTGATCCTATCAATATAGGTCGCACCTACGGCGCTTCAGGGTAAGCTTAGTCCTCTTCTATTAACAGGTCACTCCTAACGGAGTTTAAACATCCCCAAAAATGTGTGTATACTCTAGGTGAGGACACAGACCGAGGATATGGGGTACAAATAAATCACTAAGCTTCCCGAATAAGGTGCTTGATTTGGGCGGCCATGTCGGGCGTAACCGTTACCTGATGCGCTTCCTGCGCATGTTGGGCAGCTAATTCTAACACTTCGGTTTCACTTTCGGCCTGGATCACACCGGGGCAATCGAAACCAACGTCTTTGCAGTGTAGTACTTTCATGATCGGAAGAATTTTGAGGGTGAAGTTTGAGTGGTTTTTAGTTTGTCATTTGTAGGATCGACGAAAGGTACTGCCTACCGAAAAAGCTAAGTTTAAGACTCGATGTAAGGCAGGATCGACTTTAAACGTGGGGCTTATGGAGCTATAAGTGGTTAAAGTCTTTTGGCAGGACGCTCTTCAATTGGAAACAAATTGTTGCTTTAAGCAATAGCTACCCAAGCTTGTAATAGCGTATTTCCACCGAGGTGTTATCAAGAAACCTATACAAATGTTAAATAACTATAAATCAATTACTTATTAACATTTCTTAACAGAAGCAGCAAGCTGGTAAAGCAGGTCAGACTGTAGTTTTGGCGAGTTCTTACACAAATACATATCGCTAAATCTCTACGTCTATGGTCTCCTTTAAACGCCTGAACAATTGGGTCGGATGGCTTGTATTTTCCATTGCTTTCATCACCTACGCCCTCACCGTGGAACGAACGGCCAGCTTCTGGGACTGTGGTGAGTTCATTGCCTCTTCGTTCAAACTCCAGATTCCTCATCCGCCCGGTGCACCCTTGTTTCTTCTGTTGGGTCGAATTTTCTCGATGCTATCTTTTGGCGACCTGACTCGTGTAGCGTACTGGGTCAACATGGGGTCTGTACTGGCCAGCGCCTTCACGATTCTATTCTTATTCTGGACAATTACGCTACTTACCCGAAAACTACTGGGCAATCGAGACGCCGACCAATCCAATGAAGCCTATACCCTTACCGACAAGCTGTTGATCCTTGGCACAGGGGCCGTTGGTGCATTGGCGTATACCTTCTCCGACACGTTCTGGTTTTCGGCCGTTGAAGCGGAAGTGTATGGCATGTCGTCCTTTTTTACCGCCATCGTTATTTGGGCAGCCTTCAAGTGGGAACGCATTCAGGATGATGCCGCAGCCAACCGTTGGTTAATTTTGACGGCTTACCTAATCGGTTTATCCATTGGGGTTCACTTGCTCAATCTGGTGATTATTCCCGCGCTTGCCCTTATTTACTACTTCAAAAAATACCCGCAGCCCACCTTTTGGGGAGGCACAGCCGCGCTGGGAATTGGGTTGGCCATACTCGGTATTATTAATGCGTCGATACCGGGTTTGCCGGGCATGGCTTTTTTCGTGGAACGCCTGTTTGTCAATACGTTCGGGCTTCCTTTTAATTCAGGTGTGATTTTCTTTACGCTGGCTTTATTAGGAGCCGTTGGGTACGGCATCGTCTGGTCTGCCCGACAAAAGCGGGTGACCCTGAACACGTCATTACTCGGTCTGGCGTTTCTATTGATTGGCTATGCCTCGTATATGCAGGTTTTGGTACGAGCGAACTTCAATCCACCTATTAACGAAAATAACCCCGATGATGTACTGAATTTCCGGTCTTACCAAAATCGGGAGCAGTATGGAAGCCGTTCGCTGTTGTTCGGTCCAATCTTTACAGCTCGACCAATCGATCAGAAAAAAGGTGCCCCGATGTGGAAAAAACAGGGCGACAAGTACGTCATTTACGATTACCAGCCCGACTATATCTATGCGCCCGGCTATGAAATGCTGTTTCCACGCGTGTATAGTAGTCACTTCAATCATCCACAATTATACCGGCAGATGTTAGGGCTCGCCGAAGGGCAAAAACCTACGATGGGCGACAATCTTCGTTTTCTGTTTACCTACCAGCTCAACCATATGTGGTGGCGCTATCTGATGTGGAATTTTACGGGTCGGGAAAGCGACGAAGAAGGCGCGGGTTACCTCCTACCCTGGTCATCGGATCAGAACGTACCCGACTTGTTGAAAGCGAATAAAGCCCACGACAATTTCTACATGCTGCCCTTTCTGTTGGGGCTCTTTGGTATGGTATTTCAGTACCTCCGTCGTCGTCACGACTTTCTTATCATTGGCTTCCTGTTTTTGATTACGGGTATTGGTCTTCAGATTTTCCTCAATTCCCCTCCTTCCGAACCCCGCGAACGTGATTATATATACGTTGGTTCGTATTACTTCTTCGCCATTTGGCTAGGCTTGGGTGTGTTGGCTCTTGTTGAATTTCTGCGCGCCTTTCTGGTTCGATTTAAATCGGTAACGTTCCGAAATGAATTCGTCATTGGCATGTGTTTGCTGGTGCCCGTTATGATGTGCGTTAAAAGCTGGGATAACCACAACCGCGATCATCGCTTTCATTCGGTCGATTTTGCCAAGAATATGCTCAACTCATGCGCGCCGAATTCCATTCTGTTTACCGAAGGCGACAATGATACCTTTCCGCTTTGGTACGTGCAGGAAGTTGAAAGTTTCCGACGTGATGTGCGGGTGTGTAACCTCAGCCTGTTAGGTACGGAGTGGTATATTCAGCAAATGAAGCGCAAAACGTACGAGTCCGATGCTGTACCGATGTCGCTAGAATTTGATCAGTTTAATAAAGGCAAAAATGATATTATTCCCTTTTACGAGGTAGCTGGTGTAAAAAATGGTATCGACCTGAAGCAGTATATTAACCTCGTTAAAACCAATAATCCGGCCATTCAGGTACCGCTGACAACGGGTGATATGACGAATATTCTCCCCTCGTCGGTGTTGTTTTTGCCTATAGACAAGCAGGCCGTCGATCAGGCGAAGTTCGTTCCGGCTAATCTACGGCCACTGCTGAAAGATACCTTACAATGGACGCTTGGCAATAAAGATCTCTTCAAGCCCGACCTGGTTATGCTCGATATGATTGCCACCAATAATTGGCAACGCCCTATTTATTTTTCGAGTACACTGGCCAATGAGCATTACCTGAATCTGAAGAATTACATGCAGCTAGAAGGTTATACCTATCGGCTGATGCCGGTGGCAATACCAGGGGCTACAGATGGCTACGTCAACTCCGACATTATGTATGATAACATGATGAATAAGACGTTCTGGCGGGAGTTTGATAACCCCGCTGTTTATTACGACGACACCTACAAAGGGCCACCTGTTATCTCGGCAAGAATAGCTTTCTTTCGGCTGGCCGATCAATTAATTCGGGAAGGCAAATCCGACAAAGCCCGCAAGGTTCTCGACTATTCGCTGAAAGTGATGCCCGATAAGAGCATTCCGTACGATCAGATCTCATCCAATTATGTACGGTTCCTGTTTGCGGTAAACGACACAAAAAAAGCCCTGACCATTGCCGACACCATGGCCACTCGTGCCGATCAGAACCTGGTGTACGCCAGAAATAACCAGAGTCGTAGTCCGAATGCGGATTTATACATCCTCCAAACGATAGTGGAAGCCTGCAAAGAAGCAAATCAGCAAACGGCTGCCCTGAAGTATGAAGCCATTTTCCAAAAGCACCTAAGCATCTTTGGTTGAGTCAGTTTAACCCATAATCATCCCATAGGGATAAAACAGCGAAGCGTCGGTAGTAAAGTAAGTTTTGTGTAGAATCAGTGTGCCGTTAGGTATGCAACTGGTCTCGTACCTAACGGCACGAATAGAAAAACTCTTGAATTTTCCTACCGACGCTTCGCTCTTAAGCCCCTATCGGGGCAAAAGCTTGATTAATTGATTAAACCCCGCTCCCTTCCTCTGAAAAGTCGAGGGGTAAACATCTAGTAAACAAAACAACAGCCCTACCAATCATGGTAGGGCTGCTTTCATAGGTTGGTAGTTGAAAAGCATTCTCCAAGGCATTCACCACACCCCTGAAGTAATGTACGCAGACAATTCTAAAATCGTTGCGTTGCATTCGGGCATTTAGAGAACTTTAATCTACCCACCCTACCGTTTATTGTTAACTGACATTTTAAGTTGATTTTCCAGCCTCTGAATCCGCCGGTTCTGCTGGTTTATTTGTTCGCTCTTTTGCTGATCCGCCTTTTTCATATCAATCATATACAAGGTCAGCTCTTCCACTTTCTCTAGCAATTTAGCGTTCATTTTTACCAGATCAACACCCTCGCAGACCACCTGTTCTGCCGATGGCACACCCGGTAAATGGCCATGTTCATTAATATAGGCAGCTACAGAATCCAACGATTTCAATACATAAGTAGACTCGAAGACTTTATCGCTCCATTCCGCAACATTATTAATACGCAGTTGATAACGAGCTTTCACCACATCACCTTGTTCATTTACCGTCAGAAATTGATCGGTAGATTGGGAAGCTGGACTACTGGCTGTCAGCTGAGTTAATCGAAAACCACTGGCATCGGGTGTTTCACCTACCACTTCCAGGCGGGTCATCGGCGTCGATGTACCAATGCCCACATTGGCATTATTACCCAGCACGATAGCATTGCTCACACCCACTTTTGCATCGGCCCCGATGGCCGTAGCGTGCGTTAAGTTCTGCGCCAAAACATCGGTTCCTGTACCCAGGAGTATATTGTGCGACCCCTTATCGAACTGCCCCGAATTATAACCTAAATAAACATTATCGTTCCCGTCCAGATTCGAAGGCCCCGCACCATTCCCAACAATGGTATTGCGGCTTCCGGTAGTATTTCCTCGACCAGTTCCTACGCCCATAAAGGTATTGCCTTTCCCCGTAGTCGTTGCAAAGCCCGACTGGTAGCCAATGAATGTATTTGAATCGGCAACGGCATTATAACCCGACTGGAAACCTAAGTATGTGCTTTTCTGCCCCGTCAGATTTGTAAACCCAGCTTTGGAACCAAGCATCACATTGCCATCGCTATTCGTGTTGAAACCTGCACTATCGCCGATGATTACGTTTTTGTTGCCCGTTTGAATTTTATTGGCTGCCCGAAGTCCAACGGATATATTATTCGATCCTGTCGTATTTCGCAGCCCCGCTGAAATGCCTAAAAATGTATTACCGGAACCCGTAGTGTTAAAGGAGCCTGTATTACCACCCATGAATGCATTACTGGACCCGGTAGTATTCTCATAACCAGCCGAATTTCCAATAAAGGTATTTGTCGCACCTATTGTATTATTATAGCCAGCATTGTTACCAATAAAGGCATTTTGAGAGCCAGTCGTCGTAGCTTGTCCAGCATATGAACCGACAAAGGCATTAAAACTACCCGTTGTGTTAGCCTGCCCAGCGTTGGTACCAATTAAGGTATTTCCAGCACCCGTTGTGTTGTTGTACCCTGCATTGCTTCCTAAAAAAGTACTGCCTCCACCTGTCGTATTTAAGTAACCGGCTGCATTGCCAATGAACGTGTTACCAGATCCAATAGTCGTATTAAACCCAGAATTATACCCCAAAAAGGTATTTTGAGAGCCCATTGTGTTGTTATTGCCCGACGAAAAGCCAACAAAGCTATTCTGCGTACCTGTTACGTTTAAGGTACCTGCACTGCTTCCTAAAAATGTATTATTGGCCCCAGTGGTCGTTACCTGACCTGCCAAACTACCCACAAACGTATTTCCGGAGGCCGTTGAACTAGTATAACCAGCACGGTAGCCTATGTATGCATTATTAGAACCAGCGGAGTTCGTATAACCGGCATCACTCCCAATGAAGGTGTTGAAATAACCTGTATTATTCGTATAACCCGAATTGTTTCCAACAAAGACATTATTGTAGCCTATGGTATTTAGTCGCCCAGCGCCATTGCCGATGAAAGCATTAAAACTAGCCGTGGTCGTCGATAAACCCGATTCATATCCGATAAATGTATTTCGATTTCCGGTGGTTGCCGCCTGACCTGACATTGAGCCTAGAAACGTATTATAATTCCCAGTGATGCTATTTGTTCCCGACCGGTGACCCATAAATGTATTATCGATCCCTGTAGTATTATACCTACCAGCCCCATTACCAATAAACGTATTTTCATAGCCTCCTGTAGTAGATATGCCACTTTGAAAGCCATAAAACGAATTAAAATAGCCCGTTAACGTACCGTTCCCTGCGGTAGGACCAACGATCGTATTATACGTACCCGGCGAATTCGCATTCGCAGAGGTAATAACGTAGTTCGTTTGTGCCAATACAAGGTTTGCGACGAAGCTAAGAAGCGCAGTTAGTACGGTTATTCGCATATAATAGAAGATAAAACTTACCGAGTATATATAGTTATAGATAAAAAAGAGTTAATAAAACGGTGGTATATGTTACTCTCTTAAACTAATAGCAAACACCTAGCCAAATCCATATTTTGAACGTATACGAACGACAAAAAATGGGCACAAATAAAAATAATCCTATTTCTCAATCGCTTGATTTGTCTAAAAAATAGGCCAACTGTATCTAAATCAGACAGAACAGATACAGATCGCAGAAGAAAGATCAAGTAAAATTTAAGTTTTAAATGGTAGCAGAAAGACGTTAGGGGACCAGCCCTTAACTATCCATGCAATTACCGTTCGCTAATAATATTGCACACTCCACTACTTTGGTCAGATTCTTGCTAAGTATCGTTTTTAGGAATTCCGATGATACTACTAGAAAAAAATCACATTATAGTCCATTCTAAAGGAGTCATTACCTTATATATCCACCGCTATAGACGTATCTATTTTATTCTAGTCTCTATGTCTTATGCTCAACGACACGTATGCTACGGCTTTAAATGCTGACTTTGTCCCTAATCCGGTAGCTCCAAATGAAACCTATGCAACAGCCTCAAATGGTGATTTTACCCTCAATCCGCCTGTAACTGTACAGACGATTGTGGCCAACCCTGAGGTATTTACTCCAGCGGTGGAGTGGAACTCAGCAGGGAAGGCCCGAATTGTCAACACGGTACAATTAACTACCCAAGGATCAGAATCTGTCTATTACTTTATAGGTGGCATGACGGCAGTAACCAGTCTGCCAACTACGTATGACTTTAATCCAGGTGATAGTATATCAATCATCATGGTAATTGCCTACCTTCCAACCAGCCCATATAACTGGACTCGGAAAGCGTTCGCTCACATCCTTTTGGGTGCAGACCCTCCTCCTGTCTACCAGTCTACGCTTCCTTACCGCGTAACCCGACCAGCCTGGCTTTCCCCAACCGATATCTGGATGGCTCGTGGTATGAAGGACGCACCTACCCTGTCTCTGCCCGATAACCGGATATTCACCATTGTTCGGAAACGAACAGATATTACCTCCGACAGCATTGTTACACTTCGTCGAGGAGGAGTACAGGCGGTAATGGACAACAATCTCCCTAATACGCAACGAATTAGCTGGACACATAGTCAAGACCTTCAAACACCGGGTGCTCCTGGTCCGTATACGGGAAGCGATGGCTATGGTGGACAAAGCCTAAGTAACGACGATATAGTTAGGGCCAGCAACAGCATACCATGCGCCTTGTTCGAGGCCAATGAGTTTCAGGAAGGTTCCTATGGAATGCCCGGTTATTCACCTCAGTATTTCCAATGGTATGCCGCCAGGCTACAAAAATACAGGAGCCCTGATTTCAATCCTGCCGGACTGCCCTTTCGTGATTTTGGAACCTATGGTGGTGATGCCAACTACAACGGCGACCCCTGGAATTATCAGGTACCTGGTGGTGGCAATAAAATGCCTAACGATACCCTGTTTAAACAGAAGATTACCAGTGTCGATGGCGCTCGCCAAACGTGCAATTATTTTTTCCCCAACGCAGGGCTCGAAGCCATGGGAGTTGGTGCCATCATAAAACACTATGCCGATCAGCCTGACTATGCCAGTCGTTATTATAATAAAGCTTTTGCGGCAGAAGTAATGGCTAAAGGTATCAATGACACTCCTGCTGGCATTCCTCCGTTTCAATTAATTTATCTGGACTGGGGCAAAGTAGAAGGACTTGGCAACGAAAATGGTGCCTTACACAACGGCTACTTTTTCACCCGTTCGGTAAGCAATCTGGGTACTCTTAAAACAGCTGTTCACCCTCAGGTTGATTATGACTGGCAGGTAGGCAATATCTTCGGCATTGGTTTTTGCCGTACCATTGGTTATATCATTTTTGATACCCGAAGTCAGTATGACCAATACGGCACTAATCCTAACGAAGTGAAGGCCAGAGACCCTAACGCGAATCCGTCAACCTGGCAATGGCAGCCGACAAGTGCCGGTACGCCCGCTCCTATAACTTCGGCGGGCTACCCTACCGAACCGTGCCGATGGCATGATGCAGGTTTCGAAGCTGCCTACTATTACTCGCAGTGTAGCCGAACGGAAGGGGCACCCTGGCAGTACTGCCGATATCAGTTTAAGGATTCCGGTGTTTGGGTTGAACCCCAAACCGATGGGACTACTATTCTGGAACATGCGTCAGCATTCGACGGTCCTTATGCCACGAATCCTACAGCCCGGCGCGGCCGTCCCGATGCTATGTTTCGAATTAAAGATAATGCCGTAGACGTTTGGGCATTCGACCCTAGCCGTGGTAAAAACAGTTATGAAACCATTATCCTAAACCCGGTTCCTAATGTCCAGATAGAAGTGAATTTGCAGGGGAGCAAGTTGGCTCTTTTCAACACGGTTCAATTTTTCTTCTGACAAGCTCACTATATAAAAACATAAATCATTAACAAACATGGCATTAGGCACGCAACTTATCCGAATTCGTCGTACAAGCGATGGGCAGGTGATTTACCTGGCAACAGCTCTACGAAACACCGCCGATTATCCGCTAAATAGCGCAGGACAAGCAGCTTTCGAAGCGGCTGTTGGTGCTGGAAGCTTCACCCTCACAGTCGACAACGGCGCCATTATTCCGGCAGGAACAATACCACCCCTGATCAAACCTGGCGCTGTAACCAGCCCGGCTTTCTCGCAAAAGATCCAGGCCGAAGATGCAGCAGGAACAGGAACCTCATCAGGGCCTGCTGCCGATAACAATGTACGTGGCCCCTATGCCACAAGCAGTGATTACCTGGTTTATACAGTAACAGGCATACCAACCACAGCGTCTAATTATACATTGATCGTACGATATCAATCAGTTGCACAGGCATCAGGCATTGCCAGCCTTATTATTAATGGAGCGGCTCCAATTGACTTTCCGATAGAAGGAACTGACGGGGGAATGCGCACCTACACGGCAACCATTTCGCTAACGCCAGGCAATAATACGATTCGGATTCAGGGGAAATCAGGTTCGCCTTTTTTTCAGGATTATATTCTTGTTACGCGACCTGCTGGTTAGCAATTATCGGCCGAAAATCACTCACCACTTGCCGTTGCTGCTATCGATGTGCTGACCGCACGTAAACGAGCTACCCGAATGCCTGAAAGCCGCTTATGCTCCAGCACATAATCGCTTATTGGATAGGGCGTAATGACTACCGCTCCCAGATCGGATGATGCGTGCAGAAGGTGCATTCGTCCATCCAGTTGCCGAATGGCAAGACCTACATGCTTCATGTCTAAACCAGGACGGGCGGCTGTCAGCATAATGATGTCGCCTTCACGAAGTTGCGCTTCGGCTTGCCGAATGTTTTTCTTTGGAATAAACGAGAAAGCCTTTTGACTAATTGCCGCTTCCGTTTGCGCAACCTGTTTGAAAACAGCAGGATCATTCAGATGCGGATATTTGTAAATTGAGGTGGTCATGTACGAAACTGGCTTAGCCACCGACAAGCTACCGGGCAACTCACGGGTCACATCGGTCACGAGTCCTTTACGCTCGTTGTCGCCAAGCCAGTCTGAGAAATAATGTAAACGACTGGCATACCCATCAATACGGCCATCCCGATAGCGAAGTTTGGTCAGGTACTTCCGAAATGTTTGCTCAAAAACAAATTGATTTTGCTTATCTGGTGTGTCCTGATAAGCTAATGAAAGCGCCAGTACAGTCTCCAGATAGGTTGTACAATCAAACTCACGAACATTCACCACCAGCTGTTCGGTTGGGTTTGCGTCCAGTGTATGCGGAACATAGGGTCGGCCTATGAATTGCTTGCCAATAGTAATGGTTGTTTCGGGGGCAGTTTTACCACCTACAAGGGTCAACGACTGTAGGTTTGTCGACAAAACAAGCTCCTGAGCCTGGCTCGTTATGGCTACCAGCAGCAGGCAAAATGTAGTAAACAGTCTTAGCATAGGTGGGTATTTGTTTTCAACCATACACTATTGACTACGTACGGCTTGAAAAGTACCATGAATCTACGATTTAATTTCGAGTACATATACAGCTCTGGGTGGCAATAAAACAGGAACCCCCGCCAACCCAACACTTTCAATCTGCGTATCGCTGAGGAATATATCACAGAACTGATAAGTACCGGTTGGGTCCAGTCCCATAGCACCAAAGGCCAGATTTGGTATCATAACCGTTGTTTCGTAGGTCGAGAAATTCGAGAAATTACAGATAATCAGCAACTTTTGCCGCTCGGTGTAACGAAGATAGCTATAGACCTGATGCGCATCGTAACCCGCACTTTGGCCCTGATCATTGACGTATTGCAAGTCATAGAAATACCCGTTTTGAATCGCATCAGATCCGCTGACCAGGTAGTTCAATTGTTGATAAAATAAGCGCAACCGGCGTTGGCCATCAGTTAAACCACCTCCGTCGTACTGCCCGTGGTTGATATACCCCTGCCAGTCGGGCAGTCCCCAATAGTCAAAGATGGTGGTCCGGCCATCGTCACCACTGAAACCTTCGGTCCCTTCGGCCCGCACGCCGATCTCCTGACCAAAATAGAGCAACATGGGACCCGTATGCATGGTGGCCAACAGCGTCATTCCGGGCACTGCGGCCCAGGGATCGTTGGTAAAGAATCGGGATGCAATGCGCTGTTCATCATGGGTTTCCAGAAACCGAAGCATGTGTTGCGCAAAATCGCCGGATTCCTGCTGCCATACCCGAGTGAGGTCGTAGCAGGAGCCATGATTTTCCATCAACCGCCGAACAGCATCGTACAGCCCGACTTTATCGTAGAGATAATCGAACCCACCTCCGAAAATAAACGAACGATACAAGCCAGGGTCGTAAATCTCGGCGATGAAAATCATCCGGGGATAACGCTGCTTAACCCGACTGATTGCCCACTGCCAGAATTCAACCGGTACCAAATGAGCCATATCGCATCGGAATCCATCAATGCCTTTATCCGCCCAGAACAGCAGAATATCGAGCATCTTATGCCAGGTCGTCGGCACAGGGTCAAACTGGGTCGTTCCGTCAAAAATGTTGTAGCCGTAGTTCAGCTTAACCGTTTCGTACCAGTCGTTGATATCGGGAGTTGCCGTAATCGACCCGCTGCCCGTCACTTTAGCTGGAAACTCATGCAACTTATTGACACTATTCTGTGGATATAAATGATCTTGCGGGCCAACAAAGGTTTGCCCAGGTAGATAATAAAAATTGTTCTGACCCGAAAAGATAACGGTCGTATTATCATTCTGGCCGAGGTCCTCAACGCCCGCGGGTTTCACATCGGACTGGTACTGGCGGGCCACATGGTTCGGTACAAAGTCGATAATAACTTTCAACCCATTGGCATGGGTACGCTGAACCAATGCCTCGAATTCGGCCATACGATCGGGTACGCTGACAGCCAGATCAGGGTCAACATCGTAGTAATCTTTAACCGCATAGGGCGAACCAGCTTTACCCTTCACCACAGCCGGATCGTCGGGATGTATACCATTGGCAGAATAATCAGTTTGGGTAGCGTGTTCAATAATGCCCGTAAACCAGATGTGCGACGCCCCAAACTGCCGGATCGATTTTAGAGCCGCATCGTTGATGTCGTTGAATTTTCCGACGCCATTTTCATCACGACTTCCGTTTGTCTGGTTCGTTGTATTCTGATTGCCAAACAGGCGCGTAAAAATCTGGTAAATAATCAGTTTGTCCATTACTGGAACAACAGACGAGGTATACATAGAACGGGTAAAAGTCAGGTTGTGGGAACACGTCAGGTTCGTAACCACAAAACTATGGCCTTTTTCAACGAAAATCTTGGGTTATTTTTACGTTCTTGTTGCATTATTTTTAGTTCTTCGACTGCTACCTATGAAACGATCTGTTTTTACGCTCCTAATCGCCCTATTCTCTCATTTTAGCGCATCGTATGCCCAGAATGCGCTGATCCAGCGGGTTAACCCAACCAACTGGTGGGTAGGGATGAAAAACCCGAATTTGCAATTGTTAGTATACGGTCCTAATGCCGGAACGTTGGCCTATTCGCTTACGTATCCGGGCGTAAAACTGGTAAAAACGCACACTGTCGAAAACCCCAACTACGCGTTCCTTGACCTCGTCATTGCCGCTACCGCAAAACCCGGCACTCTGAAACTGATCGGCAAACGGGGCAATCAGACGCTTACCCAACCCTTTGAGTTAAAGGCTCGCGATACCAGCCCGAAAGGCCAGGGCGTTACTTCTGCCGACTTTATTTATCTGGCAATGCCCGACCGCTTTGCCAACGGCGATCAAAGCAACGACAAGTTTGCGGATATGGCCGACCCCAACGCCGACCGTAGTAACCCTTTCTATCGGCATGGGGGCGATTTAGCTGGGGCAGCTCAACGGATCAATTACCTGAAAGATCTGGGGGTTACAGCCATCTGGTTCACACCTGTGATTGAAAATAACCAGCCCCTTACGAATGAAGGTGGCGCGATGCGGTCAGCCTATCACGGCTATGGCTTTACGGATCACTATGCCGTTGATCGTCGCTTCGGTGGTAACGAAGCTTATAAATCCTTTGTGAAGGAGGCCCATGCAGCCGGGCTGAAAGTAGTGCAGGATGCGGTGTACAACCATTGCGGCATCAACCATTGGTTTATTAAAGATATGCCCAGCAAAGATTGGCTCCATCAGTGGCCGACGTACACGAACACATCTTACAAGTACCAGCCCATAACTGATCCCCACGGTGCCGAAAGTGACCGTAAAGTGACCCTCGATGGCTGGTTCGTACCGTTTCTGCCCGACCTCAATCAGAGCAATCCGTTCGTCGCTAATTTCCTGATTCAGCACGCGGTCTGGTCGGTCGAGAACTTTGGCGTCGATGCCTGGCGTATTGATACCTACATGTACAACGATCAGCCCTTTATGAATCGCTGTAACCAGGCGCTGATGACTGAGTACCCAAAAATTCACATCTTCGGCGAATCGTGGGTTAATAATGTGGTGGATCAGGCGTACTATACGCGCAACAAAATCGATTTCCCCTTTAAGTCGAACCAGCCCGGTGGACTCGATTTTGTACTCTATGCTTCGATGAACGATGCCCTGAAACAGAAATTCAGCTGGGATGACGGCGTGAATCGCTTTTATCAGGCGCTTGCCCAGGATGCTGTTTATCAAGACCCCACCAAACTGGTGACTTTTCTGGACAACCACGACACCGATCGTTACCTGTCGGTCATTGGGGAGGATTTCGAAAAGTATAAAATTGGCCTTACCTGGCTGCTGACCACACGCGGTATCCCCTCCATGTACTACGGCACCGAAATTTTGATGAAGAATTTTAAAGACCCATCGGATGCCGAAGTTCGACGTGATTTCCCCGGTGGTTTCCCCGGCGATAAAGAGAATAAGTTTGAAACGGCAGGGCGTACCAATCGGGAAAACGAAGCTTTCCAGTTCGTGCGGAAGTTAGCTACCTACCGGCGAGACAATCCCGTAATGCACACGGGTAAGCTCATGCAATTTCTACCGCAGGAAGGCACGTATGTCTATTTCCGGTACGATGGGCGCAAAACCGTTATGGTCGCCACCAATACCAACGAAAAAGAAATTACGTTGAATACTGCTCGTTTTGGAGAACGCCTGAAAGGCTTCTCATCAGCAAAAAACATTCTGAATGATCAGGTAATCACCGATTTGAGCAATGTATTCCTCCCGGCAAAAACGGCCGTTGTGCTAGAATTGAACTAATTGTTGATTAAGTTGGCGTAAGTTATTGGGTCCAGACCGGTCTGGACCTAATTCTCAACGTATCTCATGACTCCATCAAGCTCATTTGGTCAGTCAAGTGACGATCGACTGTCATCGCCCGAGACTATACAGTTAGCTCTGGCTGCGTACGATGCATCGCTGAACAGCATTATTTCGATGGTCGCCATTCGGGATCAGGAGCGGAATATTGTTGATTTTCTGATCGAAACAGCGAACCCGATGACGGAACAGAGTTTGTCTATGCCTCCCAACGAACTGATTGGAAAGCATATGCTCGAACTATTCCCCAGAGCGATTGAGTTAGGGATACTTGCCTTGTTTGAACGCGTGGTCGAAACGGGTCAGGCGGTGCAACTCACCCAATATTACGCCGATGAGCATGTGCCGGAATCCTGGTTCGATTTATCGGCGGTTCGGTCGGAGTCCGAGCATGTGGTGGTAACTTTTTTGAATATTACTGCCAGTAAGCGGGTAGAACTGGACATGAAACGTCAGGCCGAACTGCTCAAAACGGTACTTGATCATACACAAACAGCCATTTCCCGACATGAAGCCATTCGGGACCAGACCGGAAAAATTATTGATTTCCGAGCTGTACTGGCCAATCGGCATTCTATTCGTATGTGGGGCGATCAGGCCGAAGCCATTCTAACGAAAAGCTTTTTCGAGGTTTCAACCGTCGACCAGCAACGCTATGATTTTCCGAAGTATGTACATGTTGTTGAAACGGGAGAACCCGACCTGACTGAATTTAACATTGGCGATCAATGGCTACTTCGGCTGACCGCCAAATCGGGCGATGGGGTGGTGATCTCGAATATCGACATCTCGGAAAATCGACGGTACCGACAACAGATCGAAGCGACGAATGCCGAATTAAAGCGGTCGAACGACAGCCTGCAGTCATTCGCTTACATTGCCAGCCATGATTTACAGGAGCCGCTTCGTAAAATAATTGCGTTTGGAGCCATGCTGAACGAACGCTACACAACCGTACTGGGTACAGAAGGCAGTGAAATGCTGGGTCGTATGCAGTCGGCAGCCGAACGAATGTCGGTTCTGATCCGGGATTTGCTGGACTATTCCAAAATATCGTCGCAACGCGATTCGTTCCACTCCTTTTCGCTGACCAACCTGATTGAGGATATTCTGGAAGATCTCTGGCACCCCATTCAGGATACCAATGCCCAGATTCAAATCGGTACCGACAACCCCTTGCCTAACCTAATCGGCGACCGGCCTCAACTGCGGCAGCTATTTCAAAACTTGCTATCCAACGCGCTGAAATTCCATAAAACCGACTCAGCAGGCGCTCCCATACCACCGTTCATTCAGGTATCGGCCAGGCGGATCACAAGCGCCAAATTACCCGATACAATCAGGCAGGAGTTAAAAGCGAACCAGGCCTATTGGGCCATTAGCATTGCCGACAATGGGATTGGTTTTGAGCAGAAATATGCCGAACAGATTTTCCAGGTTTTCCAGCGATTGCACAGCCGAAAACAATTTGGCGGAACTGGTATTGGGTTAGCTGTTGTCAAAAAAGTTATTGAACAACACGAAGGTGCGATTCAGGCAGACAGCGAGGCCGGAAAAGGCACAACGTTTACGGTTTACCTACCCGCCTGAGCTGGTGGTGTCGATTACTTATAACCGACACCACCAGTATACCATTTTGCAACTGTCATTCCCAACTTCCCGGTCTGGGGTTTAGCCAGCTTGATCGGTAGCACCCTTTGGCTGCTCTGGCTGGTGATCGTGGGAAATGGAATCTTGCTCCATTAATCAAAAAGTACTTACCGTGGCAAAGCGAATTGATTTCGCAATTTTTGGCGTAAGTTTTTTTTCAAACCACCAAGCAGTACCTGAATCGACTACTTTTGTCGTTTGCCAACCTGAAGCATTATGTCTATCAAAGCGTTCCTGTTCGACCTCGATGGGGTTATTGTCGACACGGCCATCTATCATTATCAAGCCTGGAAACGGCTTGCCAATGAACTCGGCTTCGATATTTCGGAAGAATTTAATGAACAACTCAAAGGTGTTAGCCGCATGGAATCGCTGGATCTGATTCTGGCGCATGGCGGATTAACCCTATCAGATGATAAAAAGAACGAACTGGCTACCCAGAAAAACCAGTGGTACCTCGAACTCGTCAGCCGCATGACTTCCGATGATATTCTGCCCGGTGTACCCGCTTTCTTCGCGCAGGTTCGTCAGGCAGGGTTGCTTACAGCACTTGGGTCGGTGAGTAAAAACGCGCCCATGATTCTGGAACGAATTGGTATGTCCGATGCGTTTGACGCCATCATCGACGGCACAAAAATCAGTAAAGGCAAGCCCGATCCAGAAGTATTTACCAAAGGAGCCGCTGAATTGGGCGTTAGTCCAGCCGAATGTGTTGTGTTTGAAGATGCAGTAGCGGGTGTCGAAGCGGGTAAGCGAGGTGGCATGTTTGTCGTGGGCCTTGGCTCGTCCGACGTACTCACCCAGGCCGACCTGGTTGCCCCTTCGCTGGAAACATTGACCGTAGAGCAGGTTTTGGAAAAGGCGTCGGTATAACAATGTAGCCTGGCCGGGCTGGCGCACCAGCGTCCACGTCCGGGTGTGAATGAACACAATTTTACCCGGACGTAGACGCTGGTGCGCCAGCCCGGCCAGGCTACATTGGGCTAATCTAATTTTTTCAGTAAAGCTAATCCCTCGGGCCAATCACCGTATCCTGAAGCTACATTGACGTGGCCGGCAGATCCAATATTCACCAATTCACTTCCCCACGCCCGAGCAAATAAAGTGGCCCGGCCCAGACTCACATAGAAATCATCGGTACTGGCGACAACAATCGAAGGGAAAGGCAATTTCGACAGCGGGACTGGCGAAAAACCAATAGTACCCGATGGATAGCTATCGGCCTCCGTATCGCTGGGAGCAACAAGTAAAGCGCCTTTTATCGGTCGCTGAAAGGTATTGGCCCAATACGCAATTGTTGAGCAGGCGAGGCTATGACCAACCAATAAAACAGTCGATGGATCACCAACCATAACGACCTGATCAAGTTTCGAAATCCAATCCTCACAAACTGGAGCGTCCCATTCTGTCTGTCCAACGCGCTCAAAATTGGGAAACTGTCGCTCCCATAGGCTTTGCCAATGTTGTTCGCCCGAGTTACCCAAACCCGGCACAATAAGTACCCTAGATGTAAAATCCATGTAGCAGTGATGGTCCAATTGGAGGCATAAGTTAGCAGGAGCTGGCTTTTTGCGAAAGGCCTACTTTGTCTTTTTCTGCGGAAAATAACTCTTCAGCACCTGGTTGCAATACCTCAGAACGGATCGATTTTTCGACTTAACATGTATGGTTTTCAATGCTTCTTCCATCAGTTTATCCAGCTGATCATTTCCAGTTAAACCAGGGGCAAAATACATTAACTGATACGGTTCAATAATGATCTCACAAGATATACCATCCGCAAAAAGTCTGTCGTCTTTCACCTTAGCCAGCCTTTCCCGATTAGCATACACATCTGCAAATGCGGTAAAAAGTTGTCGAAATTGATCCGCCTTGATTTTATGTCGGTCTGCAATAGAGGCCTGAAAATAGATAACTGGCTTTTTCGGATGCTCAGTTGCCGAGCTGTCTCTTCCCCATGAATAGGTTGGTTGATTTTCGTTATAAACATCCGTCTGCAAAAAGCTGAGGACTATGACCTTCTCGCTTTTTAGCTGAATCACTACAGAAGCTGATGGGCCAAAGGCTTGCTGAAATTTTAGAACGATCTGCTGCTGAGCTTGCAACGTGAAAGGCAAAATCCAGACATACAGAAAGAGGATCAGTTTAGTCATTCAAAAAAGGAATTAGGTGGGAATGAATTGGGGATCAGTACTCTAACGAAGTCCGGCACATTTTTCACATCAAGCTCATCCAATGTCAAACCGATTCGTCTATACGGATAGAATTGCCTAAAATAAATTACACATAGCCAAAACAACAGTGACTAGTAACGCGTTATATGAGTGTATTTCGCTCGAGATGGCAAAGTAGTGTTGAATTGCAGTAGAGTGTCCATCAAAAGCGAGACAAAAGCCAGGTGACTTCGGTCGTCTGGCTTTCTTTTTGGGCAAAATCCCGAATTTTACCCGAAAACCCATAGAACCATGACGACCTGGCCTGATAATCGCACCCAACGTTTACTTGGTATTGACTTGCCCATCTTACTGGCTCCGATGGCGGGAGCTGCCACCTCCGAAATGGCGATTGCGGTTGCCGAAGCTGGTGGACTCGGATCACTTCCCTGTGCGTTGCTTACGCCGGAACAGATACGGGCAGAAGTAGCGCATATCCGACAACATACAACTCGCCCCATTAACCTTAATTTTTTCTGTCACCAACCACCCCAATTCGATGTCGATCGGGAGAACAATTGGAAAAAGCGGCTGGAACCCTATTATCATGAACTGAATATCGATCCGCAAGCTCCCACGCCTATTTCGAATCGTGCTCCATTCGATGCCGCCTTATGCGATCTGGTTGCCGAATTAAAACCGGAAGTGGTGAGCTTTCACTTTGGACTTCCCGATAAAACCCTTCTGGCGCGTGTAAAGGGCACGGGCGCTAAAGTTATATCCTCAGCAACATCCGTTGATGAAGCGCGCTGGCTCGAACAGGAAGGCTGCGATGCGATTATTGCGCAGGGTTCCGAAGCTGGCGGCCATTCGAGGGATATTTCTTAGTCGGGATATCTCAACGCAAGCAGGCACAATGGCGCTTGTACCCCAGATAGTAGATGCTGTAAAGGTGCCGGTTATTGCTGCGGGTGGGATTGCGGATGCACGTGGCATTGTAGCAGCCTTTGCTCTGGGAGCCTCAGCAGTACAAATCGGGACGGCTTATCTGTTCTGTCCGGAATCAACGATATCACCTGTTCATCGGGAGGCCCTGCGAAGTGCCAAAGACAATACAACGGCCATAACCAATGTATTTACGGGACGTCCTGCCCGAAGCATTGTCAACCGCCTGGTTCGTGAAGTTGGCCCTATTTCTGATCGTGCACCCGAATTTCCATTGGCCGGAGGAGCCCTTGTCCCCCTGCGCGCAAAAACAGAATCAACCGGTTCGGGCGATTTCATGTCGCTTTGGTCAGGTCAGGCAGCCGCTTTAGGCCAGGAATTACCAGCAAGGGAATTGACCCGACAGTTGGCAGAAGACGCTTTAAAGCGATTTGGATGATATGGTGATGTCAGTTTCTTAAAACTGACAAGCAAGGTTTCTCAAAACCTCGTTAGGTGGACAGTTTATCCGTTAGGTTTTAAGAAACCTAATGTGTCAGTTTTAAGAAACTGACATCACGATAACAGCCAGTAAAAATCTTAAGCTGACGGCTATGGTCCCATACAGACCAAGGACACAGATACGTTTTCGAGAGTCGGGGAGTTTTGCCTGAAACCGTTTGGAAAATTGCCATTATCTTTAGAAACTGCGAAAGAGTAGGAACCGACGACTTTTCGGTTTTCAAACCAGACTCATTTATCTCTCCTTTTTATTCCATGCGAGCCTATTCTTTCATTTTTCTAAGCCTGATGAGTGCTGGTTTTGCAACTCAGGCCCAGACCTGGCAACCTGTAACTACCCAAAATTCGTGCTCCCCTCGTCACGAAAATGCTGCGGCTCTCATCGGCGACAGTCTGTACGCAGTGGGTGGCCGGGGAATTAAACCACTGGAAGCACTCAATCTCAAAACGCTGGTTTGGCAAACACTGCCAACTCCTCCCCTCGAAATGAATCATTTTCAGGCAATCAATTATAACGGGGAGCTTTATGTGATAGGCGCGTTTCAGGGAAAGTACCCCCACGAAACACCTATACCAAACATCTATATCTACAGTCCGAAGCAGGGTGCCTGGCGCATGGGACCCGAAATCCCCAAAGAGCGACTTCGGGGTTCGGCGGGCGTAGTCGTCTACAAGAACAAGATTTACATGGCCTGCGGCATCATCGACGGGCATTACGACGGGCACGTAGCCTGGCTGGATGAGTATGACCCCAAAACAAATACCTGGAAACGCTTGCCTGATGCACCCCGCACACGCGATCACATCAGCGCGGCTGTTGTAGACGATAAGCTCTATCTGGCGGGCGGTCGTAACTCAACGGCACGAATCAATAAAGTGCTGGAAACGACTATCGCCGAAGTTGATGTGTACGATTTCAAAACGGGAAAATGGACAACGCTACCCGCTACATCCAATATTCCAACACAACGAGCTGGTGGCACAGCTGTAACGCAAGGCGGCAAAGTCTGGGTTATTGGTGGCGAAACCGTACAACTTCTGGCGCATAACGAAGCCGAAGCCCTCGACCCAAAAACGAATCAGTGGACCAAAGGACCAACCCTGAAACAAGGGCGTCATGGCACACAGGCGGTTGTTTACAAAGACAAAATTTACATCGTAGCCGGGTCGGCCAATCACGGCGGAGGACCGGAATTGAATACGGTTGAAGTGATGAAATAAGTGATAACTGTTTCAGGTTTCATGTTCCAGGTTTTCGAAGCCACATGAAACCTGGAACATGAAACCTGAAACCCAAGACTTAAAGCATGAAAAAACTTATCCAAACGCTAATTCTTTGCCTGATAACCATCTCAACAATATTGGCCCAAAAAGCAGCTGACCGTCAGGAATGGGTTCAGCTTTTCAATGGGAAAGATCTCAAAAACTGGGACATCAAGATTGCGGGATTGCCGCTGAATGATAATTACAAGAATACCTTCCGCGTCGAGAACGGCATCCTGCGCATTGCCTACGATCAGTACAAAACGTTCGATGGCAAATACGGCCACATGTACTACAATAAGCCGTTTTCGTATTACCGGGTGCGGTTTACGTACCGATTTTTGGGCAACCAAACGCCCGGTGGCGATACCTGGAATGTACGCAACAGTGGCGTCATGGTCCACTCGCAATCGGCAGCAAGCTGTTCCATTGGGCAAACGTTTCCGGTGTCGCTGGAAATCCAGTTGCTGGGCGGCTTAGGCAAAGGGCCGCGTCATACGGGAAACTTGTGTACACCCGGCACCCAGGTATATATGAACGGCAAACTCAACCCCGAACATTGCATTGACTCGGACTCCAAAACTTACGATGGCGATCAATGGGTAACCGCCGAAGCTATTGTACTGGGCGACTCTATTGTTCATCATATTGTAGAAGGCGATACGGTACTAACCTATGAGCGCCCCGAAGTGGGTGGCGGTTTTGTTAGTGAAAGCAGTGACTGGAAAGTAGCGCACATCGACAATGCAAATTACTGGATCAGTCGGGCGAATACGCCCCTTGGCGAAGGCTACATTGCCTTACAGGCCGAAAGTCACGCCATTGATTTCAAGAAGGTAGAAGTGCTTGAACTAAAAGGGTGTACTGATCCGAAAGCACTGAATTATAAGTCTTATTACGTAAAATCGGACAACACCCAGTGCCGTTATAAGAAACGTTAACTATTCTGTTGTTTCAGGTTTCATGTTCCAATTCTGAAGCTGAGCTGTTTTTTTAGCTTTCCTTTTCTAGAAAATACTAGCTTGTTTTTTGTCATTTCGACGTCAGGAGAAATCTCAAGCTTGACTAATGAGGAGCATTGAGATTTCTCCTGACGTCGAAATGACAAAAAACCTATTCAGGTTTAATGAAATCTAAAAAGTTTAAACATCCTTGCTCTTTAAACCTGGAACATGAAACAACAGAACAATAGCCCCCTCCTTTCATGAAGCGCGTAACTGCCATTGACGTAACACGCGGTCTGGTCATGGTAATCATGGCGCTGGACCATGTTCGTGACCTATTGCACCTGCCCGCAATGAGTCAGAATCCGACCGATTTAACGACAACAACACCCGCTATTTTCATGACTCGATGGGTTACGCATTTATGCGCGCCAACCTTCGTGTTTTTGTCAGGAACGTCGGCGTATCTGTCGCTCAGGAAACGGAACGATGCCGCGGCCCGGCAGTTTTTACGGAAGCGTGGACTGGTTTTACTCCTGCTCGAACTAACAGTTATCAACTTTGCTTTCTGGTTCGATATTCATTTTCATTCCCTGATGTTACAGGTGATTTACGCCATCGGTGGGGGCTTACTAATCCTCTCCTTTGTTGCGAAATTACCCGTTAAATGGGTCGCCATCATTGGCTTCGTGATCGTATTTGGGCATAACATTCTCCAGATCGTGCCTACGTTTACCGACCCAACGGCCCGCCTGGCCTGGGCCTTAATTTTTCGCACCGACTTTTTTTCGATAAGTCCATCGTTTGCGTTATTAGTAGGCTATCCCATAATTCCCTGGTTAGGCATTATGCTCGTTGGCTTTGCCTGTGGGTCGCTGATGGAGCGGCCTGCCGAAGAGCGTAAGCCACTCCTGCTACGCATCGGTCTGGGCGCTTTAGTGCTGTTTGTACTACTCCGTTTCCTGAACCTCTACGGCGATCCGGCTCCCTGGTCTTCGCAGAAAGATGCCTTATTTACATTTCTGTCCTTCATGAACGTAACCAAGTATCCGCCTTCGCTACTGTATACACTGGTCACGATTGGCCTGATGCTGACCTTCTTATCGACAACCGATGGGATTACCAACGGCTTCACGCGTTGGCTAACGGTCTACGGAAAAGTGCCCATGTTTTATTACATTCTGCATTGGTATCTGGTGCACATCTCCATGCTTGTCATGAGTTTTCTGCAAGGCTACACGTGGGCCGATATTCCGTCCGGGCCTTTAAACTTTGGCCGACCTGATGGAGCTGGTATCTCGTTGGGAGGTGTTTATGCCGTATGGATTGGATTGGTTCTCTTGTTATATCCGGCCTGCAAATGGTATGGTCGATACAAAGCCGATCACCCTGAAATTGGGTGGTTACGCTATGTATAATGAATTTGTCTGCTGTTAAACCCACACACCAATTATGTTAACTCGATTTGCTGATCAAGTAGCCATTATTACGGGCGGTGCCGATGGCATTGGGAAAGCGATAGCCAGCCGCATTGCTTCTGAAGGCGCTACCATCGCCCTGTTCGATATTAACCATGTCCAGCTCAAGCGTACCGTTGCCGAGTTGAGTAAGCAGGGATTTTCCGTATCAGGTCATGTGGTCGACATTTCGCAGGAGAGTTCGGTTGAAAAGGCAATTCAGGTAGTCGCCGAAGCGTCAGGCCGCTTAGATATTATTGTGAATTCGGCGGGTATTGTGGGGCCAACCAGTACCAAAATCACCGACTATTCAGTAGCCGACTACGACCGGGTATATCATACCAATCTGCGAGGAGCTTTTCTGATGACCAAGTATGGCATTAAGGTCATGGAAAGCCGAAACTACGGGCGTATTCTCCACCTGGCTTCCATTGCGGGTAAAGAAGGAAACCCATTTATGACGGGCTACTCGTCTATGAAAGCAGGGGTTATTGGCTTAGTGAAGGGCATTGGGAAAGAATACGCTGAAACGGGCATTACGGTCAATGGATTAGCTCCTGCGGTTATCAAAACGGCCTTAAACAACGATACTGACCCCGAACAACTGGCCTATATGACGGCCAAAATACCCATGAAACGCCTGGGTACGGTGGAAGAAGTAGCGGCTATGGCGGCCTGGATTGTATCGGAAGAAGCCAGTTTCACTACAGGGTTCATCTTCGATTTGTCAGGCGGACGAGCTACTTATTGATTGGCGAAATCTGCTACCAGAACACCAGCCAATAGGGAACTATAACTAGATTAGTTAAACAGAGTCTTCTGCTCAAAAACCGAAACGCGTCACTCGCGCTCCTGAAACTGGCATTCCGCCGGTTTCTTTTTTGCAGTTTACAACTAGTAACTAGTTTTGTTTATAAACCTAACGTGCTATGTCCTATCGTTTAACGACTTCGCAAAAATGGCAGCTCGCCCTGAGCGTGTTCGTTATTTATTGGCCTGTTCGGCTGTACGTCAATGGTGCCACAGTGGATTGGTTGTTTTCGCCACGAAATATTCCGTTTTGGGTACTCGAAATCTGCCTGATCATTCTGTTTCTATATGCCTGGCTTACGGTAACAGAATGGCTACAGCAACGATTTGTTAGTCGTTTCGGCGATGGCTTCCTGATTGAGTTTAAAATCCCGGCTCAGGTTGCCACCCTACTGATTGCCAGCGCCTTGGCAGTTTTGTTTAATATCGGCTTTGGTATGCTCTGGAAGGGCCTGGATACTGTTTTAGAACAACAGTTTGGTTTCTACCGCGATCTGGACCCTCGTCCTCAACGCCCTGTTGGACCACCACGTACAGAAGAAGATAAGCGTAGAGGTCGTGAACAACGTCGGCGCGTGAACAACGGGTTGACCGTGATGTCGATGTTATCGGCCTTCTATCTGGCCGCGAACCGACGGGCCAATCGACGGCTGGAAGAAATTCAGGTACGGGCCGAACGGCTGGAAAAAGAGAATGTTCAGGCTCAGTTTGCCGCCCTAAAAAGCCAGGTAAATCCGCACTTTCTGTTCAATAGTCTCAGTATATTATCGTCTTTGGTGCATGCCGATGCCGAATTGTCCGAAAAATTCATCGACCAGTTATCGAGGGCTTATCGGTATATTCTTGAACAGAAAGACAATGAACGGGTTCTGCTTAAAACGGAACTGGAGTTTATTCAGGCTTACCGCTTCTTGCTCAACATCCGCTTCGAGAACAAATTTGATGTCATTATCAACGTGCCCGAGGCCGATCTAACGCGGTATAGTATCGCCCCGCTGACGTTGCAACTATTGGTAGAGAATGCGGTGAAACACAACCGAATGTCTGTCAAAGAGCCGCTGAAAGTGCATATTCAGCTTGAAGACGACTGTTTAGTTGTCAGAAATAACCTACAGCCACGTCCACAATCGGAAACATCGACCGGTGTAGGTCTGCAAAATATTATTACCCGCTATGCCATGCTTACTGAGGAATCGGTTTGGGTGGGTGAGAGTGATGGTAGCTTTGTTGTTAAGATTCCTCTATTACTTAATGAGCGCATGAATGACGTAGTGAATGAACGAGCCAACTTACTGATAAGTAAGTCATAAAGACCAATTATTCATTCGTTTATTCGCTCAGTAACTGATCAAAAATGAACGTAGTCATCATCGAAGACGAAAACCTTACCGCCAAACGACTTGAAAGTCTGCTTCATAAATACGATTCGGGCATTACCGTACTAGCCCGACTTCCATCGGTAGCCGAAGCGGTGGCGTGGTTTGACGAATCAACAGACCCTGTCGACCTGATTTTTATGGACATCCACCTCGAAGATGACCTGGGCTTCCGCATTTTCGAGCAAACGCAATTGATTACGCCGGTTATTTTCACGACGGCCTATGACGAATACATGATTCAGGCCTTTAAGGTCAATAGTATTGATTACCTGCTGAAACCCATCAATTATGATGAGTTGGTTGCCGCTATCGAAAAGTTCAAAGCCCTGAAAAAGCAATTTGGACAGAATACGTCTTCCTCGCACGACATTGAAACGCTGCTCAACCTGATTGGCAAATCGAAGCATACCGATTACAAAGATCGGTTTATGATTACGGTTGGCACGAAAATCAGGAGCATTGAAACCAGCGAGGTAGCGTATTTCTATCTGGAAGAAAAAGTAGTGTTTTTAGTGACCAAAGACGGCCTGACATTACCCGTTGATTACAGCCTGGACAAACTGACCCAGTTGCTGAATCCTCGTCAGTTTTTTCGAATTAGTCGTCAGTTCCTGGTTTCCCTCCCCGCTATCCAAACGATTCATACGTTTTCGGCGGGTAAACTTAAGCTCGACTTAAACCCCAAATCTCGCCAGGAGGTCTTCGTTAGTGGCGACCGCATGACTGAGTTTAAGGAGTGGCTGGGTAAGTAAATAACTAAGAGACGCTTAGACTCCCGATCTACATTGAGTTCAATAAACAGAAGACCCCGCTAGCTAATCTGGCGGGGTTTTCTGTTTATTGAATTTTACAATTTACCTGACTTTTCGAATAACGACAGGTACACATTTCGGTGCAGGGCACTCGCATTCAGCCGGACTCAGAACGACCGTTACATCGGTGAAGCAAGTACCATTGGCACTGTACAACCGAATCGTATAGGATTGTGCAGTGGCGGGGTTTGCCAAATTTGCAAAGGACACTACACCTCCGCTTACAACCTGATTACTAGGCGCACCATAAGCTGGGCCGGTGTAAGTGGTTCCGAGCGAAATATCAGCCCGTTCCGCATTCTGCAACGTTGTGAAGTCAATGTGCGCGTTGTTATTTGCCGCTGCCCCTGTACAAGTAGCTGCTACTACTGTTGGAGCCACATTGTACGTGGGCGCTGAATTCACAACGACGGTTGTCGCTATGGCAGCGGTACAGCCTGTGGGGAACGTACAGGTGGCCGAATAAGTCGTGGTGATTAACGGTGTAATCGTTAGAGACGCCGTATTATCGCCCGTAGCCCAGTTGAGTGTACCGCCAGCGCAACCATTAACCGTTAAGGTAGCAGTTCCTCCCGCACACAACGTAACCGAGTTAATAGTGAGTTGTGGTGCAGGATTAACGGTCACAGTTGTACTCGCAACAGCGCTACAACCCACTGAGCTATTTACGGTCACTGAATAGGTCCCGCTGGCAGTTACAGAAATCGTAGCAGTCGTCGCACCTGTTGACCAGAGATAGCCACTTCCTCCGCCTGCGGTGAGTGTCGTACTTTCACCCTGGCATATCGTTGAATTAGTAACCGTAATTGTCGCCGTCACTGACGGGTTCACCGTCACCGTGCCCGTGGCCACTGCTGAACAGCCGAAGCCTGAGGTCACTGTTACCGAATACGGATTCACTCCATTGATGGTGGGCGCTACCACTAAGGTGCCGGTGGTGTTGGTCGTGCTGGTCACCCCATCCGAGAAGCGGTAGTTGGTACCGCCACCCGCCACTAAGGTGCCGCTGGTGCCGTTACAGATCGTAATGCTCGACAAGGTGGCCGTCACTGACGGGTTCACCGTCACCGTGCCTGTTGCTACGGCACTACAACCGAAACCAGAGGTCACCGTCACTGAGTACGGGTTCGAACCGTTCACCGTCGGCGCTACCACTAAAGTGCCCGAAGGTATTATTGGTCACCGTAGTGCCATCGAAGAAACGATAGTTGGTCCCTCCTTCGGCGATTAGTGTGCCACTCGTGCCGTTACAGATCGTAATGCTCGATAAGGTCGCTGTTACCGATGGGTTCACCGTCACTGTCGCACTGGCCACCGCTGAACAGCCTACCCCCGAAATCACGGTTACTGAGTAGGGATTCGCACCGTTGGTGGTGGGCGCTACCACTAAAGTACCCGTCGTATTGGTTGTGCTGGTCACCCCGTCGGAGAAGCGGTAGTTCGTGCCGCCACCCGCCACTAACGTACCGCTGGTGCCGTTACAGATCGTAATGCTCGATAAGGTCGCCGTTACCGATGGGTTCACCGTTACTGTGCCTGTGGCCACTGCCGAACAACCAAAGCCCGAGGTCACCGTTACCGAGTACGGATTAGACCCGTTCACCGTCGGTGCCACCACTAAGGTGCCCGAGGTATTATTGGTCACCGTAGTGCCATCGAAGAAACGGTACGAACTGCCGCCACCAGCCACTAAGGTGCCACTAGTGCCGTTACAGATCGTGATGCTTGATAAGGTCGCCGTCACGGATGGATTCACTGTCACTGTGCCCGTGGCCACCGCTGAACAGCCAAAGCCCGAGGTCACCGTCACCGAATACGGATTTACTCCATTGATGGTGGGCGCTACCACTAAAGTACCCGTCGTATTGGTTGTGCTGGTCACCCCATCCGAGAAGCGGTAGTTGGTACCGCCACCCGCTACTAAGGTGCCGCTGGTGCCGTTACAGATCGTAATGCTTGACAAGGTGGCCGTTACCGATGGGTTCACCGTCACCGTGCCTGTTGCTACGGCACTACAACCGAAACCAGAGGTCACCGTCACTGAGTACGGGTTCGAACCGTTCACCGTCGGCGCTACCACTAAGGTGCCCAAGGTATTATTGGTCACCGTAGTGCCATCGAAGAAACGATAGTTGGTCCCCCCTTCGGCGATTAGTGTGCCACTCGTGCCGTTACAGATCGTAATGCTCGATAAGGTCGCCGTCACCGATGGGTTCACCGTCACTGTGCCCGTAGCCACTGCTGAACAGCCGAAGCCTGAGGTCACCGTCACTGAATAAGGGTTCGCTCCATTGATGGTGGGCGCTACCACTAAAGTACCGGTGGTGTTGGTCGTGCTGGTCACCCCGTCTGAGAAGCGGTAGTTCGTGCCGCCACCCGCCACTAACGTACCGCTGGTGCCGTTACAGATCGTGATGCTCGATAAGGTCGCCGTCACCGATGGGTTCACTGTCACGGTGGTAGAAGTTACGCCAGGACAGGTACCATACGCGCTTGGTGTACACGTTACAGAATAAACGGTTGTCAATGTCGGGGATACCAGAATAGTAGCTGTAGTGGCGTTTGAGGCATTTGCACTCCATAATAAAGCCCCTCCGGTACAACCAGAAACAGTCAAGTTTGTGCTTTGTCCCTGACAAATAGATGGGCTTGCAGGCGTAATCGCCAGTGTTGGAACCAGCCCGTCCTCGACAATAATTGGGCAACATCCATTAGCTGGGCAACTTACATTTGCCGTTGTTGTAAATGTATAGCTCCCCGACTGTACAATCGTAAAGCTATTACCAGTAGCAACGGGAGTCGATCCTCCATTTCTAAACCACTGGACATTCGTATATTGGGCAGGCAAACTAGCGACGTAATCATCACCGGCGCATAGTTTAATTGGGACGGTTACACAAGATCTTCCCGCATTATTTGCTACACTATTCTCCGTATCAGTCGTTGTGGCATAAGCGGTGTTATATAAAACCCCTTCGGCACGGGTGGTAGTCGTCACGGTCAGATTCGTTGTCGCCCCTGCGGTTAATGTACCCAGATTCCAAACTAAAATTCGAGTACCTCCGAAAGTCGTTGTAGTGGCTGCTGGCGATGACGATACATACGCCAATCCAGCGTCCAACGTATCACGTACTTGTACGTTTGTAGCCGCCCCACTCCCGCTATTCGTTACCTGAATCGTGAAGGTCGCATTACTACCTAATGTCGTTTGCGATACATCTGTGGTTTTAGCCACAATTAAATCAGGGTTTCCAGCCACGAAACCAATATCGTACGAGTTATCGGCGGTGTTGGTACTGTTCGTCGTCAGAAAAACAACCGCATTTCCACCAACTAGTTGAGCATCACTGTCCACTTCCTGGTTGCTCCCTTGATGGTAACTGGTCAATTTCAGGCCTGAAGGAAAATCGCCCGGAGCAATCCTGACTTCATAAGCTGTATTGGGCAACAATCCCGTTGCGAACGAATATTGACCACTACTATTGGTTGTAGTCTGCCCACGCTGTATCCCACTCTGATAGAGTCGAACAACTACGTTAGCAATACCCGGTTCTCCGGCATCCTGAATACCATTTCGGTTATAATCCAGGAATACAAAATCACCAATTCCCAAAAGTTTCGGAGCCGACTCCTTGTTAGGAGCTTCTGCCCGTACCAACTGAACTATCAGCAGTAAGCCAATAACCCAGACATGTCTCAACATCCTAAGTGGCAGAGGGATATTCATTTGTAGATTTTTTTTCATCAATTCAAGCGGTAAGATGTGAATCAAAAAAGGCACTTATCCATAAATTCGAAATAGCTAATTCATATTAAGGGGCAATCGTAACGATGACACAAGACGGTGATGGGCACTGACAATTCACGGGATCAAGCCGCGCACCAACATCGACAAAACAACTCCCCGATCCGCTGAACAATCGAATAGTATATGCCTGGCTGGAAGCTGGATTAGGCAGGCTACCAAAGCTAACCGCTCCACTAGTCACTACTTTATTACTTGGCGCTCCGTATGCCGCCCCTGAATAAGTTGTCCCTAAAGAGATATCGGCGCGCTCGGTATTCTGCAACGTCGTAAAGTCAATGTGAGCCGTGTTCGTAGCCGTAGCCCCATTGCAGGTAGCTGCTGTAACAGTAGGTATGCTTGTAAATGTGGGAGTAGGACGTATCGTTACAGTCGCAGAAACTGAAGCGATACAACCCGACGTGTTCGTACAAGTAGCGGAATAGGTTGTTGTGACAACTGGAGCGACGACAATAGACGTGGTATTGTCGCCTGTTGACCAAAGTAAAGTCCCACCCGTACAGCCTCCTACAGATAAGGTTGTAGATGAACCCGCACAGATTGAAACTGAGTTTAATGTCAAGACTGGTGTAGGAGGCTGTGAATTCACCGTCACGGAGGTAGCGGCAGACGTACAGCCATTGCTGTTGCGAACCGTTACTGCGTAGGTGCCGGCAGCAACGCCCGTGAACACACCTGTCGTATTTATGTACGTAGTGCCATTAATACTGTATGTAAGTCCTGTTCCCGTAGGTGCAGTAATGGTAATAGTGCCTGTAGCGGTAAGACAGTTGGGTTGCGAAGTCACGCTTACCGTTGGTGCTGCGGGCGTGGGCGGTTGGGCATTCACCGTCACAGAGGTAGCCGCCGAAGTACAACCACTGTTGTTGCGGACCGTTACCGCGTAAGTCCCGGCGGCAACACCTGCAAATGACCCCGTTGTATTCGTATACGTGGTACCATCAATGCTGTACGTCAAGCCCGTGCCAGTCGGCGCTGTAATGGTAATCGTTCCCGTGGCCGTCAAACAGTTGGGTTGAGCCGATACGCTCACCGTCGGAGCTGCGGGCGTGGGCGGTTGAGCCGTCACCGTCACGGAGGTGGCAGCCGACGTACAGCCGCTATTGTTACGCACCGTTACCGCATAAGCCCCTGCGACAACGCCCGTGAACACGCCTGTCGTATTCGTGTAACTCGTGCCGTCAATGCTATAAGTGAGCCCTGTTCCGGTCGGTGCCGTAACGGTAATGGTACCTGTGGCGGTTAGACAGTTAGGTTGAGCCGTCACGCTCACGGTGGGAGCAGTTGGCGTGGGTGGCTGGGCGGTCACCGTTACCGATGTGGCAGCCGATGTACAGCCACTGCTGTTACGGACTGTCACCACGTAAGTCCCGGCAGCAACGCCCGTAAATGAGCCAGTAGTGTTGGTGTAGGTCGTGCCATCAATGCTATATGTGAGTCCAGTCCCTGTGGGCGCTGTGATCGTAATCGTTCCTGTAGCCGTCAGACAGTTGGGTTGCGAAGTCACGCTTACCGTTGGGGCCACAGGTGTAGGTGGTTGAGCGTTCACCGTTACCGATGTGGCAGCCGAAGTACAACCGCTGCTGTTGCGAACCGTTACCGCATACGTGCCCGCAGCCACACCAGTGAACGTTCCGGTCGTATTCGTGTAGGTCGTACCATCAATACTGTAAGTCAGTCCCGTTCCCGTGGGGGCAGTAATAGTGATCGTTCCGGTGGCCGTCAGACAGTTGGGCTGCGAAGTCACGCTTACCGTGGGAGCCACGGGCGTGGAGGGCTGTGCATTCACGGTAACTGAGGTCGCGGTAGAAATACAGCCTAGACCATTTCGGTCAGTCACCGCATATACACCCGGAGCGACGCCCGTGAACACACCCGTCGTGTTGGTGTAGGTTGACCCATCGATGCTGTATGAAAATCCCGTTCCGGTGGGCGCTGTGATGGTAATGATACCTGTAGCCGTCAGACAGTTGGGTTGTGAAGTCACACTTACCGTTGGAGCTGGTGAGGCTAGTAAGGCTCCATTTACGCTTGCACTGGTAACCGCAGACGTACACCCACTGCTGTTGCGGACCGTCACGGCATACGTTCCAGGCGTAACGCCTAAAAATACTAGAGACGACACATAGTTTACACCATCTATGCTATACGTCAGTCCTGTCCCTATTGGCGCTGTGATAGTGATCGTACCGGTTGGCAGCGTACATGTTGGCTGAGTCGTTACAACCGTCGGAGCTGCCGGTGTTGCAGGTTGCGCAGTTATCGTTACCGACGTAGCGGGAGATGTACATCCACTACTTGTATTGCGAACCGTCACCGCATAGGTTCCAGCTGCGACACCCGTGAACACACCTGTTGTATTGGTGTAAGTTGTACCGTTGATACTATACGTTAAACCCGCCCCCGTGGGTGCTGTAACGGTAATGGTACCCGTGGCAAGCGTACAACTAGGTTGTATCAGACTAACCGTAGGAGTAGCTGGTGTAGCCGTATTGCTGACCACGGTTGTAGTGGCTACTGCCGTACAACCACTGGGCGTCGTTACTAAAACCGTATAGGTTCCCGGCTGCGTAACGACTGCTGTATTTGCCGTACCCGTCTGACTTAGACCTGGCCCGGTAAACGCATACGAAGTTGGGACAGTGCTGCTAGTTGCTGTCAACGTAACACTGGTTACTGCACAGGTTAGTGTTCCTGAATTAGTCAGTGAAACTGTAGGGGGAGCATCGACGGTTACTGATGTAACAGCTGTGCTGGTACAGGCGGTGTTTGAATTGAGAGAATTAGTGGTTGTAACACTAAAATTATATACGCCCGCTGCCAGTCCGCTAATAGTCACGGTGTTTGTAGTACTCGTTGAGCCAATCACACCATTCGGCCCTCTGAACGTATAATTTGTTACGCCTGAAGCACTTGTACCAGGCGTAGCCGTCAGACTAATCGTACTACCCACACAAACCAGCGAAGCATTAGCCGTTAAGAGTGGTTGAAGGACTCGAAACGTAACCGACGTTATTGCCTGATTACCAATATTATCCTGTGCATAGAACGACGTAACCGACGTTCCCTCGGTGGTAGGATTAAAACTAAAGGCAGAAGTTACCGTATTTGAACCTGTGACAGGCGAGAATGTAGCCCCCGATGGCAAACCCACCCCCTGAAGCGTAATGGTATTACTGGTTGGATCAGTGTCTGTTGCCCGAACATTAAAATTGATTGGACAACCTACATACGTCTGTATTGCCGAATTATTTGCGGGCGTAATGCCCCCATACACAAAGACGGGCGGATCACTGGCAGCAACGATTTTAATAATGAAGTCAACAATGACAAACGACTTGCCGTCGGATATTTTTATGATCGCATTGTATAACTGCCCAACTGCTTTCGGCGACCGCGTGTCGAATGTGGCTACGCCACTGGATGATATAGAAAAATTGGTTGGCTGAGTAAACGTATACGATGTTGCGCCCAGATCGGCGGCAGTTGCCAGACTGAACGTAAGCGGGTTGCCATCTGGATCAGTGGCGGGCACTGTAAACGTAGCCGCAGACTGATTAAACGGTAGATTGACAATTGGCGGTAAGGTTGATGCTGGTGGCAGGTTGGCATTGGCAGCACCGACGTTAACCAACGAGTTGATTCGATAACGGCCATCGCCATTATTCTGCAACGTACTAAGCCGTGCGCTTGCCTCAATAAAGGCGGTAAAGTTTCCTGTTGTTGAGTATGTCTTTGTTAATATAGCTTCAGCATAAAAATAATCGTCTGCTGTATTAACCGAAGTTACCGTAAAATTGAACGCTGTGGTCGTCGTGCCATCGCCATAGGTAAAGGCGGCACTTCCGTTGGCATTGGCATTACTAACGGTAGAACCAACGGTTGGTGTGGGGGAGAAATTACTATAACTCAGCCGGAACCCCATGGTGAGCTTAAACTCAATAGTTCGGCCGGTTGCATCAGACGGTAATTGTCGCCAACTAAGGTTGCCATACCGAAAGTGCGTTGCAGTAGCCGTAGGCATATATACAAGTTGCCCGAGTAGGCAGACCAGTATACATAGCCAAGCTCGTTTTAAGCAGCTTGGCAACGCCATAAATAAGCTATAAACATGCACCATACACAAACGTCAAGTAAACCAATACCTTCTAGTTAAAATCTGTTATAGAAGCTATTCCCTTATCTATAATATTATGTTTGAACTATTTGCGAAATCGTTAAACACAATAGCCAATTTTATGCCAGAATTGAACATCTTAACATGTAATAGAATGTTCAAATAAACGAGCAACTATAACTGCCTAATAATCAAAAAGAAGCAAAAAACATTATGAGCGAAAGGCCAAGGTTCGGGAAATTGGCACTCTATATTCAGAGCAAGTGGACACATATTTATAGTTAGAAAGGCGTCTGCTCCTTCATCCTTGTCGGCTAACAGATCAGCAGTTTTGTTTTAATAAGGAGCCATGACAAATAAGATCGCACAGGAAACCGTACCTTTGTCGTATGGAGAATACCGACAAGCCTCGCCGACAGCGCGGCCAACGTACTGATAGTAAACTGACTGTCGCAGAGCCGATTCAGCTAATGGCGTTTCTAATTGCCCAGTTACCTCATAAGAATCGGAACAACATCAAATCGTTGCTCAGTAACAAGCAAATTCTCGTTGATGGTAAAGTGTTCACGCAGTTTAATCATCCGCTGAGAGCCGGGCAAATTGTGACTGTAGCCGCTAATCGTGCCCCTCAAACCACGCAATACCGGGGATTGACCATTCTATACGAAGACCCAAGTATTATTGTCATTAACAAACAGGCCGGGCTGCTCTCGATGGCAACGAACAAAGAGCGGGACCGTACTGCCTATGGCATTTTGAGTGATTACCTCAAGAAAGAGAATCCCAAAAACAAAATATTTATCATCCACCGGCTCGATCGCGAGACGTCGGGCGTTATGATGTTTGCCAAAAGCGAGAAAGTGCAGAGGCTGATGCAGGAGTCATGGAATGCAACTACTAAGGAGCGGACTTACGTAGCTTTGGTTGAAGGCGTACCTGAACCACCAACTGGCACGGTTACCTCCTTCCTGCGTGAAAGTAAAGCGCTGATCGTCTATTCGAGCCAGAATCCCGATAACGGACAACTGTCCATCACGAACTACAAGGTTTTAAAATCCAACCAAGGGTATTCGTTGCTGGAGCTAGAGCTGGAAACCGGCCGAAAAAATCAGATTCGGGTGCACATGCAGGACATTGGCCATCCTATTGTGGGCGATGCCAAATATGGAGCATCTACCGATCCGATTGGCCGACTGGGTTTACACGCCGAAGTACTAGCCTTTGAACACCCGATAACGGGCGAGGCTATGCGTTTCGATGCTCCTATTCCCCGAGCTTTTGTAAATATGATGAAGGAGCGGATTGAGGAATAGTCAAGGATGGCCATAAATAGTCAAGAGTGGTCAGGCATTGTCTGGAGTCTATAAACAATCCTTGACAATACCTGACCACTCTTGACTATTCATAACCCTATAATTACTTCACAATTCGGTATTTCAGAAGTACCCAAATCGCTTCGATACCATCCAGCCACGAGATTTTTTTCCCTTCGGCAATAGAGCGGGGATAATAACTAATCGGTAACTCTTTAATACGAATGCCTCGCTTTGCTACTTTGGCGGTCACTTCGGGACAAAATTCAAAGCGAGTACATTCGAGCGGAATAGATCGCAGGAAGTTGGTGTCGAATACCTTATAGCAGGTCGGTTCGTCGGTGAGTCGTTGGTTGAAGAGAATATTGGTCAGCAACGTAACAACCTGACCTCCAATATAAAAACTATAATAGGAGTGTCGGTTTTCGGGTTTCAGAAATCGGGACCCATAAATTACCTTCTCTTTACCATCAACAATCGGCTGAATCAATGCCGGATAATCCATTGGTTCATACTCCAGATCGGCATCCTGAACAATGGCAATACTACCCGTCATATGCTGAATTGCCGTGCGAATAGCAGCCCCTTTCCCCTGATTATGCTCGTGAAAGATAACCTGAATGTTCGGTACTGATCGATACGTGTTCAAGCGTTCACGCGTACCATCCGTAGAGCCATCGTCAACAATAATAATTTCTTTCGCTAATGGAACAGCCTGAACTTTTTCGAGGAGTGTATCAATATTATTAATCTCGTTGTAAGCAGGAATCAAAACAGATAGCAGCATAAAGCAAATATAAGCGAAAACGATGGGTTTACTTTCTTCGCCAGTAGGGTAGCGGGAAACGGGGGTCTTCAACGCGCACAAAGTCTTTTTGCAGACCAGCGCGTAATTGCCCGATCGCGTGAACGTTAGCCGGAGTATTGAGCGCCGTACTATCATCTATCACACTCGATCGGTTGCCAAAAATGACAAATTTCAGACTGGTATCGGCCAGGGCCTTCCCGTAGGTGTCGGGATGTGATTCCAGATAATGCGTTACCTGCATTTCAGTAAAAATAAACGGTACATTCGGCTCCCGATCCGATAGATAATATAAAGGCATCGCCATATCGAAGATCAGCACGTGTCCATTTGGCCCTGCTTTCTCCCGAATAAATGCGCCAGCCGCTTCTTCATCCTGATAGTCTCTAATCGTTACCAATCGTTTGACGGTATTCGGGCGATAAAGCAACAAGCTCACCAATAAAAGTAAACCCATACCACCAACGCCTATGAGGGCTTGCCAGTATGAA
The DNA here is from genome assembly GCF_014117325.1 of Spirosoma foliorum. NCBI lineage: Bacteria > Pseudomonadati > Bacteroidota > Cytophagia > Cytophagales > Cytophagaceae > Spirosoma > Spirosoma foliorum. The sequence continues at coordinate 1,400,207 of NZ_CP059732.1, read as the reverse complement.
ACCTGCTGACGACGAGCTTCGTAGTGCGCCAACCATTGATCGGCCATGAAGCCCAGGTGTAGGACAAAAAATACGGAAGCCTGAAAAAAGTAATGACTTGCCTGCGTTTTCAACATCGTAACACAGGCAAAACCCGCTAACAGCAAAGCCAGCCACAAGGCCGGTGTCTTTTGATAGATTTCCCGATAAGGCTGTTGAAAAACGAGGATGAATGAGATCAGCAAAAGCAGAAGAAGCCAGCTTAACTTAATTAAAAACTTGGTCAGAAACAGCGTATGGGACGGATACCCGCCAAACGGATAAACATACGTCCACTCCAGGTGAGCCTCTAACCGATTGGTGGCGTAAAAATAGAGCATCGACAGGAGCAATGGCACAGCAAAACCAGCCAGTACTAACATGCCCCGGCCAACCATTTGCCAGAAGTTTATCCGACCTGTTAAACACAGCAGGAGTATAAACGCCCCAAAGCCTACCAGATAAAATGCCGCCACGCTTTTGAAACACATGGCCAAGCCAAGCAAAATACCTGCACTGAGCCATCGCCAATTCTGCCTGCCATTATTTTTAACGGCTATGGTAAAGGCATTCAGACCAAAAATAGCGACCCAACTTTCTGGCTCCAGGAAATTCATTTCCATAAAGCAGCAACAGGCGGCCGTTAGTATTACCGTAAATAAAGCGGTTCGCTCGCCAAACATGCGCGCAGCACGCCAGGCCGACACCAGCACGCCGGTTGCCAATAGTGTAATCAACGCCGACACACTCAGGTGATTATAGCCCCCTAACAGGTTCAGCAATAGACTGGTGGAGGAATACAGCAGGTATGATTTCGACGGAATGAAGTCGTACAAATTATAGCCTTCGTTGAGCGTTCGAGCAATAATTAAGTACTCATACGCATCGTATCCGTAGCCAGAATTATAAGCAAAAAGAAAAAAAATGGGGCAGAAAATAGCCAGGAATATTAAAAATCGCGTCATAAAACCGCCTACTGCGTTGAATCAAATTACGGATCAATCGACAAATGTACTGGTTTACGAACAAGCCACCACGATCACAAAAGCCTTTTTATAGACCGTTCGCTCAGTTCTTAGATACATAATCCGCACGAATTTATTTTTCGACAGGGTTAACAGGATTAGCAAAATGAGGTAGTAAGGGGTAAAAAAAACATCTTATTAATCCAGTCAATCCTGTCGAAAAAAATAGTCGTAAACGTTTTCACCAATTAGATGTTGTGTTAGGCAATCGACGGAGCTATTTTCTTCGCGAGGCTATTTTTTACATTCAACACCTAAAAACGGGCATTCCGCCAGATTGATTTCGCAGAGTAGGTAAGCTAGCGCACCTTTGATGCGTCAATTTCTAATCGTATGAAAACGTTATTACTTTCTTTACTCATCGTTAGCGCAACTACCTCATTCGCTCAGGTAACCGTTCCCGGCAGTACAACAGCACCGGCCAGCGCTGCTCCGAGTAGCACCCCAGTAACCCAACCAGCCGTTCCGGACCCGTTCGAAACAAAAACCCCGGCCCCGACGACTCCCGATACATTTACAGCTCCTGCTGGCTCGAAACCGAGCCTCATCAATTCGCCAGCCCCAACAGGCGTACAACCTCAATCGGCTCCTACCCCATCAGAGGCAGACCCTGTCGCACGTGGTAATGGTAAAATTAGCGGTACGCTAATAGATTCTACCACAAGCAAACCTGTCGAATTCGCTACGATTGCGCTATTAAACATCAGCACCAATAAACCCATCGATGGTACAACAGCTGATGCAAAAGGACAATTTACCATTGGCCGTATATCACCTGGTAAGTATCGTCTTCTGTACACATTTATTGGCTACAAAGACAAACGAAGCGCACTCATTACCGTCGATAAAGGCAGTACAATTACGTTGGGGGCGATAAAAATCTCGCCCGATGTTCGAACACTAAGCGAAGTGAACGTGGTTGGTCAGGCCGCTATGATCGAAGAAAAAGTGGACCGGATGGTTTACAATGCCGATAAGGACCTTGCTGCCAAAGGGGGCGACGCGGGCGACATTCTACGTAAAGTGCCGATGCTGTCGGTCGATCTCGATGGGAATGTGAGTCTGCGTGGAAGCAGTAACGTGACGGTGTTAATCAATAACAAACCGTCGACCATTGTGGCCAGTAGCGTAGCCGATGCCTTGAAGCAGATTCCGGCCGACATGATCAAAACCGTTGAAGTAATTACCTCGCCATCAGCCAAATACGACGCAGAAGGTTCAGCTGGGATTATTAACATTGTCACCAAGAAAACAACCCTGCAAGGGATGACCCTCGACGTAAACGGTGGTGGTGGTAACCGGGGTGCAAACCTGGGTATCAATGGTAACTACCGCACTGGTAAAATGGGTTTTTCGCTTGGTGGTTTCGGTCGTGCTGAGTATAACGTAAAAGGGACGTTCCTGAACAATCAAAGCACGCGCAGCTACGATCCGACTTCGAACACGTATTCGGCCTGGACTAACACCGTACAAACAGCCAATACGCTGAATCAACGTCTCTTTGGGAACTATCAATTGGGCTGGGATTATGACATCGATAAGCGGACTTCGCTGACAGCCAGTATCCGGTACGGTGCCCGGAACGGTTTAAGCAAGCAAAACAATCTGATGACAACGATCACTTCGCCGAACAGCTACTTCCCTTCTGTGAGCAATCGGAATGTAGATACCAAAGACTTGTCGGGAACAGTAGATGCCAACGTGACCTACACAAAAATCTATAAGCCTCAGCAGGAATTCAGCATTCTGGCACTCTATAGCCGCAACAACCGGACGAACAGCTTTGTCGCTGATATTATGGGCGGAACCGATTTCCAAACGATTACATCACGTCAGAAAAACGACAACCCCAGCTATAATCAGGAATCGACATTACAGTTAGATTATCAGACCCCGATTAAAACAAATCAACTGATTGAATTCGGTGGTAAAGGTATTTTCCGTCAGGTGAATAGTGATTATCAGTATTACATTGCTAACGGTTCTGACTCACCTTATGTAATTGATACGACTCGCAAAGGAAATGGTCTGGAGTATAATCAGAATATCGCAGCTACTTACCTGTCTTACACGCTGACAACCAAGAGCAAGTTCACCATTAAGGCAGGTGCCCGGTACGAATACACGTTTATTAATGCCAAGTTCGCCAATGAGTCAGCAGGGGCTAATCCAACGATCCCTAACTATGGGAATCTGGTACCAAGCATCAATATTTCGAAAAGTCTGAAAGGGGGTAAGATTATCAAACTGGCCTATAACCGCCGGATTCAACGACCTGGCATTCAGTTCCTTAACCCGAACAATAATACAGCCAATCCGACGAACACTACTACAGGTAACCCATATCTGTCGCCTGAATTGACTGATAACATTGAATTCGGTACCAGTGCAAATATCAAAGGACTATATTTGAATGCAACGGTGTTTGCACGTCGGACCAACAATGAAATCACCGCTGTTCGTGAAGTACAACAGTCGTTGATCAATAATGTACTACAACAGGTGATTAACACAACCTACCTGAACGTTGGTCATGAGGATGCGTACGGTATCAACCTGTTCGGAAACGGAACACTTTTCCGTAAACTACAACTTGGTGGTGGTATCGACCTCTATCATGTTAACCTGACCAACAATAACGCCAACCCAATTTATTCGGCATCTAATTCAGGTTGGGTACTGGCTGGTCGGATCATGAGTAGCCTGTCGCTGGCCAATGGCTGGGGCTTCCAGCTCTTCGGTGGTGGTCGTGGCAACCAGGTTCAGTTACAGGGACAACAAAGTGCCATGTATTTCTATAGCCTTGGCCTACGGAAAGAGTTCAATAACAAGAAAGCCAGCTTAGGTCTGGCGGCTGAGAATATCTTCAACCACCCGTTCAGACAGCATTCAGAGTTATCGTCGCCAATTCTGGTGCAGAACACACAAACGGGTTACTACAACGCAGGTGTACGTCTGACATTCAGCTACAAACTTGGCAAAATGAGTTTCGACGCCCCACAAAAACGTCGCAAATCGGTTGAAAACGATGACCTGAAAGGCGACGGTGGTGGCGACAACAATACAGGCCCACAACAACAACAGGCTGCCCCAAGTGGTGGTGGTCGTACTGGTGGTGGCCGTGGCCGTCCATAAGCAGTAGGCTTACCTGTCTAAAGGTATCCAGGGCGTTGACTCAATTGAGTCAACGCCCTCTTTATTAGTTGCCGTTTAAACCTATAAGGTTTTGAAAACCTTATAGGTTTGTAATCAAGTTTAGTTAGTTACTTATTTATCCGTATTTTGCCCACTCTTCCAACCCCACTAGTCTTATGAAATCTAAAAACCTTGTCAGCTTGTTTGTTGCCACAATTTTCTTTGTTTTAGCGATTACCGGTCTGCTCATTTACTTCGGGCAGGGTTCGCACATTGTCGATCATACGCATGCCTGGTTTGGTATTATATTCTTCATAGCCGCTGTTTTTCATATTGTTAACAACTGGTCGTCGTTGGTGGGGTACACCAAAAATCGCCGAACGGGAGCCATTCAAAAGGAATTGGTCCTGCCTGCTCTTATTGTCGTAATCTTTGCGGCAGGTATTGGATTCGACGTCCCCGTTTTCGACAAATTAGCGAACGCAGGCAAGAATCTGTTCCGTGGTGACCGCCCTCAAGGTGATTCGATGGCACAACCCAAAGTCGATTCAATTGCCAATGCCGTTGAAACAGCCTATGCCACGGCTTACACCAAAGGCGATACAGGCACGTTAGCCGCAATCATGCCCGTAAAAACGGCGCTCCTCACCGAAGCCGGGACTATTTTAAGTGGCTCCGATGTACAGAAAAACATACTGAAGCGAACGAGTCCTGAAGTTGTAAAGAATAAAGTTGACCGCGCTGAGGCTCTGGATGATCACCTGATTCTGGTGTACGGCACCTCTACCAACTCCACGACTACAGCACCGTCGGTTTACACGCACTTGCTCAAAGAGCAGAATAAAAAATGGCAGATTATTGCCGCCCAGCGAGCCTTTCCAGCCGTGCAGTAGCTCCATTGAAAATGTGACGATTACAATTCCCAAAAGATACGTCCAAACGTGCTTCGTTTGTTTTTTTACTAGCTAAGCTGATGCGTTGCAACGGAATCAGGTTATCTTACGTATTGATAATCAGATAGCAATCAAGCTAATTAGCTTAATACCATTATATCCTCTTTTGGTACTAAATCCTGATTATGCCGACTTGTTGCGGCAAAAAATAAGTTAATTTTTGCTCATATAGTAAACTCTATTGACTACTTTTTGATTACATCAAGTAGACTGCCATTTATATCACCATCTGAATGATTCAATTGCTACGAACCTTTATTGTCATTGGCTTTTTGTTCCTCGGGTGCACTTTACAGGCTGCTGCTCAACAAAAAGTCTATACAATTAATGGTCGGGTGATCGATAAAGCAACGGGAGAAGGAATACCATTTGCCAGCATTGCGCTAAAAGGGAAAACATCCGGTACAACATCAGACGTTGATGGGCGCTATTCGCTCAAAATCAGTGCACTCTCCGATTCATTACTGGTGCTTAGTCTGGGTTACCGTACCGGGGTCTACCCTATTCTGGCGCAGTCGACCCAAACCATCGATGCTCAGTTGGTAGCTGCTGCCACCAAACTTCAGGAAGTCAAAGTATACGCTAAAGGGGGTGATCCAGCTTATCGAGTCATGCGAGAGGCCATTCGCCGACGCGATCAGTACAACCCAGCCCGACTTGTTGCCTATCAGTACGATAGCTACACGAAGATTGAAGCCTATATTAATAACTTCGATCAGAAACGTAAAAACAATAAACGACCCGGTCCCATCGGGCGATTGTTAGGCAAGTTGCCTGCCATTATCGACGAGAATGGTAACGCGGCTGTACCCGTGTTTATCTCTGAAACATTCTCCAATTTTTACGCACGAACGAGCCCGGAAAAAACAAAAGAGGCCGTTCTCAAATCGCACGTGACGGGGGTCGGCGTTACCGATGGTGGATTGATTGCCCAGCTAACCGGAGCGTCATTTCAGCAATATAATTTCTACCGGAATTCACTCTACATTCTTCAGAAAGATATTCCGTCTCCCATTGGCAGTCAATGGGAAACCGTTTATACCTTCCGATTAAAAGATACCGTTTCGCTCAATAACGCGATCTGCTATTCTATTGAATTTACGCCCAAACGCCCCACCGATTTAGCATTCACAGGCACAATGCTGATCGATACGCTTCATATGGCTCTGGCGCAGATAGATGCCCAGGTCGACAAGCGGGCCAATATCAATTTTGTCGATGAACTGCATATTCAACAAGACTGGGAAACAACGGCTTCGGGGCTCCGTTTCCCGACCCAGACGCAGGTCACCATTGATACCGATGAACCTGCTCCACGAGCACCCGGGGCACTGATTCGTTTTTTCACGTTTGCCAACAACATTATTGAAAATAAGCCCAAGGAACTTCCATTTTATGATCCTGCTATCGAGCTAGCCGACGATTACAAAGAAAGTGATACCGCTTTCTGGCAGAGCGTACGTCCAAGTTCTCTCTCGCCCGACGAGTTGAGAGCCATGCATGTTGTTGATTCGGTAAGGAATGTCCCTTTAGTGAAGGTAGCTGGCGAGATCATTAAACTGGGTGTAATTGGCTACAAACCACTGGGCAAATGGAATGTTGACTTAGGTCCAATTTTGAATTCCTATGCCAGCAACAATGTAGAAGGGCACCGTTTTCGGCTGGGTTTACGTACCAATACGGGTTTCAGCAAGAAGTGGCTCCTTAGTGGGTATGTTGCCTATGGAACGCAGGATGAACAGGTAAAATACAGCGCCAACATCGAGTACATTGTGAGCCGCAAACCCTGGACAGTCATCGGCGTAAAGCGTAGCTATGATCTGGAGCGTATTGGTGTATCAACCGATAACATTGGCAATAATTCGCTATTTGCGGCTTATTCACGTTTTGGCAATATTCGGCGACCTTATTTTCAGGAAGAAAATCTGGTATATTTCCGGCGCGAAATGGGCCGTGGCTTCACGCAAACGCTGGCTGTACGAAATCGAAGTTTTGAGCCGCTGTTCCCATTTGCCTTTCAGCCGCAGGCCCACGACGATAATCAGACCGTCCGGAGCACTTACCAAACCACGGAATTGATTTCGGAAACCCGGTTTGCCCCGGATGAGCTAATTCTTCAGAACGACAATGTTCGGCTGAGCACAGGTGCTATTCGCAAGCCCATTTTCACATTACGCTATACCCTTGGCCTGCGCAATGTACTCGATGGCGATTTCACCTATCACCGTATTGCGCTAGGCATGAAACATTCATTCCGGATGGGTGTTTTGGGCCGAACTTATTATACGCTCGGGGCAGGAATTATTCCGTCTACCGTTCCGTATCCGTTGCTCTTTACACCCCTCGGCAACGAGTCGTCGTTTTATGTCGGGAACGCGTACAATCTCATGAACTACTTCGAGTTCGTTTGTGACCGTTGGGCGACCGTACAGTTCGAACATAACTTCAATGGTCTTTTATTCAATCGATTACCTTTATTACGACGACTAAAATGGCGTGAACTGGTTACGGCAAAAGTATTAGCAGGCAGTGTATCGGCCAATAATTTAGCGATGATTCCGACCACAAATGCTGCCGGACAAGCTGTAGAAGGGTTCAGTTCGCTCACCCAAACGCCTTATGTCGAAGTAGGGTATGGCATCGATAACATCTTCAAAGTGTTGCGCATCGACGCTATTCACCGGCTCACGTACCGTGATAACGTCAGTCGGACTGGCGTTCCTGTTACTCCTTTTGCCATCAAATTATCAGGCTGGCTGGCATTTTAAGAATACACTCATTAATTCAAGTTGCGAGATAGTCGCATAGCGACGAGATGTTTGTAGCAGAGTAGCTCTCTCAATGACCCGCGTGCCGTCAGGTACGCAATGATTGCGTACCTGACGGCACGCGGGTCATTGAGAGAGCTACTCTGCTACAAACATGCTGTCGCTACGCGACATACATAAAATTGCACAACTTGAATTACTCGTTAACAACAAACGTAGTTTCGGCATGAACTGGCGTGCCGTTGTTGGTAATGCCTTCCACAACAATACGATACCTACCCGACTGGTCGGATGTAAAGAAAGATAGCGTTGTAGGTGGCTGGGTAGCTTTTACATTAACCCTTGGATTCCAATATAGAGTTGATCGGTAATCTTTTGCGTCGGAAGTGGTTGATTGATAGGTATAATCAGGGGAACGGAATGTAGATTCCCGGTCGAAGCCCCGCACTTTCCCAAACGGCAACCCTTTCGATTTGGCATCATCGGATGGTCGTTTGGTATACACATTAATCAAACCATTTGAGCCAGAAGCTCCCTGATTGGAGGTAATCATACCATTGATTTCAATATGATCAATCAGAGTAGGACTTAACTGCATAAGTCGGCTACCCGCCGTTTCGCCTACAACCAGTACGTTGTTGATGTACAAATTCGGTTCGTGCGCAGATAGGTTGTTTTTGCTGGCAATATTCGGTTTTTGCGAGGACAGATCTCGACTGTTTGGTGTGCTGGCTCTGGCCCAGATCAGATACCAATCGGTCTGATCATAGACCAGTCTGAATGAAGGAAGTTTAGAGGCTATGGCATCGGCTATAGTCGCAAAACCTTCAATGCTCTCTCCTTTTATCGTAACATCGGCCTGCCCATACGAATTTTCTGACTGGATAATTTTCTTCGCCGACACCTTCACTTCAGCTAGCCTCTTTCCCTGGAGCGTATCGGCGGCAGCAATCATATGCAGCGCAGTTGAGGATACGATGTGGAGTGGCAGGTCTGGTAGTTTTTCGGGTAGCCTGGGTGGTTCTTTAGTCACTACCTGTATGCTCCCCTCCGGCGACTGCATGAAGAATTTAGTACTGTCGTAAAATGCTAGGTTGGCCAACGAAAACGTACCATCGTTGTGGGTTGTGGCTTGATAAATATGACTTAAATCCTCCGGCAATAGCGTCAGTGTCGACTTCTTCACTTTCCCTTTTTTGTCGGAGTAAATTCCGTCCAGCGTAATCCCTTTCTCAATGGGATAGTCATACACAAGCGGCATATCTCTGGGTGGTTCCAGAAAGTCGAATCCTGTTTTAATGCTGCCCGATTCCGCATTTGATAGGACATCGGCCTCATCAAGAACCGCCACCGAAAAACTCCCCGCCATTACACTAGCACTTTCGGTCGTGTCCAGACGAAGCGTCATTTTCACTTGATTTCTTGTTGGGTAAACGGGCTTATCAACTACAATTTTCAGCAGGCTGTCCGAAACTGGCCTGGTCGTTTTTTCGTCAACGCGCTGATTTAGGGCCAGCACCGCAATGGGTTTATAGAAAAAATGATCAATTCCATAGTTCTTCATCCATTGCGTATAAGCTCTGAGCACATACTTCCCGGGGGGCACAGTTACCGGAAACCTGAACGAACTGGCTGCTCTACCACTATCAAGCGGCAATACTCGGGATTGGCTAACCATCCGATTCGCATCGATCAGGTCGACATACAAAACGCGGCTAAGGGTATCTATGAGTTCTGGAAGCCGATAGGTCATATAGGCACTAAACCAGAGTTTATCGCCCGGATAATAATAAGGCTTATCGGTGTGCAGATACACTTTTTCCTGAAGCCGCCGGGCAGAATGATTGATTGGTTTCTGAGCTATAACAAAATCGCCCGGCTTGTAATCGAGTGGCAACATACCGGATAGCCGGGCATCGGTCATATTACCGGAAATTGCGACGTCGGTCGGATTAAGTATTGTACCTTCTTTATTGATCAGCACATAGCCACCCCGAACTTCCAGCCAGCTTACGGCATCACTTACATCGGCATAAAAACTAGGGTAAATAAACTCCTTTCTATAATGAACCTCGACTCGCTCTTTTAGCGCAATTCGATATTCATTCATAGCGGGCCCTGAAGTAACCAGCGAGGTTGTATCGACGGGTGCGAGATTGTGTTCAATCTCGAACGTGAAGGATTTGGTACGGGGTTTCGCTTTCCCTTTGTCTCTGTAAAGTCCAAATCCGAACAAACTAAGCTTTCGATCAAGGATTGATTTCATCAGGTGTTTTGCCGAACCTCCGTAAGCCTGTTCCCGTTCCTTCGTCCAATGGCGCGCTTCGGTTGCACTCGTCGTTTCCAGTTCGATAAATCGAGTTGTTCCGACAATAGAATATTCGGTGGTGGAGTACGTAGCGCTCTTTAGCTGGAAGAAAAGTTTGTACCCAAGCTTCCGATTGTCAATTTCTAGCGGAATCGAAGCTTTGGCTATTGTACTCCCTTTCTCGTCAACAAAGTCAATGGCCCACGGATTCAGCAATTTACAGTCCGCTGTATTCCCTAAAAAGACTTTCTCAAACCGCTTTAGCTGCTTTTCCCAGGCTTTGTCCCGGCCTGCTTTCACATTCACTTCGGCTACTTGCTGCGCATCGGCCGTTAACTGAATAGCCATTGGACTATTGGCCGTTGCTTTCACAGTCACCTTTACCTGCTGGGAGATATAGCCAATAAATGAGAAGACAATATCGGCCGTCCCCAGTGGTAGGTTATGCAGGACAAATTCGCCCGACGCATTGGTGACCACGCCCATCGTCGTATTGTTCACGTAGACGTTGGTAAATGGCAGTGGTTCCAGCGTTTTCGCATCGACAACGCGCCCAGAAATCGTACCTGTTTGGGCATACGAACCCAGACAAATAGAGACAAGAAGAACAGCAGCCATGAAAAATCTCATGCTGGTCAAGTTAACGAAAAATTAGTCGCTATTTGTAGGAAATGATAAGGTTTTACCCCACCCCCGTCCCCTCCCCTTGAACTAAGAGGAGGGGCTCACACCGGCACCACGGTCGAGTTTTTTATTTCGGACATAACGAAAAAGCTACTTATATGTAAGGTGCCGGGGATAATAGACAGCTGTTCCTGATAGAAATGGTTGTAGGTATCCATATCTCGGCTCACAATCTTGAGCAAATAATCGAAAGTCCCCGATACCCGATTGCACTCCAGCACATCGGGTAATTTTCGAACATCTACTTCGAAGGCTGTAAACGCGTCGCGCGTTTGCCGGTCAAGCGTTACCTGACAATAGACCAGTAGTGAGTTGCCCAGCTTTTTCTTATCAACAATGGTCACATAGCGTTCAATGATGCCTTCACGTTCGAGTCGCTTGATCCGTTCATGAACCGGCGTTTTTGAGAGATTAATTTTCTTGCCAATATCCTGAATGGTCAGGTGGGCATTCTGCTGTAATAAGTCCAGAATTTTTCGATCGGTTTGATCAACAATATCCATAAGCGGAATATTTACGGGATAACTCCTAGATTTAGCCAGTTTATAGAACTATTTCCTACTAACTTAACCTATACAGGCTAAATATCCTAAAAAAATAATAAGTAGTAGAAAACAATTACTCCTGTTTTAACTTTGTCGAATCAAAGTAACAACTTCCAACCACAGTCATCTTTATGGTTATTGGTGTTCCCAAAGAAATCAAAAACAACGAAAACCGCGTTGCGCTGACGCCAGCCGGTGTAACCGAGCTTCGTAAGCATGGCCATGTTGTTTATGTACAGGTTAATGCGGGTGAAGGTAGCGGCTTTGAGGATGAAGAGTACATTGCAGCAGGCGCTACTATGCTCCCTACCATTGAAGATGTGTATGGTATTGCTGAAATGATCATGAAGGTTAAGGAGCCCATTGCTTCTGAGTACAACCTGATTAAAGAGAACCAATTACTATTTACCTATTTCCACTTTGCTTCGTCGGAAGAACTGACGCAGGCAATGCTGGCGAAAGGTGCTGTTTGTTTAGCCTACGAAACGGTTGAACGCCCAGATCGCAGCTTACCACTACTCGTACCGATGTCGGAAGTAGCGGGCCGAATGGCGATTCAGGAAGGCGCTAAATATTTGGAAAAACCACTGAAAGGTCGGGGTATTTTGCTAGGCGGTGTACCGGGTGTTAAACCAGCCAACGTCCTCATTTTGGGTGGTGGTATTGTTGGCACTCAGGCAGCAAAGATGGCAGCCGGTTTAGGCGCTCACGTAACCATCATGGACGTTAGCCTGGCCCGTTTGCGTTACCTGTCAGACATTATGCCGCCGAACGTACAAACGATGATGTCGAACGAGTACAACATTCGGGAGATGATCAAAGTCTGTGACCTGATTGTTGGAGCTGTGTTGATTCCAGGTGCGAAAGCTCCTCACCTCATTACCCGCGAAATGCTGAAGCAAATGCGGGCAGGTACAGTGCTGGTCGATGTGGCTGTTGATCAGGGCGGTTGTATTGAAACGTGTCACCCAACTACCCACGAAAACCCGACGTTTATCATCGATGGTGTTGTTCACTACTGTGTTGCCAATATGCCAGGTGCTGTGCCTTACACAAGCACACTCGCATTGACCAACGCTACGCTCCCTTACGCGCTGCAACTGGCTAATAAAGGTTGGCAACAAGCTTGCCGTGACAACACCGACCTTAAGTTGGGGCTGAATGTTGTGGAAGGCAAAGTAGTTTACAAAGGAGTGGCCGAAGCTTTTGGGTTGCCATTAACCGATGTAAATACCGTATTAACTGAAGAAGAACTAGCTCAATAAGCTACTCAAAATATTACTTATTCATCGACAGACGCAGGTCGCACTTTTCGAAGTGCGGCCTTTTTTTTTGTCATTATGCACGAACAATAGCACGCTGATTTTCAAGATAATTAAGATAAGGTAAGATTTTATGAGTTGTGATTCAATTAGAATCTGCGTAAATCATATAAATCTTGACAATCAGCGTGCTATTAATATGGAAACTCAGCCAAAAGCAACAGTACCGACTTTATACGAGTGGGCAGGTGGTATGGAAAACTTTGAAGCCTGGACAGATCTATTTTACCAGCGTGTTCATCAGGACTCAATTCTGGAACCCGTTTTTCGGGGAATGGCCCCCGAACATGCCAAGCATGTCGCCCATTTCATTGCCGAAGTGTTCCGTGGCCCAGCCCGCTACAGTAGCGAAGAGGGCAGCCATTATACAATGATTCACAAACACTTAGGCAAATACCTAACCGAGAATCAGCGCAAACGCTGGATTGACTTAATTCTGGACACTGCCGATACAGTTGGACTGCCTGATGACCCGGAGTTCCGCTCGGCGTTGGTTGGCTACCTGGAATGGGGTTCTCGATTGGCCGTTATAAATTCCAACGCCGACTCTGTTGGCGAAGCAATTGATGCTCCTATGCCAACCTGGGGTTGGGGCGAAACTGGTGGACCTTACGTCCCTTAATTCCTGATTAGGCTTCCAACATCTGTTGAACTAACACCTTCCATTCGTCCTTTAAAGAGCCGTCAAAAAACGAAGCTCCTGCTCGACGGTACCAATAGTTGGCGTTGTAGCGATCGCCTTCTTTACGATGTAGGTATGCATGCAACCGATCGTAGACCTGAGTTCCCTCCCGGCTTTGAGCGATGTTATGAGCAGCCTCCCAATCGTCCTTCGCGTCGTACCATAAACCTTGCAGAATCGGGTGGAGGTCGGTGGGAGGCTGCTGTTGAGATAAGGAGAGAGTAAACTGCTCAAGTGTCATTTCGTTTCGAGTTTATACGTTATGTAGTGGCTAGCGTGCAAACCAGCTACTATTCATTACAAAGCAATGCCGATTAAGGAGGCCGTTGAAGCCTTCGACAAAGCCTTTTTTTCCAGCCTTGGCGATCAGACGGCCGATTTTAACAAAAAACTGCTGGCTTTACTCCAAAAGGGAAGCTAACTGAATTCGTAATCATCACTTACAACCAATCGTCGCGGAGGATACCGTTTAGCTTTTCGTACGGTACAGTTACCTGAATTGGTCCTACCGCGTAAGCCGCAATTTCATAGGGATTATAGTAGAAAACCATTCCCTCTCGACTGGTGCCTACGTTGGCGGGCAGAAAGAATCGTCCATCGCGCAGGAAGTAGCCCTGCTCTTCGAGATTTACTTTGGGCAACAAGTTTTGTTGCTGTCGAAACGCCTGTTCGAGCACGCCGAGCAAAGCCGTTGTGTCAGCAATCATGTCGTTCAGGGTTAATATTCGGCCTGTTTCGCGGTCAAATGTATAGAAAGCCAGGTTCGAATTAGGATGGGCGCCCCCTGTATAAGCGTAGGTCTCAATCTTCACCGTCAGCGCCTTTGAGCCCGCATGCACCGTGTCGGCTTTGGTTTCCAGCTCCCAGCAACCGCCAAAATTGCCCATTTCTTTTCGAACGGCTTCGTAATCGGAAGCGAAGAGTGAAGCCGCCTTAGCCAGATCTGTCCGGGCTTCTGGGTGACTTCCTACAGTGGCGCTATCGAGCCAGCCCACTACACTATTCACAGCCAGTAAACGCAGGCTATCATTAATTTTACGGGCCCCTTCGGAGTCGTCTTTTAACAAAATGTACGAAACGTCGACCCCTACCCCTGTATTACTGGTTGTATCACAACGAGCTGAGCCAGTAAAGGTATAATGTTGACGCTCTAAAACGGGCGACCCTGAATTTGTAGAGTGACAGGCAGAAAAGAGAAAAAGTAAGAATAACGTTGCAGCAAGGTACTTCATGAAGAGCAAGTATGGTAATTAGAAGAAACGGGCAGTTCATTAGCTATCAGACACATTTCTACCCATTTCACCTAACTACCCGCACTACAAACTTAACAAATCTTTAAACCGAATAGCCTGTCGACGGCTAATTTCGATTTTATCGCCCCCACGCAACGTCACCAGCAACCCTCCACTAAACCAGGGTTCAATTTTTTCGATCCATTGCAGGTTAATGATGTGTTTGCGATTAGCCCGGAAAAATGTAGCCGGATTGAGTCGATCTTCAAGCGCATTTAATGACTTAAGGACCAGGGGCTTCTGATCGTCGAAATAGAGTCGAACGTAGTTCCCCATCGATTCGAACAGGCGCACTTTGCCCAATTTCACAAACCAGCACTTTTCGCCATCTTTCACGAACACCTGATCATTCTCACCCAGAATTTTTGACGCGATTCCTCCTGTTGCCCCTGATGCTTCAGGCACATGAAGTTCTTCTTCTACGCGGTGAATGGCCTCCGATAAACGAGCCAGTTCAACAGGTTTAAGCAGGTAATCGAGTGCATTGAATTCGAACGCTTTGATCGCGTATTCGTCGAAGGCAGTCGTAAAAATAACTTCCGGCGTTTTGCCTTCGATGGACTGCAACAACTCGAATCCGTTTTTACCGGGCATCTGAATATCCAGAAACAGGAGTTCTGGCTCCAGTTCGTCAATCATGGGTAGAGCCTCATCCGCATTGGCCGCTTCGCCAATAATCTGAATTTTTGGAAAGTTTTCGAGCAGCCGACGAAGTTCATTTCGGGCTAAGCGTTCATCGTCAATGATCAGGGTTTTCATAGTTTAGTAAGGTAGTGAGACGTAAGGAAAGAGGAGTTAGGAGCGAGAAGTGAGGAGGGCGTGTTTCTTGTAAATACGTTCTCCTGGTTAACAACTCCTCACTCCCCGCTCCTAACTCCTAACGACTGTTTTTCGCGTCGGAACATGCCCTCCGACTGGGCAGGAATGGTAATTTCAGCACAAACAACGGGACCGGTGTCCTGATCATCATCTTCCTGAAAAATATGAAATTGAGCTTCTGAGCCGTACAGTAATTCGAGTCGTTGGGCCGTGTTCGCCAGGCCAAACCCACCCGACGCTTTTTTATCGCCCAGTACCCCCGTGTTACGGATAATGATATGCAACTTATCCGGTCCGTCATCACGAGATACAATACTGGAGCGTACATCCACAAAGCCCCCACGAATAGCCGTCGATACGCCATGCTTGATGGCATTCTCAACAAGGGTCTGCAACATCATAGGCGGCACCTGCCAGAAAAGGGTGCGGCCATCCAGATCGATATACGACGTAAGTCGGTCTTCGTAACGGACTTTTTCGAGGGCCAGATAATCCTCTACAGTTTTGATTTCTTCCCGTAACTCAACCGTTTTCCGTCGGTCGGCCAGCAGCGAATTTCGTAGTAGATTAGATAGTTGTGTAATACCCTGTTGGGCTTTAGTGGGATTTTCGTACACCAACGCCCGAATACTGTTGAGGGCATTAAACACGAAATGAGGATTCAGTTGGGAGCGCAACACTTTGGCCTCTGTTTCGCGAATATTTGTTTTGAGCAGAATTTTCTCAATCTCCGCATTCCGATTTTCCTCAACGTAATGATAAGCCGTGTAAGTTAGCACCCAGGTCAGCATGTTTTTGCCCCAGGTCATTATATAGCCAATTAAAGGCCAGGGTTCATCGATGAGGTGCTGCGGTACAATGAGACGATCCATCGGCAGATTCACCATCGTCATGATCAGCGCCAGCACGAAAACCGACAGCAACACGCGTGGGGCTAACCGAAAAAAGGGTAACCGAACCCAATTCCACCGCCGGATCATCAGTCGGTACAAATGGGTCAGGGTAATTCCCAGAAAAATATTGGCAATTGCTAAATAGAGTGTGTCAGGATCAAAGCCGTCTTGCAGCAAATAGGCCGTGTACTCCACCAGAATGAGGAGTGTCCAGCCAAAAAACTGACAAAACCAATATATTTTCTGCTTTGACATTCCCATTTCGTTACACCATGCCCTTTAGGCAGAAAGCGAATATACAGCCTTTAGCGAGCAGTTTCACAGTCCACAGTTATCAGTGGGTATATACGTGGATTATCGGCCGATGGTTGCTGATAACTGGTAACCTATACAAACAGTCAGTTACTGCATGAGTGCCAGCGATAACAGGTGAGCTGTATCGTTGGTCAATTCAATCGTAAACTGGGCTGTTGCGTAATCGTATGAGAGTTTATAAAGGCACAGGTTACTATGCTCGAAATGATCCATCTGCGAGAGCGGCAGATTCGTAAGCCAGCAAAGCAGGATACGCATAGCCCGCCCATGCATTGCCACCAAAACCAGTTCTTCTTCTGGATGCGAAAGGATCGTATCTATGGCTACTTTCTGGCGTTCAACGACTTGTTCAGGACTTTCTCCGCCATCGGTAGCCCGATCTGTTTGGCCAGACTCCCAGGCTTCGATTAGTGCCCGGTAATACTCATTGTCTAAATTACCGGGAGCCTTACCTTCCATAACACCCCAGCTAATCTCATTCAGACCTGTGAGTTTTTCGTATGGTAAGCCCAACTCGATAAATGGCTCGACGGTCTGGTAGGTGCGAATCAGTCCGGAGATGTAAATTTTGTTAAACGGTACGTGCTGGTAAGCCTGAAAAAACGCCATTGCCTGCGCCCGTCCCATCTCGTTGAGGTCCGAATTAACCCCACTACCCTGTACTATCCCCCGGCGGTTATAGTCGGTTTCGCCGTGGCGAATCAGATAAATTGTTTTTTGTGCCAAACCTTTCCGCTTGCCAATTGGCAATTTTTCCCAAATTTGAACCACAAAATTACATAAAACACGTCAATTTACTCGTTCAGGTTCCATGTTTCAAGCTTAATGTTACTGATTTCAGCGCCTTAGCGTAAAATTGACACATTAAACTTCTATTATGTAACCTAAACGTTTTAATCCTGATCACTATGAAAGCGGGCTTCGATCTAAATGCACTTGATTTTATCCATAACGACTCTATTGGCAAGCATCTTGGCATTGAGTTCATAGAAGCCGGCGAAGGCTATTTGATTGCCCGTATGCCCGTTGACAAACGGACACACCAGCCGTTTGGTATTCTTCACGGAGGAGCCTCGGTGGTGTTGGCCGAAACTCTGGGCAGCGTAGCTTCCTATATGTTATTGGATGACCCAACTACGCAACGTGCCGTTGGGCTTGAAATCAACGCGAATCACCTGCGGTCCGTACGCGAAGGCTGGGTTTACGGTCGCTGCACACCTATTCATACAGGGCGTACTACACACGTTTGGGACATCCGGATTGCCGATGAACAAGGTAAGCTAGTTTGTGTAAGTCGCCTTACGGTGGCAGTGATTAAGGCGTAAATGCCTTTTCTCACCAAAATTATTTCTGATGATCAGTTACAAGGCAGTATCATACACGGCGAGCAGGAAGCAGTTCTATCTGCTTGTGTTTTTGCTGTTTGTTCTGCTGGCTTCACTGGCTGGGATTCCTACCTGGATCGCTTTCCGGAGCTGGCCTTATCCAAATCTGGACTTACTGCTTTTCTTTTATGCACTAATTCCACTGTTATGGGTGGCCCTACTGGTCGATTTTGGTTCCCGAGCCTCCTCGATAGAGTTTCATGAGGATGGTTTCTCCGTAAAAAAAATAGCCCAAAAAACGAACTGGCATTTGTATGCGGACATTCTCACCTATAGCGAGCGTCTTGGTTCGAAACAAAACGAGCCGTCTCCTGAACTACGAGTTTATTTGTCGGACAACTGGTTCCTGATTCGCCCAAGCGACTTTATTAATTACGATTCCTTACGCGACAAATTTACTCAATACGGCCAGCCGGGGCCAGTACGGAAGGTACTTACCCTTACCGAACGGAATCGGTTCCGGTGGGCAATTGGTGCTTTTGCATTGATTATCGGGCTAAATATGCTCTTTGCTTACCTCGCCCATACTCCTGTCGATAAGGCTCCGGCTAAGCTCAAATCTGTAACGGCTATTGTCGACCGTATATCGACAAATAGCACTAAAGGCATCTTTAAAGGATTTACGCTAAAACTACACCCTTGGCCAGACCTTGAGTTTATCGTAAGTCGCAGAGATTTTGACACCGACATCCGTTCGCTTAAACAGCTTATTGCTGTTAACCAGCCAATTACAGTACAGCTTCGGGAAAGTGATTTTCGAAAAAAGTTGACCCAAACTGAGTCCCTTTCGTTCGGCGATAAATATGACAATTACGCACAGATTAGGGTTTTTAGCATCGATCAGGGCAAATTGGTTCAGTTGCAATCGACCAATCCCATTTATGAATCACGACACACCAACTTACTTCTACGCACAATCTTACTAAGTTTCCTGCTGCTGTTTTGTTGGGTTGGCTGGGTCTTTGTCGATAGTTACAAAGTTCTCCGGCCGAATTGATTACATAACCCAGCTAACTTTTTCCGTACCTTCGCGCTCCCAACAAATTGCCTTCAGCAACAATACCAGTATGAATCAGAAAATCCGTCGCGAAGATGCCCTTGATTACCATGCCAAAGGGCGTCCGGGAAAACTCGAAGTTGTTCCAACCAAAGAGTATAGTACCCAACGCGATCTTTCCTTAGCGTATTCGCCGGGTGTAGCGGAACCTTGTCTGGCTATCGAAGCAAACCCCGACGATGCCTTCAAGTACACTGCAAAAGGCAACCTTGTGGCCGTTATCAGTAACGGAACCGCTGTGTTAGGACTTGGTAACATTGGTCCTGCTGCCAGCAAACCCGTAATGGAAGGCAAAGGGTTGCTGTTTAAAATCTACTCTGATATCGATGTATTCGACCTTGAGCTGAATACCAGTAATATCGACGAGTTTGTTCGTACGGTCAAGATTCTGGAACCTACGTTTGGTGGCGTTAATCTGGAAGATATCAAGGCCCCGGAATGTTTCGAAATTGAGGAACGACTCAAGAAGGAAATGAACATTCCGGTTATGCACGACGATCAGCATGGCACGGCGATTGTCAGTGGGGCTGCCCTGCTCAATGCGCTTGAGTTGGTCGAAAAACCAATCCAGACGGCTAAATTCGTCATCCTGGGCGCTGGTGCAGCGGCTATTTCCTGTGCCCGTCAGTACGTCGCTCTGGGTGCTAAGCATGAGAACATGGTGATGTTCGATGTCAATGGGCCGCTTCGTACAGATCGAACCGACCTGAGCGAGCTGATGCTGCCCTTTGCGACCTCCCGTGATATTCACTCACTGGAAGATGCTTTTGCCGATGCCGATGTATTTGTGGGTTTATCGAAGGGAAATATTGTGAGTCAGGACATGATTCGCCTGATGGCCAAGAATGCTATTGTGTTTGCCATGGCGAACCCTAATCCCGAAATTAGTTACGACGATGCGATGGCCGCCCGGCCCGACATCATCATGGCAACTGGTCGCTCCGATTACCCGAATCAGGTCAACAACGTACTTGGTTTTCCCTATATTTTCCGGGGTGCGTTGGACGTTCGTGCTACGGAAATCAATGAAGCAATGAAACTAGCGGCCACGTACGCACTGGCCGACCTAGCCAAGAAGCCGGTGCCCGATCTGGTTAACCTGGCCTACGGCGAATCAAACATGGTTTTTGGGCGAACCTATATCCTGCCCAAACCCGTTGATCCGCGTTTGCTCTCGACAGTAGCTCCCGCCGTAGCTCAGGCAGCCATGACATCGGGAGTAGCCCGATTAACAATTACCGATTGGGACGCCTACGAACAACAACTAGCCCGACGATTAGGTCAGGACAATCAGATTTCAAGGGTTATTCTGACGAAAGCGAAAGCCAATCCGAAACGGGTTGTTTTTGCGGATGCCGAAAACCTGAAAGTACTCAAAGCTGCTCAACAGGTTCGGGATGAAGGGATTGCATTCCCGATTTTGCTGGGAGAACAAGCCAAAATTGAGAAGCTCATCGACGAAAACAGCCTTGACCTGGGCAATATTCCCATCATTGACCCTCGGTCGCCCGAGCAGGCTGCGCTGGTTGAACGATTTGGCGATCTGTTTTTCGAGAAGCGGAAGCGTAAAGGCGTCAACGCTACCGAAGCTCGGAAAATGATGAATGTCCGCAATTACTTCGGAGCCATGATGGTCGAAACCGGTGAGGCCGATGCGCTCATTTCTGGTTTGACCCGCTCCTACCCCGATACGATTCGCCCTGCCTTACAGATCATTGGCAAAGAATCGGGGGTAAAAAAAGTAGCGGGGATGTACATTCTGCTCACGAAACGCGGCCCCCTGTTTTTCTCGGATACAACTGTCAATTTTAACCCAACGGCTGAAGAGATTGTCGAAATAACCGAATTAACCGCCCAAACAGTCGAGCGATTCAACATTAAACCGCGCATAGCTCTGGTCACCTATTCAAACTTTGGCAGTGCGAAAGGCGATGATGCGGAGAAAATGAATCGCGCCGTCGAGCTGCTCCAACAGCGGAATCCAGACATGATTGTGGATGGCGAAATTCAGGCTCACTTAGCGTTTAATACCGAATTACTACAGCAAAATCACCCATTCAGTAAGTTAGTAGGCGAAGGGGCCAACACACTCATTTTCCCAAACCTGTCTGCGGCAAACATAGCCTATAACCTGATGGCAGAAGCCGCCGGTTTCGATGCCATTGGCCCCATTCTGCTGGGTATTCGCAAGCCGGTGTACGTGTTGCAGTTAGGCTCATCGGAACGTGAAATTGTGAATATGGTCGCCATCGCCGTCGTTGAAGCACAAGGGAAATGAATTATAAATTTTGAATGATGAATGATGAATGATGAATGATGCTTACGCTGACTACAACTCGCGCCAATATCATTCATCATTCATCATTCATCATTTATCATTCAACAAAATGTCACGAATCTTAACCGGTATCCAGTCCAGCGGACGTCCGCACTTAGGCAACATTCTGGGGGCTATCAAACCCGCCATTGAGTTATCGAAACAGCCTGATAACGAATCATTTCTGTTCATTGCCGATCTCCATTCGCTCACAACCATCAAAGATGGCCCTCTGCGTCGTGAGTTCACGAAAGCGGTAGCCGCCACCTGGCTGGCATTTGGTCTGGATACGGAGAAAAACACCTTCTGGCGGCAGTCGCGGGTGGCTGAGCATACCGAACTTGCCTGGCATCTGAGTTGCTTCACGCCATTTCCGATGCTCAACAATGCCACCTCGTTCAAAGAGAAATCGGATCGGGCTTCCACGGTCAATGCGGGCTTGTTTGTATATCCGGTTTTACAGGCTGCGGATATTTTACTTTATGATGCAGAGATCATTCCTGTTGGTAAAGATCAGCGCCAGCATATCGAGATGACCCGTGACATTGCCAGCGCGTTCAATCATCAGTACGATGAAGACGTATTTGTCTTGCCAGACGCCCGCATCGACGATCGGCTTATGACCATTCCGGGTATCGATGGGGCCAAAATGAGTAAATCCTATAATAACTACATCGATATTTTCCTGCCGGAGAATGAGTTGTGGAAGGTGATCAAAAAAATCAAATCGGATTCAACGCCCCTCGAAGAGCCCAAGAATCCAGATACGGATATTACGTTCCAATTGTATTCGCTACTGGCATCAGCCGAGCAAACTGCTGAACTGCGTAGCTTATATGAAGGTGGTAACTACGGTTACGGCATGGCGAAGAAAGCATTCTACGAACTCATTCTGGAACAGTTTGCTACGGAGCGCGAACGATATATTTATTACACTATCGAAAACCCCGATGCCCTCGAAGCTGAACTCCGGGCCGGTGAAGAAAAGGCCCGTGTTGTGGCTCAAAAAACCATTGCCCGCGTACGTGAAAAGTTGGGATTCAACTAACCGTTAACAAAAACTACCGTTAACTCATTTGATTTGGAATACGGGTGTGATTTTATTTACTTTCAAGGAGTTAGCTAAATTCCTAGTTAACTTCTGCATCACGCCATCAAATGAACAATCGACCACCGAAACGCCCTCTGAACGCTGTTCAGTTGAAACCCCGTGAACGGCATTTTCTCCAATTGGCCTGTTCCGAATTAACCTACGTCCAAATTGCCGATCAGATGTGTGTCAGCCCCCGCACAGTAGACGGCTATCGAGAAGCGCTATTTGAACGCTTTCAGGTAAAAAGCCGCGTTGGGCTGGTAGTATATGCCATGCGGGGAGGATTAGTTGTACTCTAAGAAACCTAAAAACTTTCCTACATACTGTCCTCATCCATACTAAAGTCCCGATCCAGAAAGCTTCCCAGCTAATTGTATCGGGACTATTCATTTGTTCATCCTCTACCCGAAACATTATCGTTTCACAATCTCGTATCTTAGCCCACTTATTTTTGCACGGCTATGAACCCACCTATCATTCGCGAGATTGCCAAATTAATTGATCACGCGCTTCTGCATCCAACCCTGACCGACGCCGAACTCCGCGAAGGCTGCGAACTGGCCCTAAAATACGACGTAGCCTCTGTCTGCATTAAACCTTACGCCATTCGTATGGCAACCGAGTTATTGGCGGGTTCTGATGTGCTGGTGGGCACGGTTATTGGCTTTCCACATGGTAGCAATAGCACCAGCATTAAGGTTGCCGAAACCGAACAGGCTTGTCAGGATGGCGCGGTTGAAATTGACATGGTCGTTAACATCGGTAAAGTGTTGAGCCAGGATTGGGAGTATGTAGCTGATGAGATTAGCGTCGTTCATAAAACCTGTCAGGTGCACGGGGCTATTTTGAAAGTAATTTTCGAGACTGATTTCCTGACCAATGATGCCCACAAAATCAAGCTCTGCGAAATCTGCACGGAAGTGGGGGCCGAGTTTGTCAAGACATCAACTGGCTTCGGTTTCGTCAAAGGCAGCAACAGGTCCTACGACTACCAGGGAGCTACTTCGCACGACTTACAGATCATGCTGAATCATGTTGGCCCTAGTGTTCACGTTAAAGCATCGGGCGGTATTCGAACCCTGGACGAATTGCTAACGGCTAAAGAATTGGGCGCGACTCGAATTGGTACTTCGTCAACGGCAGCCATTATCGAAGCCGCTTATCGTCGATTTGGCGTCGTACCAGCCGATTCACAGGCAATACCCATTCCGGATGCTAACGGGTACTGAACAGCCTCTATCTTTACGTTTATTTCACGCTTAGTTACTACTTAAATGCTCAACCTCGGCTTTGTATCGGCTATTCTGGCCGATTACGATCTAAATGGTGTTTTGAAATTTGCGTCAGAACACGACTTCAAATGTGTCGAACTTATGTGCTGGCCTTCTGGCAATGCCGATGCTCGTCGGTACGCAGGTGTTACGCACGTCGATGTCGACAATCTGGATGTTGCTCACATTCACTCCTTAACGAAGCTGTACAATATCTCTATTTCGGGCCTAGGGTACTATCCAAACCCGCTCGATCCCAATCCGGTACAAGCTGAGTTTTATCGGGAACACATCAAGAAAATTATCCGGGCCGCTGCCAAGTTGGGCGTTCCGGTAGTCAATACATTCATTGGTCGTAATCCTTCACTGAGCATTACAGACAACCTGAAATTGTATGCTGAGCATTGGCCTGCCATCGTAAAAGAAGCCGAAGAATGTAACGTGAAAATTGGCATCGAAAACTGCCCGATGTGGTTTACGGATGATGAATGGCCAGGGGAAAAAATCTCGCAACCACACCCGCTATCTGGGATCGGATGTTCGAGATCATTCCGTCGCGAGCGCTGGGGTTAAACTACGACCCAAGTCACATGATCTGGCAAATAATGGATGAAGTGAAGCCTATTTACGATTACCGCGACCGCTTGCATCACATTCACCTAAAAGATGTGAAACTGTACCGCGACAAACTGAACCGAGTGGGTATCATGGCGAATCCACTGGAATATCACTCGCCAAAACTTCCTGGCCTGGGCGATGTACGCTGGCGCGATTTTTTTGCGGCCTTAACCGACGTTCGTTACCGAGGCCCGATCTGTATCGAAGTTGAAGATAAAGCCTACGAAGGCAGCGCAGAAGACGTTCAAACGGCCATTTTAACGGCCCGCAATTATTTGAGTCAGTTTTTGGTGCTGTAAGTATGGTAGAGACACTCAACCGACTCGACACCGACCTTTTCCTCTGGCTGAACGGCCGCTATTTGCCCTGGCTCGACCCGATTATGATTTGGGTGACGGAGCGTAATAGCTGGATTCCTTTCTACGCCCTGCTAATTGGGTGGATGATCTATCGGTATCGAAAACAAACGATTGGACTGGTGCTCACCATTATTGCAGCCGTTGCCCTGGGCGATCAACTCTGTTCGTCGGTACTCAAACCACTTACCCATCGGCTCAGGCCCTGCCATGATCTTGCCGTGCAAAAATTGATGCACCCTGTTATGGAGTGTGGTGGATTGTATGGGTTTGCGTCTTCGCATGCGGCAACCACGTTTGCGCTGGCTACCACATTATGGCTTTTGCTGGGCAAACAGCATCCCTGGTTAAAATGGGGCTTTTTGTGGGCCTCTATCGTATCCTACAGTCGAATTTATGTGGCAGCTCATTACCCGCTCGATGTACTGGCGGGTACTGGGGTTGGCGTCTTATCAGCTATGCTTGCGGTGTATGTTTACCATTGGTGGAAGGCTCGCTCAGCGAATGCAGAGAATTATTTTGTCAACTGAAACAAGTAGTTAGGTTGCATATAACCACAATAACAGCTTAGTTTGCGGCAGTTACATACCCACCGCAACTAGCTGTTATTCATGTTCAATCGATTCCAATCGCTCATTCGCGACTACTTCGGATTTTCTCACAAAGAAGCTAGAGGTTTTGTCGTCCTACTTTTCCTAACCCTTCTCTTTCTGCTCGTTCCATTCGTGTATCGGTTCATTGGCGACCAAAAACCAGTTGACACATCCGCTGCCGATCAACGTAAACTTGACAGCCTGGTTGCGCTAATGCAGGCCGAAGAAGCGAAACAACCTCAATTTGGTAATCGCCCAGACAAGGATAAAACCACCGCAGAGCACTTCAGTGAACCCAAACTCTTTCGGTTCGATCCAAATACAGTTAGCGTTGCCGGGTGGCAGCAATTGGGATTACCGAAATGGCTCGCTGAGCGTATCGATAAATATCGAACAAAAGGTGGTCGGTTTCGGAAGAAAGAAGATCTCCTGCACATTTACGACTTCCCACCTGATCTCTATGATCAGCTCGAACCGTACATTGCGTTGAAAGAAGCGTCCTCTTCAGATCGATCAGGAAATGGGCCATCCGAAAATGCCAAACCTTACAATAACGAATCGTATAAATCCGCTGAAAGACAACCTTACAAAGAGCGCCCAGCGTATGCAGAACGACCGGCCAAGCCGATTTTGCAGCCGTTCGATATTAATACTGCCGACACCTCGCAGTTAATTGCGCTTAAAGGAATTGGGGCTACACTAGCCGGGCGCATCGTAAAGTTTAGAGACGCCCTCGGCGGCTTCGTTTCAGAAGATCAGTTTCGAGATATTTATGGACTCGACTCCCTCGCTCTGGACGAATTACAGAAGTTTGGTAAAATCCGGTCGTCAGTTCGTAAGATTCCGGTCAATACGGCCACCATTGAGGAGCTGGACCATCATCCGTTTTTATCCCGCCGACAGGCGCAAATTATTGTCAATTATCGGGAGCAACACGGCGCTTATACATCGGCTGAATCGCTCAAGCCAATTCGGATTCTGGATGCAAAAACCATCGAGAAGATTGCGCCATACCTTGAGTTTTAAAAGTAGTTGTTGGTCAATCGTTGAGCGTAGTATGCACTACGCCCAACAAAAGGTTTTAAAACGAGTCGTCAGTCCGTAATCATTAGTGATTGAAAACTATCGACTGTGACTAACAACTTATTCTCTCCTCTTCAACAACACCACATTTTCTACATGGTGCGTGTGCGGGAACATATCTACGGGCTGGACACTGACAACAGAATATCCTTCATCTAAGATGCCCAAATCGCGAGCCTGGGTGGCGGTATTGCAGCTTACATACACAATTCGGTCGGGGGCTGCTTTGAGCAACTGGCGAGTTACGGCCTCGTCCATACCTGCACGGGGAGGATCGGTAATGACCACATCTGGCCGACCATGCTGATCAAAAAAGCTCTCGGTCAGAATATCGCGCATGTCACCAGCAAAGAAGGTCGCATTCGTGATTCCGTTTACCTGAGCATTCACACGCGCATCGGCCACCGAGGCTTCAACATACTCAACACCAATTACTTCCTTTGCCCGACGAGCAACAAACAGGGCAATCGTACCCGTACCAGTGTATAAATCATAAACGCGCTCGTTGCCCGTTAGGCCAGCCCAGTCACGAGTAATTTTGTACAGGTTATGGGCTTGTTGAGCGTTCGTCTGGTAAAACGATTTCGGACCGATACGGAACGTAAGTACGGGCCCATCAGCCTCGCCCATTTGTTCCTCGATATACGGTTTTCCTCCCCAGTTGATTACTTCCTGATCCTGATAGCTATCGTTCTTTTTAGTGTTCAGAATATAGTTCAATGATGTGATCTGAGGGAACGTAGCCTGAAGGTGACCAAGCAAGCCATTTAACAGATCGGGGTTGTCCTGAGCAACCTGCAACGTTACCATAATCTGCTGCGTAGTATCGGCAGTACGGATAATGAGCGTCCGTAGAAAACCGGTATGTGCTTTCAAATTATACAACGTCATATCGTGCTGAAAAACGTACTCGTTTACGGCCTGACGAATGGCGTTGGATGGGTCTGGTTGAAGATAGCAGTGATGAATAGGCAGCACTTTATCAAATCGGCCCGGAACATGAAAGCCTACTGCCCGCTGGTCAATTGTGTGCTGTGTACTCACTTCCTGCTGAGTCAGCCAGCGACCTTCGGCACAGGTAAACTCCAGTTTATTTCGGTAGTACTGAGTTGGGTGCGCGGGCAAAATTGGCAAAATAGCGGGCAACTCGACTTTGCCAATACGCGTCAGATGATCGACCACCTGTTGGTGTTTAAAGCCCAGTTGTTCCGGATATTGTATGTGCTGCCATTTACAGCCGCCACATGTACCAAAATGTTCGCAAAATGGATCGGCCCGTACCGGCGACCACTCGTGAACCCGTTCGGCCACAGCCTCTCGATACTGCTTCTTCTTGTTAGTAATGCGCAGGTCTACTACGTCGCCCGGAGCTACACCCGGCCCACCGGTCGGGTTTTCAACAAAAATCACGCCCTCATCGGTACGAACAATGCATTTTCCCTCGGCAGCTACGGCATCAATTCGAACGCCTGCCAACCGTTCGGGGGTTTTGTGAGTCTTCCTACGCATAAAATAGTCCTAAAAAAACGCTAATTTAAGCAGCCGTTTTGGGACGGTCTCAATACCGAATCGAATCTACGTATGCCAAACCTGTACTGTCCGTTATGGAAAACCTTACTTATGACCTGCTTATTACTGGTTATGAGCCACTTTGCCCTGGCAACCCATATTGTTGGGGGCGAATTGGAGTTGCGTTATCTCGGCTCACAGAGCGCTTATTCCCATCGCATTAACCTGAATCTGTACTTCGATGCCATCAACGGAAATACGGGTGCCAATGATGCTGTCGTTAGCGTCGGTGTTTTTGCCAAACGAACAAACCAGCTTATTGGCTATGTTCCGCTGCCCCGCGTTAGTACCGAGCAGGTAGCCTATACGAGACCCACCTGCGCCGTGGCTGAGTTACGAACATTATTAATTCGATACAGTAACGACCTGAACCTCGACCCTAACGTTTTCAATGATCCTGGTGGTTATTATATGTCCTGGGAGCGTTGCTGCCGAAACGGAACAATCGTCAATATCACGGCTCCCGGTGCAGCCGGTTCTGCATTCTACCTGGAATTTCCAGCCATAAGAAACGGACAGGTTACGGTAGCCAATTCGTCGCCGATATTTACTGTTCCTAAAGGTGATTATGCCTGCGTGGGTCAGCCATTTGTGCTCGACTTTAGTGCCAAAGACGCTGATGGCGATAGTCTGACCTATAACCTGGTTACGCCCTATAATGGGTTTA
The DNA here is from genome assembly GCF_014117325.1 of Spirosoma foliorum. Lineage (NCBI taxonomy): Bacteria > Pseudomonadati > Bacteroidota > Cytophagia > Cytophagales > Cytophagaceae > Spirosoma > Spirosoma foliorum. Next base: position 1,371,439 of record NZ_CP059732.1, on the reverse strand, counting down.
GTACATCCATTTATCCAGATCCAGGCTCTGTCAATCAGGCGGCCCAACCCGTTTTCAACGCTGGCCCCTACCCACCTGTGCAATGGATCAACGGCATTTCAATCAGCAATGAGATTCCGGGAAGTGTACCCCTACGCGTAGACGCCCGTACCGGGTTGCTCACGGTAACTCCCGACAGAGTTGGCCTCTTCGTGTTCTCGGTTGAAGTTGGTGAATACCGGAATAAAAAATTGATCGGTCTCGTCCGACGCGATTTTCAGGTTTTGGTTGTCGACTGTAAGAAAAACAACCCGCCGACACTCCTTTTCAAGCCTGATGGACAGAAAGGCTTCTACAAAGAAGGAAACGTCATCACAATTGCCGAGAAAGACACAAACTGCCTGAGTTTGTACGTCACTGATATTGACCCGAACCAGCAAATTACCATCACTAACATGAGCGGGTCGCTACCCGGCCTGACACTCACACCCGGTACGTTGCTCACCAAGACCAGTAGCGATACCTTACAAGCTAAATTCTGTTTTGGGCGCTGCGTTGGAGCCGATGGAAAACCGTTTACCTTACTCATCCGGGCCACCGATGATGGGTGTCCGCAAGGATTGAGTGATACGATTAGTATCCGCCTGACAATTATTCCGTCATTAAATAATAAACCTGCAGCCAGCACCGATCTGTTAAATAACATAGGCAAAGCTACGGTTGGCTCATCGTTTAGCTTTACGGCCTTTGGCAACGATATCGATAACGATAATATCACGATTCAGGCTGTCGGGCGCGGCTTTACTCTGGTACAAGCGGGCATGAGCTTTAGTTCTGTTTCAGGTGCGGGAAAAGTCGCTCAACCGTTCACCTGGAAGCCAACCTGTACACAAGCCACACAACCTGAGTATGTAGTCGACTTTATTGTGACCGATACGCGCTGTAATCAAAACCTTCGCGATACTGTCACGGTGCGGCTCTCGGCTGTGGGCATACCCAGCCAGCCACCCAGTATACGCACAACACTGGCCCAGCCTGTCGTTGAACTCTCCGTGAGCCCCTCCGACTCTACCGGCCACACGCAATTCGATGTACTGGGCAACGACCCCGACCGCGACACACTTCGATTAACAGGTACAGGACGCGGATTTGATGTGAAAGCTGCGGGCATGAATTTCACCGACAAAACAGGTCTGCCCACGCTACAATCTGCCTTTAGCTGGACGCCTACCTGCGAATTGATGGCGGGCAAAAGTGAGGCCACATTCATTGTCGATTTCGTAGTTGATGATCGTTCCTGCCAGCCCAATCATACCGACGTGACTAGCGTTACATTCCATGTTAAAAACCCATCGGCTAACGCCGAGATCAAAGTACCCAATGTATTTACCCCCAATGGCGATGGTGCCAACGATTACTTCGCCGTAAAAGACATACCCGAAAATTCGTGTGATGAACAATTCAAACGGGTTGACATCACGAATCGCTGGGGGGCAACCATCTTCACATCGACCGACCCAAAATTTCGCTGGTATGGTAACGATGCTGCCGTTGGCACGTATTATTATCTCCTGCTCACGACCAAACGTACCTTCAAAGGAACAGTAACGCTCATTCGATAAGGAGTTGTTAGTGGCTAGTCGTCAGTTAGTAGTCGTTAGCTAACAGTTAATCATAAAAGCTGTTTTGTTACCGGCTGACAACTAACCACTAGCGACTAATAATGCCTTATCTTTGCCTTCCTCTATGAAAGATAAAATTGTACTTATTACCGGTGCTTCGTCGGGCATTGGTCGGGCATTAGCCTTTGCCTTCGGACATGAAGGAGCTCGTATTGTTATCTGTGGTCGTAAAGCGGATGCACTTCAGTTGGTTAGCGATGAACTTCAGCAGGCTGGCATTACCTGCTTTTCGCTTATTGCCGATGTAAGCATCGAAGCGGATGTAAAAAAACTGATAGACCAAACCATTGCCCATTTCGGCCGACTGGATATACTCATCAATAATGCGGGCATTAGCATGCGCTCTATGCTAATCGATACCGACCCGGCAGTTATCCAGAAAGTGATGGATATCAACTTCATGGGAACGGTTTATGCCACTCGCTACGCCCTCCCCTACATTCAGCAAACCAAAGGTTCTATCGTTGGTATTTCGTCGATTGCGGGTTACCGGGGTCTACCTGTACGGGCTGGCTATTCTGCGTCAAAATTTGCGATGAACGGATTTCTGGAAGCGGTTCGGACTGAATTGCTCCACACGGGCGTTCACGTGCTGACGGCTTGCCCAGGCTTCACAGCTTCCAATATTCGAGTTTCGGCACTAGATGCCCACGGCCAGGCAAAAGGCGAAACAATGCGCGATGAAAGCAGCATGATGAGCGCCGAGGAATGTGCCGATCATATACTCCGAGCCGTAAAAAGTCGGAAACGTGAACTCATTTTGACTGGCCAGGGCAAATTCACTGTCTTTATGAACAAATGGCTTCCTGGTCTGATGGACAAGCTGGTGTACAACACACTGGCCAAAGAGAAGGACTCGCCACTAAAAAAATGATTGAGTGATTGAATGAATGAGTGATTGAATTTCTGCTAGCTATTCAATCACTCATTCATTCAATCACTCAATCATTAAATGATCCACACATTATCTCGCCGGATGAAGTACAGCTCGTTGTGCCAGAGTACGCGTAGGTAGATATCTTTCGTACCCAGAATATTGAGTTTATGCCCCCGGCCGATCACCTCCACAACGGGAGCAGCTGCCGAAGGATCGGTACGTAACAAAACCCGGTCGTGGCTGGTAATACCAGATTGTACACCTTCGGGCAAGTTCGTGAAGATCAATAACAGCAACAGGTAAACGAAGATAATCCATTTCTGCCGCCCTGGAATGGCCTCCTTTTTCACGACTTTAAGCAGCAATACGCTAAACACATAGCCTGCCGGAATCAGCAAAAAAAGCAGAAAGTAGATACCGTATTTACGATAGAAAAGGTAGAAGTAATTTAGATCGTCGGTCTCGTAGCCACTCAGGTTATTAGCCCGAGCAATGTCGCTCATTCGGCGCAGTACCGCGTCGTCGGGATGCCGATCAAAATACACATCCAGGTAATATAACAGCTTCGGCACATCATTTTGCTGCTCATAAGCACTCGCTAACTTCAAAAGCATCGGGTCTGTAGCCGTATGCCCTTCGGCCAGGGCCGCTTCGTACAGACGAGCCGCATGTGCCTGATCGCCAGAAGCAAACAACGAATCGGCACGTCGTAATGAGTCCGGCGAAGCTGTTTGCGCCCAGGCGTTTACAGACAAAAAATAAAAAAATAGACTTATTTTAAGGGTAATGGCTTGCAATGAACGAATAAAGGCCATAATTTTGCACCACAATTACGGACAGCCCCCCTAAACGAGGAACCTTAATTGAACCGATTTGGTAGCTCAGCTGGTAGAGCAATACACTTTTAATGTATGGGTCCTGGGTTCGAATCCCAGCCGAATCACAAAAAAAAAGCCGCTTTAAAGCGGCTTTTTTAATTATAGTCATTTTAGAATGGCAGGTCGTTACTTTCTTCATCAAAAGCTGCATTGAACGACATAGCAGCACCCTGAGGAGCCGCTGGGCGAGACTGCGCTTGTTGAGGAGCTGCCGGGCGAGCTGGTGCCGCACCACCATCTCCTTCTGCTAATTCAATACGGAAAGCCCGCAATTCAGTATACCAACGCTCATTGTATTCCCGCGACTCAGCACTAAAGGTAGCTTTCAGGGTATCGCCCGTAGCGTATTGTTTCAAGTCTGCTACTTTATCGCCCCAAGCGGTTAAGCATACTTTTTTGGGATAGGAAGCATCCAGTGTTTCAATAACGAATTCCTGTTTGCTCCAAGGGCCTTTTTGACTTTGCCCCGATACTTCTGGCAGAACTTTTATGAGTTTTCCGATTAATTCCAGTGCCATATAAATTGGACTTTTAAACGTGATTTAGAAAGATAAAAGTACGAAATTTTAGCCACTTATGCCCCCTCTTTCACGAAAAAAGGAAAAGTTTCGGACTTCCGTTTGGGAAAAGAAAACTAGAATCTTATCTTTGCACCCGCATCACAGAAATGGCCACGTGGTGAAACTGGTAGACACGCCATCTTGAGGGGGTGGTGCTGCAAGGCATGGGAGTTCGAGTCTCCCCGTGGTCACATAAATAACTAAAAGTCAAGCACTTACACTTAACGGTAAGTGCTTTTTTGTTTCTTAGGCAAAGCATCAGGTAGTCATTTATCGAGCATCTGGTGATGGCTTTTCCTGAAAAAGTAGATTACAGTTCTGATTTGCCTGCTCCTTCTGGCACGTTATAGATACCTATAACTTCGCTCTACTCACTCGAACCAGAACGATTTATATTTTCCCAGGTCTTTCATCTCGTTTCTGTAGCAACTGTCCCCGCTATACAATTCCCTAAACAATTGTGTCCCAGTTATCAACAAGAACATATCTATAATTTTCAATGATTATTACAACTAAAAATATTTAGTTTACTATTTATCCATTTAATAAATATAAAGTAATACATATACACATAACTTAAACTACATACATCCCGAAATACACAAATACATATTTTTGCAAATAAGTCTATCTACAGCTTGGGAGAAGCTCAAGCTTACCTGACCGTAAATACTTGTCTTTAACACCATATTATTATTCATGAGAAAATATGTATTGAGTTTTACTCTTTTAATTGCGCTGACAGGCGTAGCACAGGCACAGGACAAAGCAGGCTCTTCCAGCGAGGCCGGTCTAGATTGGTCTAAAGCCTTAAAACGAGGTGACAATTCTTCCGTCGAAACGCTCACGCAACAGCTAAACTATTACCAGAAGAAATCCGTCTATCTATCCCGCCACTCGAAGACATTAACGAAAAAGCTATCGCAACTCGATCTTAAAAATAAGCGACTGGTTTTCAAAGTCGACGAACTACGCCGGGATAGCCTGCAATTGCGTAAGATTCTGCAGGATGCTCTCAACGATAACCAGCAATTGGTCAAATCTTACGAAACCCGAATCCAGGGTATGGCCGGTGAACTGCGCGCCCTTCATGACTCGCTATCTGATTTGCGCTTGGTGAAGCGTGACATGGACATGATCAAACGCTATTTTGACTCAGCTTTGCTGGCCAAGCGGGAATATACATTACCCGTCTATAAAGTCGTTCAAGCGCTTAATGATACGTTTAGAAAGGCCAACTCTCCTTATCAAATCAAAGGAGGAACTGGTCAAGAGTTGATCGTTACTGAAGATTTCAGCTTAAAGAGACCAGGCTTTCTTTTCCTAAAGTCAACTGTTCACATCCAGGGTGAGTATAAACTTAGTTTGAAGCCTCACCCGTTCGATGAAGGGAAGACGCTAGTGGACTGTCAGCCTAGTTTCCAGCGAAAACAGGGCAAGAGCTTAGTTTACGATAGCCAATATGGCGACAAAGTAGGCACTGAAAACCGACTCTTCAGCTACATCGATCAAGCTATCTACTCCAATGACTTACACGCTAACGTCTCTAGTCATAGCCTTCACAATTAATACCGCTTGCCTGGCAAAATCAGATGACTCGTTTAGCCATAAACGAGTTCATCGTCAGGATACAACCACCATTGCTTACCTACGGGCCCAAGTTGAGGATGGTTTATGCCATTGGAAAGCAGGTGAGTATAGTCAGGCTGAGCAGTACTTCCGAAAGGCGGCTACTCATAAATACAGTTGGGGCCAGTACAATCTGGCTCTTTGCTATTTCCACGGAAAAGGAATTTCTAAAGACTTAGTTAAGGCAGCTAACCTAATGCGCCTGGCGTCTATTCAGGGAAATTCAGAAGCGCAGGGGGCACTGGGTAGCATGTATTTCTATGGCATGGGAGTCGAAAAAAATTATACCGAAGCGCTAACCTGGTATCAATTAGCGGCCAAAGCCGGAAATATAACAGCCCATACATACCTGGGTTATTTATACGAAGCTGGGCTAGGCGTACCCAAAAATTATCAGATCGCCTATGACTGGTATCAAAAGGCGGCCGACGAAGGCTGTGGTGACGCTATGCAATGCCTTGGTAATTTATATGAACAAGGCAACGGCGTTGAAAAGAACACAAACGAAGCCCTAAAATGGTATCGGGCAGCGGCTGAACAGAGTATTCCCGAAGCCAGTTATCGGGCTTTTCGAATTTATTACTACGACCGATTAGATACCGTAAACAGCTATACATACCTGACAAGAGCAGCGGCTCAAAACCACGTTGCCGCCTTGTATGAACTTGCCGAAGCCTATTATTTAGGCCTGCTTGGGTGCACCATTGATAAGCAAAAGGCATTACAGTATTACCAGAAGGCAGCCAACTCAGGCAGTAATCTGGCTAGTATGGCCCTCAAAGTCAGAACGTTTCCTGAATCTGAGTAACTTTCATTTATCTAATTTTTTCGATAGGATTTACAGGATGAAACAGGATTTTTTTTTCACAACTCCAATCCTGTTTCATCCTGTAAATCCTATCGAAAAAACTTTAACAACACCCGTCAACAATCCCATTGAATTCGAAATCAGCAACTGCTTAGCCGTACATTTGCGGGCAGTTTACAGCCTACCACGATGGTAGCTAGCTCAAATTCCAGCGAATTTCAATGGACGTAAATTCATACCAGACGCTTAACGATACACGTTTACGATGGCTTTGGGGCATAGCCCTACTTGTTCAACTCTTTTTTTGCATTACACAGGTAGGCTTCTTTCATCCCGATCAACACTTTCAGTTAATTGAGTTTTCGTCCTGGCAGATGGGCGAACCTACCGGCGCTACCAGTGTCTGGGAGTTGACTAGCCATATTCGCCCGACGTTACAGGTTTATTTATTTTCAGGATTTGTAGACGTCTGCCGTTTTTGCCACATAAATGACGCTTATACACAACTCCTAATCCTGCGACTCCTATTTGGGGTATCTGGACTCCTTTTATTTAATGCAATCGGACTATATTATTTCAAGTCCGACAAAAAGCTGCTCTTTTTAGTCCTGCTACTGATCAATTTTTCTTGGGTACTCCCCTACACGCGTACCTTATTCAGCTCAGAGATGGCATCGTCGATGGTGTTTTTCGGGGCTATTTTATTGTATGAACGCAAAGGGGCTAAAACGCTATACGTTTTTCTGATCGGGTTCTTGTTTAGTCTGGCGTTCTATTTCCGTTTTCAGGTCGCCTTTGGTCTGATTGGTTTCGGTTTATGGATGCTGCTTATTGAACGGAAATACACCCGATTGTTACCGATGGCCATTGGCTTTGGTATCGGACTGGCCATCAATATGGTTTTAGATACCAACTTTTATCACCAATTCGTTTTTACGCCCTACGAGTACTACCGGGTGAACATTACAGAAGGCAAAGCGGCTGAATTCGGGACTGCGAGCTTTTTGTATTATGTGGTAATGCTGCTGCTGGTTATCGGTACGCCCCCGATCAGTATTGTCTTGTTTTATTACAGTCTGAAAGGTCTCCTGAAACAATACCGTCAGCCGTTAGCATTCGCTGTGGTGTTTTTTATTGTCGGGCATTGCTTGGTCGCGCATAAAGAAGAGCGCTTTTTATATCCAGTCGTCAATGTGCTGCCTATTCTGGCAGGCTGGGGCTTATCATCATTGCTTACCTACTACGAGCAGGCTAAAACGGGTGCTCGCCGTTTTCTAAAAAACGCCTTGTATGCCAGTATAGCCCTCAATGTAGTAACGCTCATTGCCTTGCTTTTAAATCCTATTGCGCAAACCGTTGAGTTTTCACGAAAGCTGACCAATACGTTTAAAGATTCGAATCCCACGATTTATTGTCTGGGTCGTACGCCGTTTGAAACAGAAAGCCATCTCCCGTTGACGTTCTATCGCCGAAATGCGCCCAATATGAAGCTGGTCAGGATTAATGATGCTGATTCGGCCCAGTACTTACACAATGCCTGGGTGGTTACGACCTACAACGACGCCAAGCCGAAGCTACCTCTCTTAGACAGCCTGGGATTTAAGCCCCAATTTTATTCATCCGCGGCTTTGTGGAACATCAATAAATTTCTACAGTCAAAGGAGATAGGTACTGTCAATGAAATCTGGGTGCTGTATAAAAAGGACTAACGGATCGTGGCCCTAAACAGGTAAGCAGGAAGAGACAAAATTCGTCTCTATAAATCGCGAACGGTCAATTCATTAGAATAAGATACCCTCACTTGTAAGCATAATCTAAGGAAAATCTAATGTTACTCTAAACCAGGCTTAATAACCAGGAAGTAGCTTTGTTGATGATTTGGTCATGTAGGGGATTATAATAAAAACACCAGACGTTTAAATCTGGTGTTTTTATTATTAAGACTTGACCTGGACAAGAATGCATCCGTTTGTGATTGATGAAAAAGCAAAACTACGTAATTCTGGAAGCGCATTGCCCGAAGGTTCTCCTCGATTCGATTGCCACGTTAAAGGCCGATGGCTATAAGGTATTGGCCACGAGTGCTAGTCCGAAAATTTGCCAGTTGGGAAGAACCCGGTTATACGTCCAGGCGATGATGCGGGTTTGCATTTGCTAACTATTCACGCTTTCTTGAGCGGCTTCAGATCGTCTGATAGGTTTGACCAGATCCTTAACTGTTTCCACTCCTCACGAAACTCACGCGAGTCGCCAGTCCACGGATTTAACACATTATCCCTTGTATTTTATCGATAGGGTGATTGCATGAAGAAAATAGTAATCATTGAAGACGACCGACGTATTGCCCAGATGATTAGCCGGGGACTTCAGGAGGAAGGCTATACAACTGAGGTCGTTTATGAAGGCATTAATGGCAGGCAGGTAGCTCTAAAACCAGATGTCGATTTATTACTTCTTGATCTCAACCTACCCGGCATCAATGGGTTCGAAGTTTGCCGTAGCGTACGGGCGGCTAAACCTTCGCTGCCCATCATCATCCTGTCGGCAATGGGAGAAATAGAAGATAAAGAAGAAGGACTGGCATTAGGAGCCGATGACTACCTGGTCAAACCTTTCGATTTTCGGGAGCTGGTTGCCCGCGTGAAAACCAGCCTTCGCCGGTCGGCGTACATGAGCGGGCTAAGCACCGAGTCGGAGCAGACTTGGCAGGTCGCAAATTTGACGGTAAACCTTATCACGAAAGAAGTTCGCCGGGGAGAGGTTAAAATAGATCTGACAGCTCGTGAATTTTCTCTGCTTGACTACCTGATGCGTAACCGGGGCAAAGTACTCTCCAAACTGGATATTGCCGAACATGTGTGGTCGCTCAATTATGACCCAGATTCTACCGTCGTCGAAGTTTATATTAATTACCTCCGCAAAAAAATAGATCGCGACTTTAAGCCCAAACTGATTCACACCCGACTCGGTATGGGCTATGTGTTGAAAGAGGAATAGATGGCTACGTAAATTTACTAAATACACATTTTCGCCATAACAATCTAGACGTCAATACATTCCAATTCATTTATTACAAACCTATAAGGTCTTTGATACCTTATAGGTTTCGACTGCCCACTTGTTGAAGCAATCAGCTTCTAATCTTTTTCTAATTGTTTTCTATAGATATTATAAGGTTAGCTTAAGCCTGCTGTAACCTTCACAATGGACCTTTGTAGCCATTCATTGGGTCTCTCATGCGGTTATCAATTTCGTTACTTTTTATTTTAGTCAGTGCCCGATCGCTTCAGGCACAGGTTACTACTGAACAGGATTCTATTCAGTTAACGCTCCGGCAGGCCGACAGTCTGTTTGTGAAAAACAACCTACTCTTACTGGCTGAGCGGTTTCGGATCGATGCCAGTCAGGCGCAGGTGTTACAAGCTCGTTTATACGACAATCCGACGGTTAGCCTCGAACTAAGTGCGTATAACGGCGATGAACGGCGGGTACTTGATGTAGGCAAACAGGGCCAGAAAATCGTTTCCATTCAGCAATTGCTCTACACAGCGGGCAAACGGAACAAACGAATCGCGCTGGCCTCCGAAGCGGCCCAACTGACTCAGTTTGAACTACTCGATTTAGTTCGCGGGCTACGTTTTGACCTGCGGAGTCGATTCTATTCCATTTATTTTCAACAGAAAACTCTGACTCGCTTCGATCAGCAACTGGCCACCCTCCAGACAACCGTAGCGGCTTATGAAATACAATACAATCGAAACAACGTATCGCTTCGGGAGCTACTCCGGCTGAAAGCCTTGCTGTTTCAACTCAACAATGACCGGACGGCTATTGTGTTTCAACTAGCCGACGATCAACGGGCGCTACGCACGTTATTATCGGTCGATCAGCCCATTAAGCCGCTGGTTATCGATGAAAAATTGGCCCGTTACAGCCTGCCCATCCAATCAGAAGATACGCTACAGCAAATGGCGTTGCGCAATCGGCCCGATTTAAAAGCGGCCGAATCGTTAACGAAGCAAGCCGAGTTGAATCACACACTCCAGCGTGCTTTGGCAACGCCCGATTTACGCGTAGGGGGAACGTACGATCAGGCCGGAAGCTACATTCAGAATTACGTTGGGTTGTCTGTTTCGGCCGACATTCCCGTGTTCAATCGCAACCAGGGAGCCATTCGGGCGGCTCGTAGCCAGATTCAGTACCAAAGTCAGTTACAGCGTCAAAAGGCGATTCAGGTGAATAACGAAGTGGCGACATCCCTGCAAAAAGTACGGGAAGTGGAACGAAGGGTACAATCGATTGAACAACAGTTTACTGATCAGTTCGATCAGTTGAACCGGGGCGTCATTACCAGCTTTCAAAAAGGGAATATTACCCTTCTTGAATTTGTCGACCTGATCGAATCCTATAACGATAGCATCAGCCAGCTCAATCGCCTGAAGGCCGACCGGGTGAGTGCTTACGAAGAACTCAATTACCTCATCGGCGAAGACTTATTTTAAGTAAGCCCGGTCACCTGTCTGGCCAGCACACCAGTAGCAAGCCTATTCTTCATACGCCCGAACCGACGATCTGGGCTCATCCAATAACCATGAAAATCAACATCTTACTATTTCTTAGTGGACTGACTATTATTAGTTCATGTACCCCCAAACCAGCAGCAGAAGAGGCCGGAGCCTTTATGCTTTCTGATACCATGATGCGCCGTATTCGTCTCGACAGTGCAGTAACGCAGCCTGTACGAAGCGAACTGACCCTGGTTGGCAAAGTTGTAGCCGACGAGAACCGGGTCATTAAGGTGTTTCCGCTGGTGGGTGGCAACGTAGAAGATGTTAAAGTTGAGTTGGGCGATTACGTCCGCAAAGGCCAAACGCTGGCGGCAATCCGATCGGGCGAAGTAGCTGATCTGGAACGCCAGTCAATCCAGGCCCAGTCGGATTTGCTGGTGGCCGAAAAAAATCTTCGGGTAGCGCAGGATCTGTTTGAGACCAAACTTACGTCGCAACGCGAAGTAGTAGCCGCTCAAAAAGAGGTGGAAAAAGCGCAGGCAGAAGCTACCCGAGTCAAAGAAGTATTCCGCATTTATGGCATCGGCAAAGCGTCGATGTACACCGTAAAAGCGCCCATTGACGGCTACGTCATCGAGAAGAACGTGAACCGCGATATGCAACTCCGCTCCGACAACGCCGACAACCTGTTTACCATTGGCCAGATTAGCGAAGTGTGGGTACTAGCCAATGTGAACGAAAGCGACATCGGCCGGGTACGAACGGGTATGGAAGCGACCGTGCAAACACTCAGCTATCCTGACGAACTCTTTAAGGGCCATGTTGATAAAATCTACACCGTGCTGGACCCCAATACCAAGGCGATGACGGTTCGAATTCGGCTCAACAACAAGGGGATGAAACTCCGGCCCGAGATGCATGCCACCGTAACCTTGCGCTACGAAGACGGCGGGAAACTGGCAACGGTGCCCTCTGCAGCTGTGATTTTCGACCGCTCAAAGCAATATGTCATGGTCTTCCGGAATCGGTCTGACATTGAAACCCGTGAAGTCAGTGTCCTCAAATCGCTGGGCGAAGTGGCTTATATCAGCCAGGGTATCAAACCCGGCGAAAAGGTTATTTCCAAAAATCAACTGCTGGTCTACAACGCACTCAACAATTAAAAAGGAGAAAGGAGGAAAGGGAGGAAGGAGTAAAGGAATACAGCATCAGAACTGTTTTCTCTTTTCCTCTACTCCCTTTCTTCCCTCCTCCCTTTCCTCCTTCTTATGAATAAATTCATTCGTAACATAGTCGGGTTTTCGCTTAAGAATCGATTCTTTATTTTCTTTATGACCCTGGGGTTGGTCATTGCAGGTATATACAGCTACCTACACACCCCGCTCGAAGCCTTCCCCGACGTCACCAACACCCAGATTATTGTGGTAACGGAGTGGAACGGCCGCTCTGCCGAAGAGGTGGAACGGTTCGTAACCGTACCCATTGAGGTGGCTATGAACTCCGTTCAGCGAAAAAGCAATGTTCGGTCAACGACCATGTTTGGGTTGTCGGTTATGAAAATCATTTTCGACGATGGGGTTGATGATTTCTTTGCCCGACAACAGGTCAATAACCTGCTCCGCAACGTGTCATTACCCGAAGGTGTCGACCCAGAAATACAGCCTCCTTACGGCCCAACGGGCGAAATTTTCAGGTATACGCTCGAAAGTAAAAACCGCAACAGCCGCGAATTGCTTACGCTGCAAAACTGGGTAGTTGACCGTCAGCTACGAAGTGTACCAGGTGTGGCCGACATCGTGGCGTTTGGTGGACGCGATAAGATTTATGAGCTGCGGGTCAACCCAACCCAACTGACCAAATATGATATTACGCCCCTGGAAGTGTACCAGGCCGTTACCCGCAGCAACATCAATGTGGGGGGCGATGTTATTGAGCGTAACAGTCAGGCCTATGTGGTACGCGGTATCGGGTTACTGACGTCGATTCAGGACATTGAAAATATTCTTATTGAGGAAGTTGGCGGCAATCCGGTGTTAGTCAAAAACGTAGCCGAAGTCGCGGAATCAAACCTGCCTCGTGTTGGGCAAGTAGGTCTGGATACCAACGACGATGTGGTTGAAGGCATCATTGTGATGCGGAAAGGCGAAAACCCCAGCGAAATTCTGGGTCGGGTAAAAGCAAAAATCGAGGAATTGAACACGCGCGTCCTACCGTCCGATGTGAAGATGGTAACGTTCTACGACCGCGACAACCTTATTGAGTTCTGTACCCACACTGTTTTGCACAACCTTACTGAAGGTATCGTTCTGGTAACGGTCATCGTTTTTCTGTTCATGGCCGATTGGCGAACTACGCTCATCGTGTCCATCATTATTCCGTTAGCGCTGTTGTTTGCATTCATGTGCCTGAAATTGAGGGGCATGTCAGCAAACCTGCTCTCTATGGGCGCGGTCGATTTTGGTATTATCATCGATGGAGCTGTGGTTATGGTCGAGGGGATTTTCGTCTCACTCGATCACATGGCCCATCGCATGGGCATGGAGCGCTATAATCGAATGGCTAAACTTGGCTTAATTCGAAAAACAGGTGGTGAATTAGGCAAGGCGGTGTTCTTCTCCAAGTTAATCATCATCACGGCGCTGCTCCCCATTTTTTCGTTCGAGAAAGTAGAAGGTAAGATGTTTTCGCCCCTCGCCTGGACATTAGGTTTTGCCTTACTGGGTGCGCTCTTATTCACCCTTACCCTGGTGCCGGTCTTGTGCTCCATGCTCTTACGGAAAAACGTTCGGGAGAAGAACAACCCCATTGTCAACTTCTTCAACCGAATTGTGATGGCGGGTTTTGGCTGGTGTTACCGTAACCGTCGGATTAGTCTGGTTGGGGCGATTGCCTTCATGATCGCTACATTTTTTTCGTCGACAATGCTTGGAACCGAGTTTTTGCCCCAACTCAACGAAGGCGCTCTGTGGGTAACTGCGGAGCTACCGATGAGTATGTCGCTTCCCGAAAGCGTCGATATGGCCAAAACCATTCGACAAGACCTGAATACATTCCCCGAAGTGAAACAGGTGCTCTCGCAGGTAGGTCGTTCCAACGACGGTACCGACCCGAACGGCTTTTATTTCTGCCAGTTTCAGGTAGATCTAAAACCGAAAGAAGAATGGTCGCGGAAGATCAGTACGGAGCAACTGACCGACGAAATGGATGCAAAGTTGAAGAACTATGCGGGCATTCTCTACAACTACTCGCAGCCGATTATCGACAACGTAGCTGAAGCTGTAGCGGGGTATAAAGCCAGTAATGGCATCAAGATTTTCGGGCCAGATGTGTATGAACTGGAAAAATATGCCAACCAGGCGTTGGCGGCTGTTCGAGATGTTGAAGGCATCAAAGACCTGGGCATCATTCGGAACGTAGGCCAGCCTGAACTCAGCGTTCTGTTTCACGATCACAAAATGGCTCTCTACGGCGTTTCGACGGCCGATGCGCAGGCCGTAATCGAAATGGCAATTGGCGGAAAAACGGCCTCGATTTTGTACGAAGGCGAACGCAAGTTTGATATCCGCGTTCGGTTTCTGCCTGAGTACCGTAAAAGCGAAGAGGACATCATGCGCCTAATGGTACCGACCATGAGCGGAGGCAAAATTCCTTTAAAAGAAATCGCGAGCATCCGGCAAATTACAGGCCCCGCCTTTATCTATCGCGACCTTAACAAACGGTTCATCGGCGTTAAATTCTCCGTACGTGGTCGTGATTTAGGCAGTACTATTGCCGAAGCGCAGCAACGAGTACTGGCCAAACTTCAACCCGCAAAAGGGTACTCGGTAGAATGGGTTGGTGAGTTTGAGAATCAGGTGCGGGCTACTGGCCGTTTAGGACAAGTCGTTCCGATTAGTATTGCCGCCATTTTCGTCATTCTGTTTATCACCTTCGGCAATGCCAAAGACGCTGGTCTCGTTCTGTTCAATGTCCCTTTTGCGTTGATTGGCGGTATTCTGGCTCTCCACGTAACAGGCATGAATTTCGGAATTTCGGCGGGGGTTGGCTTCATTGCGTTGTTTGGGATTTGCGTACAGAATGGGGTTATCCTGATTTCGGTCTTCAACCAAAACCGAAAAGACCGAATGCCACTCGACGAAGCCATTCGGGAAGGGGTTCGATCACGGATTCGCCCTGTCGTCATGACGGCCCTTATGGCAGCTATTGGTCTTTTGCCCGCAGCTGTTTCAACTGGTATTGGCTCCGAAACGCAAAAGCCACTGGCTATTGTCGTTATCGGGGGCTTGATTACGGCAACGGTGTTAACCCTACTCATTTTCCCAATTATCTACCGACTTTTTAATCGGCACCACATTCACCGACTGAGTGATTTAGACTAGTATAATTACGGACAAAGTAGTGCTTTTATCGTAGTTGTTTTCATGAATGAGGCTCTTGGGTTCCATGCAAAAAGCCAACTTCTCTGGAGATTGGCTTTTTGCATGGAATACTGTCGGCTTTACAAGTGGCCATTGCCCGATTTCCCTTAGGTAGTATCTGATCAATTCTGTTCTGTTTGTTCTAAATTTTCAGGCCACCCTACTGTTACCGATATTGCTAAAGTAATAACTAGACAACATTTTATACTTAGCTACTCTTTCGCCTAAACGTATCTTTAAAAAATCCTAGTCAACCAGTTAATATATAAAGAAAAACAGTTTTATAGTCACTTGTAACTAGGTTTCGCTACGCTCAATAAATTTCATGTCAGTACACATAACAAAGACATACCTTTGTCTCAACCATTCATCGTAACCTGCACTCATGAAATCAAACTACCTCCTGCCAGTCACCTGGCTAACCGTACTTTTTGTATCCTTCTGCCTCTTTCTTCTCGCCTTGAAGGGTCTTTGTCTTCTTATTTCCATGTAGATAAATTGGGTATAAATACTTAATCTTATTTTAATATATACCCAATTAACTTTATCGACTATTTCATCATACAGCTATGGAAATCTCTTATGGCCCCGGCCAATATTGTTCTTCATTACCTGTGAGCTGCACAGGTTCGCTTTGGAAAGGGTATGGTGGCTGGCTGCTTCATACTTGCTCGTTTTTAGTCGTAGAAGCTACTCGTCGACACAGCCGGGTAGTACGCACTGCCTGCCAGGCAGGCCCGATCTCTGTTGATCGCACAATACGAAACTACCAGTCTAACTCCGTTGTGAATTCCTGCGCACCTGTGTTTTCGGTGCGCCCAAAAGTATTTAAGTTAACGCATGCTGCCAGACTATGGCCTGTGGCAGTGAGTAGGTCTAATGGTGCATTTTTCCCGCGCCACCAGTTAATTGCTTCTTAGTAGTATTGCCAAATAGACATTGCCTCTCTACGTATGAATAGTATACGTAGAGAGGCAATGTCTATTTTATTAATATGGTATTCGATTAGGCCATTTCGCTCTGGCTACGGATGCCCCGATCTCAACAACTGCAGCGCTTCTACTAGCTCAATGCGCTTTCGGGTATAATACACCAACTCCTGAGCGGCATCGGTATGCATAGTCTCGTCATCTGGAGAAGCACCATCGAGGGTAAACAACTCGATAGTCTCATATAACTCATCGATTAGCGCATCGCACTGTTTTATCATATCCTCCAGTAGCTTTCTCTGCTGATCAGCATTCGGATTTATTGCGTCATTAGGCTGCCCCATAGCTTTAGTAATCATTAGGCCTTTCGTTTAGAGCCGTGCCACGGTTAGCCACATAGCCCAAAAGAACCGTGGCACGGCTCTAAGCGAAAGGCCTAATCATGCAAGCGTTCTTGTAGTGGCTATGTTAGTTTATACAACAGCACGAATGTTTATCGTGGTCAATTCATGCAAGCTCTCTAGCATTCATTCCTGGCGCAGATAGCCAGATAATTAATGTATAGTCCCTTGCTAGTTTACCGTAAAGGCAAGAAAATATGACCGACTGTTTCGGTTAAAGGACTAATTTAATGAATTTAAAATAGACTATTTACCAGAAGTTTAGTACTATTTCCAATTCCGTTCACAGCAGCGTTGAGGAGTCTACTTTTTGCCGATCGCAGCTATCGATATACTCAAAGGGGAGGTAGGGTCATGTAACAGTTGGCGGTATTGTGTCTAATTAGAGAAACCCGAAAATGGAAACAATGACACAAAACATAAACTTAAAAAGAAATAATATATCAATTAAAACACACAAAATTAAAGAACGGTCATTTTTATATATTTTTGGTAACAAAAAGAGCTACTTGCTTATTTTGCTACCTATTGGGGAGATCGTCAATTTTAAGTATCGAAAAGCCTGATAGACACGGCCATTCGATTTAAATCAATAGATGGGCAAATGACAACAATCAGGCGTGCCGAATAGCCATATCGATTACCATGACAACTATCAGGCAGTCAACACCTTTTTGCACGATTGAACGCACGAAACAATATCGTATTATCGCACACTCATTATCCATACTTTCGCGCCATTACCAGCATTGATCCGCACAGGCAGTTCCGAACAAGAGTTGCCCTCCTTCAATTTGTTAGTGTTAATGAATAAATATGAACTCGTTTGAACCTACCCAGCGCCGATTGAACCGTCTTAAGCGCCAGTTGGTCTGCCAGAAAAAGGAACAACGTCGGGTCGAGCGGCAGTTGAAACTAAAGTCGTTACGCCTTAGCCAATCGGAAGAGCAACAAAGGCTGCTGAACGATGCGTTGAATCAACAGCGAACTAGTAACCTTGAGCAAGGTCAGCAAAGCGAGTATCAGTACCGCCAGCTGATCGACTCGGCTCAGGATATAATCTTCAAAATTTCGCCCGAAGGCTACTTCACCTTTACCAATTCGATGGTGGAGAGCTTCTTAGGCTATACGCAAGCTGAATTACTTGGTCGACATTTTGTCCATTTGATTTTACCGGACTACCGAACTGAAGTGATCAACTTCTACCAGACAATGGTGCAAACCGGGCAAGAAGCTACCTATGTCGAGTTTCCGATACGCGCTAAAGATGGTACAGCCGTCTGGATTGGGCAGACAGTTGGTCTGGTAAAGAACGAGCAGCAGGTACCTGAACTGGTAGCGGTGGCCCGAGATATTACCCAACGAAAACTTACCGAAGATTCGTTTCAATTGACCCAGGCCCGCCTGGAATCGCTCATTACCAACCTACACAGTGGGGTGTTGGTGGAAGATGAGCACCGAAAAATTATCCTGACCAATCAACTTTATTGCGATCTGTTTAGTATCGACCAGTCGCCCAACGAATTGATTGGCAAGGAGTTCATTTCAGTAGCCATACCTCCCGCTCTTTTGTTTGCAAATGCCGAACAGTTCTTTGATCGGATGGACGAAATTGTTCACGATCGAGTCGCCATCCGGAACCAGGTAACTCATCTGGCCGACGGACGAGTGCTGGAATGGGATTATATTCCAATCTGGCTGGACGGACATTACCGGGGCCAACTTTGGAAGTACGGCGATATTACGCAGAAATACCAGGCAGATGAACGTATCCGACGAAGCGAAGAAAAGTACCGAACCATCATGAATACGATGGAACTAGGCCTGCTTGAAGTCGATAACGATCAGACAATTTTACGAGCCTACGATCGCTTTTGTCAGATGCTGGGCTATAGTCAGGATGAGCTGGTCGGCAAAAACGCGGCCAATTTGCTGGTTCACCCTGAGTTTAAAGAAGAACTTAGTCGGCAACAGGTGCAACGCGGACAAGGCCAGACTGGCTCCTACGAAATGGCCTTAATGCGGAAAGATGGCAGTCGTATCTGGGTGCTGGTTAGTGGTGTTCCTATCGTTGACGAAACTGGAACGCTGGTTGGGTCTATGGGCATTCACTTTGACCTGAGTGAGCGCAAGCGCCTTGAAGAAGAACTAGCCCTGGCCCGACAAATCGCGGAGGATGCCCGACATACCGAAAAGCAGTTTCTGGCCAACATGAGCCATGAAATCAGGACGCCCCTTAATGCCATCCTGGGCTTTTCAAATCTACTGGAAACGACGCCGTTAGATACGGAGCAGAAAGAGTTTGTCAGTTTCATCCGAACGGCAGGCAAAAATCTGCTCAGCATCGTCAATGATATCCTCGACATCTCCAAAATTGAAGCAGGCATGTTGCCGCTAGAATCCATTCCGTTCAGCATTCCTTCGCTGGCAGATTCGATTCGAACGATGCTTCATTCGGCGGCTACCGAAAAAAATCTGTGGTTACTTGTCGAAACCGACCCTACCCTACCACCGGTTGTTCTGGGCGATCCAACACGACTCACCCAGATTTTGGTCAACTTGCTCAACAACGCGATCAAATTTACGCAACACGGTGGTGTTCGGGTACGCATTGAAAAAAGAGCCATAACAGCCGACTCCGTACAGGTACGTTTTAGCGTACAGGATACAGGCATTGGCATGGCTGCCGATATCCTCCCCTTTATTTTTGAGCGATTCCGTCAGGCGAGCGATTTTACAACCCGTTATTACGGTGGCACAGGTCTTGGGTTAAATATCGTTAAATCGCTCACCGAAATGCAGGGCGGCTCCATTAGCGTTTCCAGCACGCTTGGCGAGGGGTCGTGTTTCACGCTGGAGATTCCTTATCGAATAGCCGCTACTCAAATCGATCTGATTGCCGAAAGGTCAACTGTTGCTCTAAATCCAGCGCTTTCCGATCTGCGCATTCTGATTGTGGAAGATAACCTGATGAACCAGAAATTGGCGCTTCAGGTCCTCAAACGATTGGGCTACGCTGCCCAGCTAGCTGAAAATGGCCAACTGGCTATTAACAGCCTGCAAATGAACGATTTCGATCTGGTGTTAATGGACATTCAGATGCCGGTTATGGACGGATATACAGCCACCCGCTATATTCGAAATACATTGCGCAAGAACGTGCCAATTATTGCGATGACCGCTCATGCCCTGGCCAGCGAACGAGAACAATGCTTACAGGCTGGTATGAACGACTTTCTGCCGAAACCTTTCCAGGTGGAGGAGCTACAGCGCATTTTACGAAAATACACGCCCCTGCATTATCCAGAGCAACATTCATCCGTTAAATCCCAGGAAGAGATAGCGCCCAAACCAAGCTTCTCGATGGAGGTCTTACTCAGCGCTTTAGACGATGACCAGGAGTTTGCCGCTGAAGTGATGGAGCTGTTTTTGGCGCAAACCCCAGGCGAGATTCAGCAGATTCGGCAGGCACTCGAAAAAAACGAACCGACTACGATTGGTGGAATTATTCACGCGCAAAAAGTAGCGTTTCAGATGTTCGGATTGACCGAAATGGTCCAATTAAGTCAAACTATAGGTACCCGAATAACGAATAAACAACCCGTTAGTGAAATTGAACCACTCGTTCATCAATTTATACGAACACTGGAAGCAGAACTACCGGCCATACAGTCTGCCTTAGCAGACATCGGTTAATTAGTAACGGGACGAACAACCTAATTATGGACTTTCTATGCGTTTAATTTATATAATGCTCATTATTGGTACGGCCCTAATTCTGTATTTAAGCTGGCAACCCAATTATCATTTTAAACACATCTGGTTTATTCCCGGCTGGGTATCCCGCTGGACCGATGTTCACGCCCACGGAAACATCCGTACCGCCATTCCCTTTGTTTTTATGGGCCTTGTTGCCGGTTTTTTACCCACGTCCACTCCCCGCTCTTTATCCAATTGGCTGGTATTATGGCTGATTCTGATCGGTATTGTCACCCTGGCCGAAATTGGCCAATTGTTGATCCCTTCCCGTTATCCTAGCTTTGAAGATATTGGTTGGGGGTCAGTAGGCGCTTTTGTAGGGCTGATTACCGCCTTTATAATGCTAAGCGGCATAAGAAAGTTAAAGTCACTGAATAGATAACCTAACAGACTTATCCTCAGCTGAAGAAGCCCGTTCACAGGTTACAATTCTCTCGTCATACGCTCATTATATAAATCGAGCGCTCGATCATCCTTAATAGCTGGTCCGTAGGTTAGGTCCATAAGGGCTGCCCATTTACGATCGCCAGTAGCGGCTGCAAATGCTTCAAATCGTAGTTCCGCCGAAAGCCAGGCAATAGGACAGGCCATATCTTCGGTCAAGGCAATAGCAACGAGTGAGTCGTAGACATCTCGGGCGTAGGCTTCGTTGGGCGTCGACGACCACAAGCTTTTGTAAGCCTCGTAAATATCCTTTACCTGACTGGCAGTTGCACCCCAGAAACCAATAAGTGGCTGGCTGATGGAAGAATAAACTGTTGTTGTCCGTTCGTCGAGAATCATAAATGACTTTTTCTTGAAAATACATCATCAATCATGCCAAGAACGTTCTTTCTGATGTGCTGTAACCTCATTTATTTTGTTAGTAAACCGTATTCAGAATAGTGCCTATTTGCCAGCAAAATGGGCTAATTGAAACGGCTGAATGTTAAACCCTGTTTGCCCCAGTAAGGCTAGTTCGGCTAGAATTTGCCCCACAGCGGCCGAGTGTTTAAATCCGTGCCCCGAACAGGCTGATGCCAGCAATACATTCGGATGAGTTGGATGTTGATCGATAATAAAATCGCCATTGGGTGTCATGGTGTATAAACAAACAACCGATTTAACGCACGCAGGACCAATACCCACAAAATTGGGGGCCACATGTTGTTCATACATGGCCTGCGTCTCGGCCTCACTCACCACGCGATTCACAGTCTGGGGTGAAGTTGACTGCGCGTATACTTCTGTGGCCAGTTTAAGCCCGCCAGTAGGGCCACCTATGGCCGGAAACCCATATACTTCCCGGTCGCTCAGAATAAACACCGGCATCCGGTCGGGCGTATACAGATGATAGTCAGATTGAATAGCAAACCAGTACAGAACCTGCCGATGCACCCGAAGGAGATCCTGGTAAGGAGTATTCCGAAAGGATTCGGTTATCCAGGAGCCGGTTGTTAG
This sequence comes from Spirosoma foliorum, assembly GCF_014117325.1. NCBI lineage: Bacteria > Pseudomonadati > Bacteroidota > Cytophagia > Cytophagales > Cytophagaceae > Spirosoma > Spirosoma foliorum. The sequence continues at coordinate 1,349,571 of NZ_CP059732.1, read as the reverse complement.
AATTAACTTTCGTGTTCGATAGGTCGCTTGATCGGTTTGAACGATTACCACATCTCCCTTCGATTCCATTGACAGCATTCGTTCATTGGTACGGATAGTAGCGCCATTTCTCTGAGCCTCAGCCAGCTGTGCCGATATGCAACGCTCTGGATTCAGGAATCCGGCTTCGTCTTCGTAATAACCAACGTCATTCGCACGAAACTGAAACTGAGGAAACTCTCGTCGTAATGAATCCGTATCCAACAGTCGATGCGCGATCCCAAATGACTCCGCAGCTTGTATAGTTGTTCGAAGAAAGTCGGGTTTATGATGCATCTGGCTATTAGACTGTGCGTCGCCAACAAACAATCCACCCGTTATGGTCAATAGGTTTTCGCCGGTATTTCGTTCGAGTTCCCGCCATAGTTCATAGGAGCGCAACGCGAGTGGAACAAAGTGAGCTCCTTCGCCAATTGCCTGCCGCGTAATTCGGGTTTCGCCATGCGTTGATCCGTGGGTATGGGGCGGAGCAAACTGATCAATTCCCAGTATATGTGAGGTTTGTTTGGAGAGTTGGTAAAGTGTAGCGCTTCCCATTGCGCCGAGTCCAACCGCCATTGCATCAAAAACCATAACTAAAACGTCTGCTTATATTGACTAACAAATCTGCATCGGGACACTTTTCGGCCCCGTTTTTTTCCACACTAACATCCGTTTTATTGACTCCTCTGGCCTTCCCTGGTTGTTATCAGTCATCCTTAAACACACTCCAATGGTGGTGTAAAAGGGTACTAAATCACTAATGCAGTAAGGAATATCGACCAGTTTTCTATAAACCTAAAACCTTCATTTGGTCTATCTGGTTAAAAGCTGCAATCAAGTATATGTAATCACCGATGAATCAATGACCGACGAGCAAAAGCCCTTCGATCAAGGTCTATCTGCCGAAATTGAGCGCTTACGATTTAGGCTACAGGCTGCCCGAATAGGCACCTGGGATTTTAACCCTGCATCCCAGCTTTTTTACGGGAACCGCCGTTGCCAGGAGTTATTTGGCTTCCTGGGTACGGAGACAGTTTCTCTTCCGCACGTGTTTGAACATGTTCATCCCGATGATCGGAAACGGGTAGACGAATTCATACAACACATGCTTACGGCACCGTCCGATGAACTCGTTGAGATTCAGTTTCGTGTTTCTGATACCAGCAATCCATCATCGCGCTGGTTGCAGTGCGCAGGGAAAGCTTATGTTGATCAGCAAGGTGCCCCCCTACGGCTTTCGGGCATTGTGCAGGATATTACGGCAGAGGTTCAGCAACGGGAAAATTTGGCCACCTCCGAGCGGCTTAATCAATTAGCCACCGAAGTAACTGATGTAGCAACCTTTCAGCTTCGGCTAGCCGATGGTCACCTCGTTTACCAGCCTCAACTGGCCAGAATTCTGACCGGGCAGGAAAATCGTCAGTTTGATCAGCATACGCTGGTTAATTTCATCCATCCCGATGATCGCCCTATTCGGGATCGAGCTTATGCCGACGGACTACGGACGGGTAAAATCCGGTTCGAGGTTCGGTTCATTTGGGCCGATGAATCGGTGCACTGGATTCGCATTCAGGGCATATATATCAACGATGCCTCCGGGCAGCCCCAGGAGGTAGTTGGCCTTGTACTCGATGTTACGGAGCAGATTCTGACCCGACAGCGCCTTGAAGACAGTGAAGCCAGGATGCGCAGTATCGTTGAGAGTGCACCCTTCCCTATTGGTGTTTATGTAGGTCGTCAAATGCAGATTCAACTGGCAAATCAATCCATTAAAGATGTATTTGGCAAGGGCGATGATGTCATTGGCAAACTATACCCGGAACTATTGCCGGAATTGGCGGGTCAGGAAATTTTTGAGCAACTGGATAGCGTATATACCACTGGCATTCCTTTCCACGCCAAGACCCAGCGTGTAAACATCATGGTAGATGGCAAATTGCAACCCTATTATTTCAACTATAGCTTCACCCCTCTGTACGATGCTTCGGGCAAAATATATGGGGTAATGAACAGCGCTGCCGAGCTAACCGATCTGGTTCTGGCCAAACAGCAGGTAGAAAAAACCGAAGCCTCACTGCGTGGTGCCATTGAGCTGGCCGAGCTGGCCACCTGGAGCCTTGACGTAAAAACAGGCATTTTCAGCTATTCTGCGCGGTTTATGGACTGGCTCGGCTTCTCCGAAGCAACAAAGTCGATGGATGAAGCGTATAATCCGCTGCCCGACGAGTATCGACAATCGGTTGCTGATGCGATAGCAGCTGTTATCCAACCGGGTTCATCGGGAGTTTATCGAAATGAGCATCCAATTATTAACCGACTAACAGGACAGGTACGGATTATAAGCGCACAGGCCCAGGTATTTTATGATGACGCTGGTGAGCCAATAACGCTCACAGGCACCGCCCAGGATATCACCGTGCAACGCCAGCTACAGATTGCCCTGGAACATCAGGTACAGGAGCGCACCGAAGAACTGGAAGCTGCGAATGAAGAGCTGGCGTCAATCAATGAGGAACTGGCTGCTACTAATGAGGAATATGCCGCCACCAACGAAGAATTGGAAGAAGCGAATCAATTATTTAGCCGCTCCAACGATAACCTACAGCGATTCGCTTACGTGGCTAGCCATGATTTACAGGAGCCTTTGCGCAAAGTGCAGCAATTTGGGGATCTACTGAAGAGTCAATATGCCGCTCAACTCGGCGACGGCATCGGTTATCTGGAGCGTATGCAGGCAGCCGCCAGCCGCATGTCGAACCTGATCAAAGATTTGCTAAGTTTCTCCCGAATTTCGACCAGACAGGATGCTTCCTCATTGGTTTCTCTAAACAGCGTACTCAACAATGTTATCAGTGATCTGGATTTGCGTATTCTGGAAACTGGAGCCCTGGTAACTGTTGACCCTTTACCCAGAATTCAGGGCGACAAATCACAGCTGGAGCAATTGTTCCAGAATTTATTGAGTAACGCCTTAAAATTTCGCCAGCCAAACGTTGCTCCATTAATTCTGGTCAGTACCAGGATGGTACCGGCAAATGAGTTGCCTCCTTCTGTAAAACCCACTCGTCAGACTCCGAATTATCATCAAATTGACGTTTCAGATAACGGAATTGGTTTTGATGAAAAGTATGTAGATCGTATCTTTCAGGTTTTCCAACGATTGCATAGTAAGAGCGAGTTCGCCGGAACGGGCATTGGCCTGGCAATCTGCGAAAAAGTAGTGGCTAACCACGGAGGGGCCATCACTGCTCATAGTAAACCAGGTCAAGGTGCTACCTTCAGCCTATATTTTCCAGTATAAAAACACGTTTAACGATACACAGACCAGAATTAGTTTGATACTACAAATACGCTAGGTTATAAATCACTAAAACCAAGAATAGTTAATCGACACGCATCGGTAGCCATCACATCTGTATCAATAGCTAATATGTCCAGCCAGTTCCCTATTTTATTGGTCGATGATGACCCTAATGTTGCCGATATTCTGAGTAAAGCCGCTAAAACAAGCTTCGCAGAGGCCTCGTTTATTCATGTAAGCACTTTCGAAGATGCGAAACGGTACATAGAGGTACTGGAAGGGAGAGGACCAAAAATTGTTTTACTCGATATCGACCTACAGGATAAGGTAGATGGCCTGGATTTTTTAGCCTTGTTACGGGCCCATCCCAAAGGTCGTGTCCTGCCCGTTATTGTTCTGTCGGCGAGTAAAACGGCTCAACTGGTGGAGCGGGCTTATACATTTGGGGCTTCTTCATTTACGGTTAAGCCGTTTAGCTTCTCGGACTGGAAGACGTATCTGAACAACTTAAAAATCTACTGGGCAGATACCGTTACCCTTCTGGATATCAGGCATTCTAATGACGAGCACTGACTCATGTTCACTTAACCGTCATTAGAACGCCCGATTATACCCTATGCACTAATCGTCATAGCTAATTTCAGACTCCAGACCAAAACCAATTTTTTTCAGGCTGTCGATCGCGTTTGTCATCGATTCTGTTGCGTCAGCAATCTGATGTGCATCGGGGTGATTGGCATCAACTTGCCCTAATAAACTGGTCCCTTTCTGGCGAAGCGCTTCCAGTTGAGCAATTAGCTCACTAAGTAGAGGTTTCATTTCCGGATTCATAGATTCTATTTGTAAGCGATTTGTTCGTCTTTCAATCAGGTTAACGTCAAACGGCGTTCGGGAGTTTTAGCCCGTTCTTTCTTGCGTAGTGTGGCTGAGTTGTCTGGCTCGTTAGGGCAACCAAAAAATCGGATTTGAGGTTATCCCTAAAATTAACATAAAGAATTCGGTCTGCCTTACACTGGTCTTGCTGAAGCCGTTTTACTTGCTCTCAGCGAAACTATTGAACGAACTGGGCCCGCAGTTAGCGAGCGCAGGCCGCCTAATGCTTATCAAGATGGACGTAGAAATATGGAGTGATGTCATGTGCCCCTTTTGCTATATCGGCAAACGGAAATTTGAGCACGCACTAAGTCAATTTTCGCACAAAGACCAGGTAAACGTTGTCTGGAAAAGCTTTCAGCTGAACCCAGATATGAAAACAGAACCAGGCAAAAATATTAATCAGTATCTGGCCGAGATCAAAGGCTGGAGCCTGGACGAAGCCAAGCGCATGAACGATCGGGTTACGGCAATGGCTAGTGAGGTTGGCCTAACGTACGACTTCGATAAAGCGGTGGTGGCCAACTCCTGGGATGCGCATCGGCTTATCCAACTCGCGAAACAACATGGGCTAGGTGATGCCGCCGAAGAACGGCTGTTCCGGGCTTACTTCACCGAAGGTCGCGATACCTCCGATCATGCCACACTCCTCGAACTAGGTACAGAAATCGGGCTTGCTGCTGCCGACGTTGAGCAACTGCTCCAAAGCAATCAGTTTGCCGAAGCCGTTAGCCGGGATATTTACGAAGCTCAACAGGTAGGGGCACGCGGTGTTCCGTTCTTTGTGCTGGATCGTCGGTACGCTGTTTCGGGCGCTCAACAGCCCGAAACCTTCTTAGGTGCCCTCAACACCGCCTGGACGGATTGGGAAAAAGCAAACCCTGTGGCGGTTGAAGCCACTGACGGACCAACCTGTACACCCGGCGAAATCTGCTGATCGTTAGCCAATAATCAATGCCGTGGTGTCGGTTATCAGTAACCGACACCACGGCAACGTATACCGATTGCAATCTCAGAGGGGAATTAGTCAAACACCAGCTCGCTGGCTATATCAACTTCTCTCTTTTCAAGTAGTGGCACAATTTGTTGAACGACCAGCTCCTGGAAATGAGCGGAGTTGCGGTGTTCGTTCATGGCCGCTTCGTCGGCATATCCTTCGAATAAAATAAGTGTATGCTGATCTGCCACACGTTGATGAATCTTATAGAACAGGTTCCCTTTCTCGGTAGTTGTCTGTTTCACCAATTCAGGTAGAAGTGCCTTTACGGCTTCTAGTTGACCTTCTTTCACTTGCCATTTGGCAACGATATAAACGGCTTTATTGTCCATGATAACTAGTTTTTCGACTAAGTAATGATTGCCTTTTCACAAGGAGCCTCTCTTATGAAAAGGCAAAGAAAGAGTTAAGCCTGAGCTTCAAGAATGTTGACAATTTTTTCGCCAACACCTTTGGCCGAAGCGGGATTTTGACCCGTAACCACACGGCCATCAGCAATACTGTTGGCAGACCAGGGCGATGCGGCATGAAAAATAGCCCCCTGATCGGTCAGGGCCGTTTGCAGATCGAAGGGCACATCGGCTCTGGCATAATTATCCTCTTCGTCCGTAGTAAACGAAGCGATATTTTTCCCATTGACCACATACGAGCCATCGCTCAATTTCACATTCAGCAGAGATACCGGTCCATGACACACGGCTCCAACCACAGCCCCACGTTCATAGGTATCGGCAAGCACTTGTTTCAGTAATGGATTTTCCGGCATGTCGACCATAGGCGCGAGACCGCCAGGCACAAACACCGCATCATAGCCACTAACGTCAACGTCGGAAAGTTTTTTGGCCTTTTGCATAGCCACCCATCCGTTGCCCGTCAGCTCTTCATCGGTAAGCGGGGCAACCTGCTCAATATGCTCTCTAAGCTTTTCCATTGAAAAATGTCTCTTTTACCGCAACTCTGATATAAATTTTGCCGAAAGCTAAGACCACGGATAACCCAAATATCACATCGACGGCGCATATCCTCAACAGAAGCATAAAGAATGCCTGGGTAGCCATTACGTCCCCCAACACATCTTATGTTGAATTTATCCAATTCACCGATTAATTAACCATACGGCTTCACTTAATATAATTTTAATATAGCCGCTTACCGAAAAACCAATTATTGATAACTAAAAAAATCATCAGTAGATAACTAGCAAAAAATAAGCAAGACAACCAATTAAATTACAGACAATTACAAACATATACTCGACAGGAGAAGGGGACAAATCATTTTAGAAATCCGACATACATACATTAATTTATTTTTAATACTTTGCTAGCTCAAAAGAGATCCAATCAGAAGGTTGGAGATTTGCACCCTTAATCAATTACCATCACTATGAAGACTTTTTACCCCTCTCCTCCTCCGTTGAGACGCAACTGGAGTGTATTATTTTGCCTTTTACTGGCTTTCCATTCCCTGGCAGTTTCGGCAAACAATCCCTTATTAGCTAGCCCAAAAACGTCTGTTTTCAAGGATGACAAGTCAAAGGCAGAGATAACCATTAGCGGGCGCGTTACCGACGCAACGACGAATGAAGCACTGGCTGGATGTACCGTCGTGTTGAAAGGATCACAAAAAGGAACGACTACCGATGCTAATGGCGATTACAAGATTGCTGTACCCGATGGTAATGCCGTTCTGGTCTTTGGTTTCATTGGCTTTATCTCTCAGGACGTTCCCGTGGGAAACCAGACGATCATCAATGTTTCCCTAAAAGCATCGGCATCAGAACTGGCTCAGGTTGTGGTCATTGGTTACGGTAGCGCATCCCAGAAAGACATGACGGGTTCGGTAAAGTCGATTAAAAGCGCCGATTTCAACCGAGGTATCATCAACTCGCCCGAGCAGCTTTTACAGGGTAAGGTAGCTGGCGTAAACGTAACTTCTACCAGTGGCGAACCGGGTGGTAACCAGAATATTACCATTCGTGGTCCGGGTGGCGTTCGTACAGGAAGTACTCCTCTTTTCGTGCTGGATGGTATTGCTTTGGATAACTCTAGTACGGGTGGAGCCACTAATCCGCTGAACTTCCTGAACCCACAGGATATTGAGTCGATCGATGTCTTGAAAGACGCATCGGCCACCGCTATTTACGGATCACGTGGAGCGAACGGCGTTATCTTAATTACGACCAAAAAGGGGAAAGCAGGTTCGTCTAACTTTACGCTTTCGTCTAGCTATGGCATATCGAATCTGACTCGCGCTTTGCCTGTGTTCTCGGCCGATGAATATCGCCAGCAGGTTCCGGCAGTCGGTGGTGTTCTGGAAGATTTCAAAGGATCGACCGATTGGCAAAAAGAAATCACCCAAACAGCCAAAACCCAAAACCACAATGTATCATTCAGTGGCGGGGCTAATAAGCTCACCTATTATGGCTCGGTAGGCGTTCAGAGTCAGGAAGGTATCCTGAAAGGTAGTAAGCTGGATCGGTATACAGGTCGTTTGAATGTGTCACAGAAATTTCTGGATGATCGGCTGACGGTTGATTTCAACCTCAATACGACCTACACCTTAAACAAACGGCCTCCAACCGAGGACCTGGTTGGTGGAGCGATCTCGACAAACCCAACGATACCCGCCTACGATACCGATGGAACGCCCTTCAAATACCAGGCGGGCACCAATCCGCTCATCACGCTGGCACTGAAGAAGGATATTGCAACCATCAACCGGACAATTGCCAATTTATCTCCCTCGTTTAAGCTCACGAAAGACCTGGTGTATAAACTGAATCTGGGCATTGATAACTCTACTGGAGCGCGGGATATCGAACAGTTGCCCAGTGCGGTACCGCTAATAGACGGGCGACTGGAGTCGATTTACACGACCAATCGGAACATTCTGGTTGAGAACTATTTCACCTACACGTTGGCGAAGCAGGATCATAACTTAACCGCGTTGCTAGGCCATTCGTATCAGAAAATTTTTGTGCAGGAACGCCGTTCCAGCATCAACAAATTCCCGATCTCTCCAATCGACCCAATTTATAATCCCGGTCTAGGTCAGGAACTTACGTTAGCGAACAATAGGCCCACTGGCTTTGCAACGGAGAATGAATTACAGTCGTTTTTCTCGCGGGTTAGCTATCACTACAAAGACAAATACCTGATGACGGCCACCGTACGGGCCGATGGATCATCCAAGTTTGGGGCGAATAACAAATACGGGGTTTTCCCATCGCTCTCGGCTGGCTGGCGGATTTCGGAAGAAGCCTTTATGAAATCCGGTCCATTCACCGACCTGAAACTTCGGGCGGGTTGGGGCCAAACCGGTAATCAGGAAATTCCGTCCAAAATTACCCAGGCCCTGTTTACCTCCCAGGTATCGGCATCAGCAAGTTATCCCTTATCGCCAACGGGTGCCTATCCAGCCGGAACGTCTTATACACGCCTTGCCAACCCCGACATCCAATGGGAAGTATCGACACAAACCGACTTAGGGGTAGATTTTGCCCTGTTTAAAGGTGGTTTGTCTGGCTCGGTGGATTACTTCCGGAAAGTATCGAACAACATTCTGCTCGAAGTTATTCCATCCGATCCTGTTCAGCCAGCGGGTACTTTCTGGACCAACGTTCCGAATATGACCATCACCAACCAGGGTGTTGAAGTGGATTTGAATTACCGATATGCGAGTCTGAGTGGCTTCCGATTCGATGTTGGCGGCAATATTACGTTCATCGACAATGTGGTTAATAACTCGCCCTATACCGTTATTCCTTCCGGGAACGCGTCGGGTTCTGGCCTGACATCGGCTACGATCAACGGCTATATCAACGGTCAACCCATCGGTACGTTCTTCCTAAAAAACTTCATTGGCCTTGATGATAAGGGAATCAGTAAGTTTCAGGATGTGGATGGCGACGGCATCATCACGGATAAAGACCGTCTGGCCGTTGGAAGTGCTCTGCCAACTAAGCAGTTCAACTTCCACACGAATTTTGCCTATAAAGGATTCGATTTATCGGTCAATTTCAATGGCGTATCTGGCAACAAAATCTACGACAATACCGCCAATGCCAACTTTTACAAGTTGCGGTTGTCGAAAGGGCTGAACGTTACGCCAGAGGCAATTGCTATGCCAAACGAGTCGATCAACAACTCGGCGCCCGTTTCGAGCCGATACCTGAAAAATGGGGCTTTCCTTCGGTTGAATAACCTGTCGTTAGGCTATAACCTTAGCCCAAAACTCATTGGTATGGGCAAGTGGATTCAGGGGATTCGCTTATCGGCTACGGGTCAGAATCTGTTCGTGATCACCAAATATGATGGCTATGACCCAGAGGTAAACGTAACTGACCGTAACATCAACGGGATTTCGTCGTACGGTATCGACTACCTCAGCTATCCGAAAGCGAAAACGTTTGTTTTTGGCCTGAACCTTACTTTTTAATTCTGAAGTCATGAAAAAGAAACTCATTTCCGCGCTGGCTCTGGTTGGCACGCTCTTTATATATAGTTGCACCAATCTGGCCGAAAACGTGCTGGACGAAGCCTCGGTTTCGGGACTTTCCGATCGGCAGGCAGCCGATGGCATTATCGCCCCTGTTTATGCCCGATTGCCGGATATCTTCCTGCATACCAACTACTTCAATATTCAGGAAATCTCCACCGACGAAGCCATTCTCCCGTATCGGGGAGGCACCGACTGGGGCGACAACGGTATCTATCTGGCTATGCACCAGCATACGACGATCAGTACCGATCCAAACCTGAACAGCACCTGGAATCTGATTTTGCAGGGTGTATCAAGATCCATTACGGCGATCAATACACTGCCTACGCTGAAAGATCCGGTGACGAAAACTTACCTGGCTGAAGCCAGAGGGATGCGTGCTTACTATTCCATGATGACGTTAGACCTGTTCGGACTGGTATTTGTGAAAGACGATCTGGGCGCTACATCAACCATTCTTCGGGGCGATCAGGCCGTTGAGTATATCAAAGCCGAATTTCTTGCCGTAGAACCCAATCTGGAAACAACTGTAGGACCTGGTCGGCTGACAAAAGGTGCGGTCTGGGGGTTGTTAGCTCGTTTGTACATGAACGCGGCCGTTTACCGGGATCGGTATGCAACCCAGTTTACGTTCAAGCCAGAAGATATGGATAAGGCGGTTGAGTACTGCGACAAGATCATTTCGTCAGGGCAATACGCACTGTCGAAAGACTTCTTCTCGATTTTCAACTCCGACAACCATGACAATAAAGAGCTAATTTTTGCCGTCGATCAACGGGCCGACCTGAATGGTACAAACCGGATGGCTTACTTCTCTATTTCGGGCGATCAGTTCCCCATACCCGCCTACCCGGCCGCTAACGGCACCGATGGGCCAGGTATTACCCCTGATTATTATCAGAGTTGGGCTACGGCTTATGCGCCCAAAGACCCTACAGTAGATCCTCGTTTCTACAAACAGAATCTGACGATCTACTCCAACCCGGCTGACTCTTGTGTGGCAGAAGCCGATTTTAATATTAACAGGGGTATTTTACGTGGCCAGCAATACGGCTTGATCCGGCGGAACGGTGTGTTTTTAAAATGTCCAGACGGTAAATATAAAGTAGGGACCCTCTTTTATGACACCCGGAACAAGCCCACGCTGCCCGTTAATTTTACCCAGCAAATTGACTTCACCGTTGCCGGAAGCAATTATAATACGGGCTATCGGGTTGAGAAATATGAGTTTAGCAAGAAATCAGCCAGTGGTCGGAATTTTGGCGATGCAGATATTGTGATTCTGCGACTAGCCGATATTTACCTGATGCGGGCCGAAGCTAAACTCCGCAAGAGTGGCGATGCGGCCTCTGCCTTAGCCGACGTGAATACGGTTAGAACTGCCCGGACAGTTACGGCTCCTGCCCCAGCCCTCACCAGCATGACCCTGGACCTGTTGTTTCGGGAACGTGGATTCGAGCTATACTGGGAATCCCTTCGCCGTACCGATATGATCCGGTTTGGCAAGTACGAGGGTACTTGGACAGAAAAAACGAACACTGACCCCAAGAAGCGTATTTTCCCAATTCCGCAAACAGCCATCGATGGCGCATCCAACCTACCCGGTTATCTGAAGCAGAACGATGGGTATTAGTTGTTCGCAAAAACGTTAAGGCTTAATAGAAATAGCCGGTCAATGACTGACCGGCTATTTCTGTTTTAATTAGACCACTGGTCTATCTTGTTCGCTCTATACCGATAACTCAGATTGAATACCATACACACACTAAAGTAAAACACAACCTCACGGAACAGCTATTTTATATCTATATCGACCGTCCATTAGTCTCGTCTTGCGTAAACCATCCGTCATAACCGTTCTAGCCGGTATCCTCATGATACTCTGCAGTGTCTATGTATTCTATTTATTAGAGTATCAGCACCCGGAAGTATTAATTTTTGCGGGCGTCGTTTTGATTATTTATATACTGTGTATCAGACAGCTAAAGTAGGGTCGCTCTATTCCTAAACAATCTTAAGCACTTATTAATGGTCATTTCGCAACGAAACAAATTGGCTTCGCGTATCAACTACATATAAGCTTTATTATGTAGTTCAAAAAAGCCGGACTTGATGAGTCCGGCTCTTTTTTGCCAATGAGCAGCGCTTATTTTTCAGAAGTGCTCAGCCAGTCATCAATCTGACGAATCACAGTCGCGAAGTCAGACGGCTTATTTACATAGTCCAGCTTGTTCACGTCCAGCACTAGCAGCGGACCGAGTTTATAAGCCCCGGCAAATTCTTCATATAGCTGGTTTAGATTGATCAAATACTCTTCGCTAATACCCTGTTCGAACGAGCGCCCCCGTTTCTGAATCTGTTTGCGAAGTTTGGGCAAATCGGCCCGCAGGTAAATCATCAGATCGGGTGGACGAACCATGCTCATCATATTCTCAAACAAGTGTCGGTAGGTAAAATAGTCGCGCTCGGGCATGGTTCCATCCTGGTAAAGATTACGGGCAAAAATGGCCGCATCCTCATAAATAGTCCGATCCTGCACCATCGTGTGGGCATGCGTCCCAAATGCAACCGGGTCCTCCTGGCGACGCTGCATGATTTTTTTCATCTGGGCGAAGCGGCTATTCAGAAAAAAGATTTGCAGATTGAATGCCCACCGGGGCATATCACCATAAAAATCAGCCAGATAAGGATTTCCGTCAACTGCTTCGTAAAGTACTTCCCAGCCGTAATGAGCGGCTAGTAATTCGGCCAGCGTTGTTTTGCCAGCCCCAATATTTCCTGTAATAGCAATGTGCATTCTAAAATCGTTAATCGACAGTTACGTGTTTGCAGGGCAGTTTTTAATCAATAAATGTAGGCAGTCAACGACTCCTGACCAAGATCAGGGAACTAATCATTGTTTTAATTTAATTTTGTAATTGAAACTGGACATCGGGCAACACAATTTCGCTCATTCATCGCAACGGCGACCCGGTCTTTCGCTCTTAAAAAATGAAACCGTACCGCGTTCTTCTGTACTATATTTATTCACCCATCGAAAACCCGGAGCAATATCGGGAAGAACATCATTTGCTTTGCCTACGGCTCAACTTACTCGGGCGCATCATTGTAGCCCCTGAAGGCTTGAATGGAACCGTGTCGGGCCTGACGGAAGACTGCGAAGCGTACATGGCAGCGCTTCAGGCCGACCCTCGTTTTGCGCATACCGAGTTTAAGATTGACGAAAGCGAAGGGCATGCGTTTCAAAAATTACACGTTCGGGTAAAGGCCGAGATTGTTCACTCCGATTTGGGTGTCGATCCACTCAAGCAAACAGGTATCCATCTCGAACCCGAGGAGTTTAAGCAACTCAAAAATGACCCGGATGTTGTGCTGGTCGATATGCGGTCAAACTACGAACATGAGGTAGGCAAGTTCAAAGGAGCCATTACGTTCGACATGGATAACCTGCGCGAGCTGCCCGAACACATTGCCGAAATCGAGCACTTGAAAGGATCAGGCAAAAAGATTGTGACGTATTGCACGGGCGGCATCAAGTGCGAGAAAGCTTCCGCTTATCTCCTTTCGCAGGGTTTTGAAAATGTGTACCAGCTTCATGGCGGCATTATCAAATACGGTATCGAATCGGGGGGCGAAGATTTCGACGGCGAATGCTATGTATTTGATAACCGTGTAACGGTGCCGGTCAATCACATCAATCCGGTTGTCGTATCGACCTGCTATCGGTGCGGCACATCTACCAGCCGCATGATCAACTGCGCAAGCCCTGTTTGTAACAACCACGTTACGCTTTGCGAAGATTGTGGTAATGAACACATTGGTACCTGTTCCGATGCCTGCAAGGAAGACCCAAACCTACGTCCTTATAACGGAACGGGTTATTACGGCAAACAAACCCAGAGCTACTCCCCTATTCAGGGCTACAAAAGCCGACAAGGGCAAAAGGTTGATGTGGCACTATAAGGTATAGAACGCTGATTTTTATGACCCGTATCCTAGAGTATATATACATTTCTGACATAGGCTAATTAGCCCTGTAAGGGCGTCCTGTCAATAGATATTATTGCTTAGTAAGGGCCCGAAGCGCCGTAGGTGCGACCTATTTGGATAGAATTAGGTCGCACCTACGGCGCTTTGGATTATGATCAACCCTCTGTGTTCTATTAACAGGACACTCCTAACGGAGTTTCAAACAACCCAAAAAGATGTGTACATACTATAGGTGTCCTCACAGACAAAGGATACGAAAAAAACTAGCATCTCTGTGTTCTCTGCGTCTCTGTGTTAATCCTACTTATTCACCACATTAACGGGCTGACCCTCCAAAAAAGCAGCCAGATTCTGGATGGTAATATCCATTAGGCGAGTTCTCGCTTCGATAGTTGCCCAGGCGATGTGCGGGGTTATCAGGCAGTTCCTGGCCGTAAATAATGGATTGTCGGCAGCGGGCGGTTCTTTTGAGAGTACATCGATACCGGCTCCGGCAATGACACCTGTATTCAAGGCATCAGCCAAATCCTGATCAACAACAATTGGGCCTCTGGACGTATTTAAGAGAAACGCCGTTGGCCTCATTAACGCCAGATTTTCTTTATTGATAAGCCCCTGCGTTTCAGGCGTCAACGGACAGTGAATACTTACAACATCCGATTGTGCCAGCAGCTCAGGAACATCGGCCCAACGGAAATTAGTCCGATGCGATTGGTCCGTTTGGTGTCGCTTTGAGCCGATGATGTTCATACCAAAGGCCGTAGCGATGTCGCCCACTTTCTCGCCAATACTGCCAAATCCAATAATCCCGATGGTTTTGCCAGCCAGTTCAACCAATGGGTAATCCCAGAAACACCAGTCTATCGATTTAGCCCATCTGCCTTCCCGTACGGCATCGCTATGATGTTTAACCTGTTGAGTCAATTCAAGTAACAGGGAAAAGGTCAACTGAACAACCGAAGCGGTTCCATAGCCAGGTACATTGCAAACAACGATTCCTCGCTGCTTGGCGAATTCTGTATTGATAATGTTATAACCCGTGGCGAGCACGCCAATGAATTTCAACGCAGGTAGCTGGGTTAACAGATCTTCGCCAAGGGGTGTTTTATTGGTAAAAATGATTTCAGCATCTTTTGCCCGCTCCACCACCTGATCGGCAGGAGTCCGGTCATATACCGTCAGGTCACCGAGTTTTTCTAAACCTTCCCAGGACAAATCGCCCGGATTTAGAGTGTAGCCATCTAATACGACAATCTTCATTATTAGTTTTTCTTTGTTTTATCGCTTCTTTTTTTGTCATTCCGACGACAGGAGGAATCTCAAATTTCCTAAACGAGAAGCCTGAGATTCCTCCTGTCGTCGGAATGACAAAAAACTAAAATCAAACTTGTGCCCAGGCTGCATTCAGCGTCCGTTTGGCGTTGGCAATTACGACATCCGGGTCTTCATCACCAAACGGTTTTACTTCAAAACTGACGATAGGTGGATTTTCGGTATTCAGATAGCCAATGTCCAGCAGGACTTTCAGATAATGCGCTACTTCGGGCACATCGTTTTCACCGTTTGGGAAACCGAATCGAGGATGAACATCACCATAAGCAGGCATGTCTGGGCTTTTGACGACGCAGTTGCCGATATGGGCGTGGGTGATGTAATCCTTAACGGGCAACAACGATTCCTCAATTGTTTCATGAATCAGGGGGATATGGCTTAAATCGACCATTAAGCCGAAATTGTCGTGTTCTTTCCGAACCTCCTTTGCATAGCGTAACGCTAAATCGGCAGGACCGATCAATGATTTTTTATCGACATCATAATCAAACACTTCCAGCGAAATCTTCATATCGCCTTTGCTTTTTGCATAAGCGCAGATTTCGTTTGTCGATTTTACAAGCAGGTCAAAAGCTTCTTCTTTCCGGGCTTCTTCATACTTTCCGCTCAGAAATGAATAGCCTGTAGCACCTAGTTCATAGGCCTCGTCAATACCTTCTTTTACATTGGCAAGCGCCCGTTGTCGGCCTTCTTCGTTGGTATCATTCAGATTCAGGCCCGTGGTTAATAGTCGGGGTTGGGCGGCATAGGCCACCGTCATGTGCGAAGAATCAAGTAAGCTTTTTACTTTTCGACGAACGTCAAGGTCTTTAACGGTCGTGATTTCTATAGCTGTGAAGTACTCATCCAACACAACTTTTTTAATGGTTTCCAACACGGGGCCTTCTCCTTTCATGGTCTCGGGAAATGCCATAAAATGGACCAGGCCCACTTTCATGTAGTTACAAAGCGGTGCATTCATATCAATTCAGGTGCAATCGTTAATTTACTAAATCGGGGGTTTGTACTTTTTTTCTGGCGGTGGTCAGTACAGAAATGGCTATCCCGGCCAGCAGTACGCCAAGCAGAATTAGATAGGTGTAACCTTTGGATAAATCAGGAGCGGCTGCAGCTTTCTTAGTCCCGAGCATTTCGTAGACCGGAATTATCCATTTGACCGCATAAGCCTGAGCCAGCACAATGAGGCAAATGAAACTTAGCATATAGAAACTGTGCTTGACGGTGAAGCGGAACAACTCCGACTCTTTACCGACCAGATTTCCGGCAGCCGCAGCCACGGCGATGGATTGGGGTGAAATCATTTTCCCAACAACTCCGCCCGATATGTTGGCCGCCACCGTCACAACCGGATCGACCCCGATGGATTGAGCCGTAGCATATTGAAGTTTACTGAACAACGCATTGGCGGAGGTATCGGAACCGGTAATGAAAACGCCCAGCCAACCCAACACAGGGGCAAAAAATGGGAACAGGTACCCCGTATTCGCCAGCACGTCGGCCAGCGTGAGGGTGATGCCCGAATCGTTCAGGATGTACGCGAATCCTAATACCGCGGCAATCGTCAGAATCGGAAATTTGAGTTGGTTCAATGTTGCCCCGAACACTTTAGCCCCTTCGCCATAGGTCAGGCCGACGAGTGGAATGGCCACCAGAGCTGCAATCAGAATCGCCGTTCCAGCGGCAGAGAAGTAGTTGAATTTAAAGATTTTAGGCAGCAGATTTCCATCTTCTCCCTGAATGGCATTGTGTAAGCCCGGAAACTCAAACTGGGTCATTCCTGCCGAATTCAGAACATCTTTAATGGGTTGTATACCCCAGGCAATGACCATGATCGTCAGCACAATAAACGGCGACCATGCCCGAAGAAGCTGCCCATTTGTATAGCTGATATCGGTGTTGAGCGTGGCCGCAGGTTCGTTGGCAAAGCGCCAGATGGTCTTTGGTTTCCAGAAACGCAGGAAAGCCATCAAACAAATAATCGACCCCAACCCGGCAATAACGTCGGGTAACGCTGGGCCTAAAAAGTTCGAGGAGAAATACTGAAGGAAGGCAAACGAAATGCCCGATACTAACACCGCAGGCCATATTTCCTGCGCCTTTTTGAAGCCAGCAATAATACTCACCAGATAAAAAGGCAGCATGATCGAAAGGATCGGTAAGGTCCGGCCAACCATCTGCGAAATGGGCAATTCGGGAATACCCGATACTTGCGAAGCAACCGTAATGGGAATCCCGATCGACCCAAAAGCGACGGGAGCCGTGTTGGCAATCAGGCAAATACCTGACGCATACAACGGATTGAAACCCAGCCCCACCAGCATAGCCGCCGTAATGGCGACGGGTGCTCCAAATCCGGCAGTTCCTTCTAGAAAGGACCCGAACGAAAACGCAATTAACAACGCCTGTAACCGCCGATCGGAGGTGATGGACGCCATGAAGTGTTTGATAATCTCAAACTGGCCGCTTTTCACCGTGACGTTGAACAGAAATACAGCCATGATCACCAGCCAGCAAATAGGGAACAGTCCGTACACAGCCCCATGTGTAGCTGACAACAAGGCCAATTTTACGGGCATGCCATAGACAAAAACGGCAATGATCGCAGCCAAGAGTGTAGCGATCAAACTAGCCTGATACCCCTTCATTTTCCGGATAATCAGCGCCCAGAATATAAACAGAATAGGCACAGCCGCTACGAAAACGGACAAAGCGATATTGTTAAGCGGATCAGTAACTTGTTTCCAAATCATGGGATGTATTCAGTTAATGAATTGATTTTCAATCCTCCGTGGCGTCGGGTTCTTAAACTCGACGAGTGAGGTTTCTCAAAACCTTCTGTGTGACTATAGGTTTTGAGAAACCTTACATGTCAGTTTTAAGAAACTGACAGCACAGTATTACTCACCTAGGCTAAATCCAGCGCAACAATTTCGTGGTCGAGAATCTTGGGCACAGATACGGTTACTTTACCACCTTTCAGCTCATATTTTGGTTTCTGATCGCTCATAAGCAATTTAACGCCAGTCACTTTGGCACCCGAAGGAACCGCAATACTCACCTGGGCCTCGACCGGAATTAGCTCCCGGAATGGCCCTTTCATCATCATTGGGTTTGTCAGGTTTACCAGGTGAACAGTCATGGAATTAGCCTGTCGCCAGACATTGACGTCGATTACACCCGGCCCCGTTATGGCGGCAATGGGTTCTTCATCGAGCGCCCAGTTCACAACATTGCTCAGCAGTTGTCCATGATCGGTACCCAGCATTTGCCAGAACGAACGATCCAGATCACCGGGAATGTAGGCCACGCGCCCTTTGCCAATCTGCCGTAGGTATAGCTCCCGCGTATCTGTCTCAGCGACACGCGGATACACATCTTCCATCGGCAAATCGGGATACGTAGGAATCAGTGTGATCGGACTTGGGAACGTGGTCGTTGGTTTTACATTGACCTTATAAATCGAATTGATAATACGCGGGGTATCGTCCAACCCTTTCAGAATCAATTGCGTCTGGCTGTTTTTGGCATCGTTGCGTAACTGCAAATAACTGTTTCGCATTGGCCCCTCTACTTTCTGATCGTACGACACACCGAACAGACTCGCCAGCCCGAAATCAGATCGTTGCTTGCCTTCTTCATCATATAACGACGTCTCGAAAGTCGACACAATGCTGCCGCCATTGTCTACAAACGCTTGAATCTGTTTGCATTGCGCGTCAGAGAGAGCTGCAATGTTAGGCAAAATCAGCAACTTGAACCGTTTTAGCGCATCGGGCGTCAGTAGCCGATCATTGACCATATCGAACGGAATGCGGCTCTCTACCAAGGCATGATACATGCCGTCCAGATGATCGCTGCTTTTTTGCTGCCAGGGTTTGCCACCGTAATTACGGTCGGTTTGTTCCGAATAGACGACGCCAACGCGTGACATCGACGCCGTGTTACGAAGGTATTTTTCGTTTTTATAATAACCTTCATAGAGCTTGGCTACAGCCTCCATCCAGCGCTTGTCGTAGATGTCGCCCCCAAACTTCACAAAACAGGGACGCATACCATTGGCTGTACCTTCGGCTGCCCAAATTCGAATTTCGGCGTCGCTCTGCACCGAATCTTTCCATCTGAACTCTTCTTCAATCCCAATACTAAATATCCCGATCAATGGCTTCATTCCCAGCGTAGAGCGCAGTTCCTTAGCCCCTTTTCCATTTGCCCAGGGAGCCGTAAGGCCACGTCGTGCCTGCTGATCGGCGAAGAACAGATCGGCTTCTTTGCCGGTCATTACTTTATCGGGGAAGCCATTGGGAATGAAGCGCGCTGTCGGTTTTTGTTTGCGGATACCCGCATCCCAAACCGCCCAGACTTCCCGTAGGCGTTTCATTCGCCAGTCGGCCCATTTGCGGTAAGTTGGGTCGAGTTTATCCGCCGTTTTGGGCAATTCAAGGCCGGATGCTTTTTTGAAGTTACTCGTACAATGCTCACAATAGCAGATATCATGACCATGCCAGCGATTCGAGAAAATTCCTTCGGGCTGAAATTTCTCCATGATTTCCTGATTCACCTGCGTCATGAAATCAAAGTTGTAAGGCCCAAGTGCGCAGGTGACCCATAACTCCGGGTTGGCCCAGTGACGGCGCGGTTTTCCATCAACGGTTACCGCAATCCAGTCGGGGTGTGCGTCGTAAACGTCCTGCCGGGCAGCATGCGGATCGGTGCGAAGCATGATTTTCATGCCCTGTTTTTTGCAGCCTTCTACCAGATATCCCAACGTATCGGAATTGCCCATGAAATCGCTGCGATGATGTAGCGGAATTTTAGTCGGATAAAAGGCGACAATACCACCCGCACTCAGCAGTGCCCCATCGGCATGAATCCGTTTAAAATAGTTGAGCCAGAAATCGGGGTCATAATGACCGGGGTCTCGTTCAACAAAAGCAAGCTGCGCCCATCGCATCGGGCCATCGAGCCAAAAGCCGTCAGTCGGAGCTAGTACATTGGTCGACGAATTCGCCAGAGCAGACGGTCCAGACAGGGCATAAGCGCTTCCTAGTATACCAGTGGTTTTAATAAAATCTCTTCGTTCCATAGTTAAGGAAGGATATAGTTAATCTTCTTGCGCGAGGGCAATGTCGTGCTCTACTTGCGGCAAATAGTTACTCCACAAGAAGCGTTGGGAATCTTTATAGGCAGTCTCTTTCGAGATATAGCCTTCAGTATAAGGCACTTCATGATAATGACTGCCCGTTATTTCGCTGACCTTCCGCCAGTGAGTTACGCATTGATTCAGGTAAGTGATTGCCTTCTGTTGATGCGTTTTATCCTTGGTAAGTCGGTAGGTTTGAAGCGATACAGCCGCGCGCAGTTTATCCGCAAAATAGCGACTCAAATAAGCCCAGGTTTCCAGATCAGCCAGTTCGCAGGTTAGGGTGGGTGAAGCGCCCGAACGTACTTGCTCTAGCCGTTGAAGCACCGTTTTGCTATCGGCATCCAGTAAATCAGCCAGTTTTAATGGACTAAGTTTGGCCTTTGGAATCCCCTTCTTTGCCAAAGTCTGGTTCACATATTCTTTGATCGACAGATAAGTCGGCTCTAAGGTCGAATGGTCGATTAGTTCGTTGATCGAAATAAAACTCGACACATTATCCTGAAAACCTTTGCTCGCCGAAAAGGGCGCTAGAAAACCTTCGGAATACAAGGTGTAATCCCAGGTTGAGCCGTAGAATGAAGCAAGACGCAATGGCATTTGACTAGCTGCCGAATAGGCTTCGAGCATCGGTTTTCCCGATTTCAGTCCATAGCGATTCGCGAAGGAATCTTCAAACACGGCGTCAGGTGTGGTTGGATCGTAAAGCAATCGACCCCAGAGTTGGTAAAAAAGCCATTGTTTCTCAAAGGCATAGTCCCAGGTCTGATGATCGCTTTTCACATGCGAATAGTCTTTCGCTGGAATATATCCCTCAGAACCAACAAAATAGCCATTGACATAAGGGGCCGTATTCTGCGCGATGTGCCGACGAATGAAATCGGGCTGTCCCCAGCGAAGAATGAAAAAAACCTCGTTCCGAATCATCCACTGAACACGGTAATTCGATGGCAGTGGATTCCAGTAGCCATCGTCACGCTTGCCTGAATGGGAGTCATGCGTTAAGGCCAATGTGGGTGTCGAGTGCCCGTGCGACCAGTTGAATTTTATCTCGACCAGCGTTGTATCGGGCAGTTGAGCGTCGTTAATCACGCGTCGCATTTCGCCCGGATCGGCGGAGAGCACCGAACGGTGAATGAGCTTCACAGGGCGTTTAGCTGCTTTAATACCCGTTATGATGGTTTCCTCCAACCAATCCTCACGATCTTTGGGCGTCATCTCCGGTAATGCCGAATTCGTCCCGCTGAAATTGCTCATCCAGTCGGCCAACGTAATACCGATGCCCGCCAAATCTGGATACTCGTTAATAACCTGCGTAACCACTTCGCGGGTGTACCGTTTCACAACTGCCGATGTATCGTTTCGTTCCTTCACATTATACGCCTTTGCAAACTCAGGCGATACAGCAATGTTCCAGTTTACAATATACGGCTCGATACCCCGCTCTTTCGCCATCCGAAACAGGGTTGTCCAGAAGTGTTTCCAGTCAGCCATTTCGCTAGCTGAGAAACTGTTCGCTTCCGGGAAATTCGTCGGCTTGACCATAAAGGAGAACGGATGGACATTCCAGAGGGACAGGACGTTAAACCGATTTTCGGCCATCTGATCCAACAATCGCTGCCAGTAGGCAAGGTCACGACATATCTCCCTATGCACCTCCATTGCCGGACCCGACCGATACGATGACCAGGGCAAATTGACTTTCAGCGCCCGAACAGTAAAGTGTGGATTTACGGCCTTAGGTGTCAGCGTTTTCCAACTTTTCCCCATCTGAATCTGCTCCGCTATGTCCAGCACGCCATACATCGCCCCGGCATCATTAACCGCCGTAATCAGCAGGCTATTATTCTGATAACTAATCCGATAGCCCTCTTCCCGAATAAACTGTTCACCTTGAGCGGGTTGAACCGAAACAAGGATACCCGTTGATTGTGTATTCGACCTAATCGGCTCTTTTTTAAGCGCTTGCCCAACTTTCTGAAGTGCTCTCTCTAAACGACTTACCCCAAATTGAATTGGCTTACTGGCCGTATCGAACGCAATAACAAGCTGGGGTTTCCCGCTTGTTAACTGCGCGAAGGCCGACTGACCGATCAGTATAAATAGCCAGAAAATAGTGTATTGTCGTTGCATCTGGAATAGCTTACAAGTGGTGTCGGGTTTAGAACCCGACACCAGCAAGGTTTCTCAAAACCTAATTAATAGGCTTAGAAAGAGGTTTTAAGAAACCTCATTTGTCAGGTTCAGAACCTGACATCACGCCATTGTATAATCTCTTATCAAAGACTCCGCGCTTTCAACTGATCAACAGCATACTTGGCGGCCCGAGCGGTAAGTGCCATATAGGTAATCGACGGATTTACGTTCGAGGCTGAGGTCATGGCAGAGCCATCGGTCACGAATACGTTTTTGCAGGCGTGAACCTGATTGAATTTGTTGAGTACCGATGTTTTCGGATCTTTTCCCATACGCGCCGTACCCATTTCGTGAATTCCAAGGCCCATGTGCGCCACGGCGTTGTCGTAAGGCACTACGTTTTTGAAACCAGCTGCTTCGAGCATTTCAGCGCCGTCGTTCATGATGTCTTTGCGCATGGCACGTTCGTTTTCACCGAAATCCGCATCGAACACCACAACTGGCAAGCCCCATTTATCGGTTTGGGTGTCGCTCAGGTAGAAGCGGTTATTCGGATCGGGAAGCACTTCACCGAAGCCACTCAGGTTGATTTTCCAGGGACCGGGTTGTGTCATTTTCGCTTTAAAATCAGCGCCAAAACCTGTTTCGGTACCACCCCGTGCCCAGTCGGCGCGAGAGGCTCCACCCTGATAACCAAAGCCACGCAGGTAGCCGCGCTTATCATTGCCCCAGTTTCGGAAACGTGGGATGTACAGAGCATTGGGACGAGCACCAAAATAATAGTCGTTTTCAAAGCCTTCGATGTCGGCCCGTGCGCCTACGCTGAGGTGATGGTCCATCAGATTCCGACCTAGTTGATCGCTATCGTTGCCTAGTCCGGTTGGGAAACGTGACGATTTAGAGTTCATCAGAATCGACGTGGAGCCAATCGTGCCTGCGTTCAGGAAAATGACTTTGGCATAAAACTCCCGAACCTCCATTGTGTTCTGGTCAATCACCCGAACGCCTTTTGCCTTCTGGCCCTGGCTATCCAGCAAAATCTCTTTCACTATGGCGTTATGCACAACCGTCAGACGGTTGGTTTGGCGAGCCGCCGGGATGGTAGCCGCCAACGAACTGA
Source organism: Spirosoma foliorum (assembly GCF_014117325.1). NCBI lineage: Bacteria > Pseudomonadati > Bacteroidota > Cytophagia > Cytophagales > Cytophagaceae > Spirosoma > Spirosoma foliorum. Next base: position 1,326,158 of record NZ_CP059732.1, on the reverse strand, counting down.
AATAGGCACCAAACGGACATCCGCGCGAACAGCGATTCCGAAACTGGCAAGAGGCCCGGCCTAAAGCCGTGTGCCAGGGTTGCGGCTTGGTGAGGTGCGCGACACGGCCAATCGTGATGGTCCGATTCAACTTTTGCATCACCGATTTTTTCAGGTGTTGCTCAGGAGCCGTCATGGCCATCGGTGGCAAAAACTGTCCATCTGGCAAAACATCCAGCCCTTCTGCCTGACCGCTAACGCCGACAAACTTTTCGACATGATTGTACCAGGGAACGAGGTCGTCGTAACCAATCGGCCATTCGACGCCAAGTCCCTGTTTGGCATTGGCAAGGAAATCCTCCCGATTCCAACGATAGGATTGCTTGCCCCATAACAATGACTTTCCACCGGTATGATAGGCCCGAATCCAGTTAAACGGCCGTTTCTGGATGTACGGATTCTCTTTGTCGTTGGTGTATAAATATTGCGTGCCTTCTTTGGCCGAGAAGTACATGCTGGCATAATGTTCTTCGGCCGCCACGTTGGTTATTTTACCCCGGTGCTCAAACTCCCAGGGGTCTTTCATGGCGGTTTTGTAATCTTCAACGTGTTTAACTTCATAGCCCCGTTCGAGCATTAATACTTTTAACCCTCGTTCGGTCAGTTCTTTAGCAGCCATCCCACCTGTCATGCCTGAGCCGACAACTATGGCGTCGTAGGTTTGTGCCTTTTCCGATTTTATGTTCAGATTCATATTTTACAATGATTGAATTAGAAATTGAATACTAGTGGTGTCAGGTTCTTCAACCTGACACAGCAAGGTTTCTCAAAACCTTTAAAGAGAGCTACACGAGGTTTTAAGAAACCTCAGTTGTCGGGTATAAGTACCCGACATCACATTCTCCAACCTGCTTCACACCTGATTTCCGTACATAAAATCTTTCTGGCCGGGTTTGATCTTAATAACCTCGAACCGGCCGGGAATCGGCTGATAATCGAACGAGGCTTTGATGCCTGCTTCTGAGGTAAAGTAACCTAGCAACGTAACCTCTTTAACAATCTGCCAGAACGACGGACTGGTAGCACTGGGCGTAGCGCTGGCTTCAACCTGCTTCAGAATCTCTGTCTGCTGATCGGGTTTAAGCGCCAGGAAGTTTTTGCTTTCCAGATTACGCACACCCGCTACGAAGGCATCTTGCGCAGGCTTTTTGTAGCAGTCACGGAGCATCACATCCATAAATGCGGGAACACCTGCATCAATCGCGCCCGGTGTGTCGGTTCGGGGAATGATGATGTCGGAAACGCGAGCTACAATTTCGCGCTGGCTATCATCCAGAAGCGAATCGGCTTTAGAAAGCCCACTCGATTGCTTGTCAGCAGTTTGTCCCCACTGGCTCATGGCCATTAGTGTTGGCGTCGACAGGGTCCCTCCCATCAACCAGGCCACTCTTGCTACGGCTTCCCGTCTGTTCATTTGCTTCTTAATTACGTTTGGCTACTATAAAAAAAGGGCCGTTTTCTTAGCGTGGTGTCGGATTCTCAAATCCGACATAGTAAGGTTTCTCAAAACCTATTGTGTCTGGCGTTCGGTTTTGAGAATCCTCGTGGTGTCAGGTTGAAGAACGGCTGCGGCCGACCGTCTGACACCACGTCAAATACAGTCATAAAAGGCATTAGCACTCATTATCTAATACCCTGGATTTTGCTTGATCTTGTCTTTGTTGACATCAATCTGCGCCTGAGGAACTGGAAAGACCAAATTATTCTCTGTCAATGCGTTGACTAACCGAATCTGATCTTTTTTGCCATTCAGGACGGGAATGGCCCGGCCTGTACGCACAAGATCATACCAACGGTGGCATTCAAACGCCAGCTCGACCCGGCGCTCCTGCTCTATAGCCAACCGGAATGATGCCTGATCAGGCGTATCGGTAGCTGTTTTCGCTTTCAGCCCGGCCCGAGTGCGAATCTGATTCAAGTAGGTAAACGCTTCGCCACTAGCCTGATACCCAACTTCATTTACACTCTCGGCATACATCAGCAACACATCGGCATACCGGATAATTGGGATGTTGTTTCCGTTATCATTATTCGTTGCGGGCGTATCGTAGTACTTCTTGACAAAATTCGCCGGAACAACCTGGCCGCTGGCATTAACGTACGAGATGGCCATCGAAATATCTCTACGGACATCGCCGGTTTCGTAAGCTTTGTAGAGGTCTTCAGTGGGTTGATTATTGCCCCCACCACTAAACGCAATAACCGAGTTACCAGAGCTTTGCGGGGCAAACAAGTTCGGCCAGGGGTTTCCTTCAGCGGCTCCACCCGATTTGTACTGCACATCAAACACCGACTCTTTGTGGTTTTTGTTGCTCACCTTAAACACGTCGGCATAGTTGGGTAAAATAGCGTACACATTCAGGTCGATCACCTCTTTCAGTTTGGCCACTGCCTGCGCGTATTTCTTCTGCGTCAGGTAAACTTTACCCAGCATAGATTTAGCCGCCCCCTTCGTTGCCCGACCTACATCGACGCCTGTATACGTAGCGGGCAAGGCAGCTTCCGCTTCCGACAAATCCTTTTCAATCTGGGTATACACTTCCGTTTTAGGGTTACGGCTATACGCGTATCCATCATCCGGGTTATTAATCGACTTGGTCACCAGCGGCACATCGCCGTAGGTCTGCACCAGAATAAAATAAATCCAGCCCCGCAAAAATTTCACTTCCCCGATGTAGCGGCTCTTGACGGCAGCATCCATCGTAATACCATCAATTTTATCCAGAATGGTATTAAAACGAGCAATAGCGGAGTAACAGTCATTCCAGCGACCCGAAATGTAGGGATTGGTTGTTTTGATGTAAAAGCGATCAAACTCGTCCTGGTCGGTGATGGAACCGGAGGCTACCGGAATTGTATTATCCGACGCGATATCGCCGAATACGTAGCTATTACCCGCAATTCCATCGGCTTGTAAGGCGGCATAACTTCCGCTGAGGGCATTTTTAATATCGTCAGCCGTTTTGTAGAAATTATCACTGGTGGCATTCGATATTGGTTTTAGGTCCAGGTATTGCTGGCTGCACGAACTGATCAAAACCAGCATCAGCACAGGCGCAAGGATTCTATATATCTTCATTGTTGAAACTGATTAAAACGGTTAGGTGATTGAATGGATAATGAAAAATGGAGAATTAATAATGACAGATAAGCAGAGAAAGATATCCCACAAAAACTGCTGATTCATTGGAACTTATGGTGCATTCCATTACTCATTATTCATTGTCCGTTATACATTTTCCATTTCCTCAAAATCCCACGTTTATTCCAAACGTGTAAGTTCTGGCGAGTGGGTAGGCACCGTAATCGATACCTGCCGATAAAGGACTTTCGTAGTTACTTACTTCAGGATTATAGTTCAGGTATTTTGTCCAGGTATAGAGATTCTGGGCCGATACATACACACGCAGTTGCTGAATCTTGATCTTGTTCAACAGCTTGGTTGGCAGTCGATACCCTAGATTGACATTCTGAATTCGCACATAACTGGCGTCTTCTACCCATCTTGACGATACGGCGTTGTTGTTTCCGCTAGTACGCTCATTAGCACGTGGGGTAATGCCATCGCCCGGATCACTGGCTGAGCGCCAGCGACGCAGCGCCGTTGTCAACTGGTTCTGATTCCCTTCCATATTGTCGTAATACCGGCGACCTATGTTAAGAATTTTACCGCCTTGTGTACCCTGAATGGAAACGTTCAGATCAAATCCTTTATAGCTAAACGAGTTGGTGATGCCGTAAATAAAATCGGGCTGGTTATTCCCCAAAATCGTCCGGTCGTTTGCCGTGATTTTACCATCACCATCAATGTCAGCATATTTCACATCGCCCGGCCGAGACGTAACATCGTGCGGATTCGCATCTAAATCGGCCTGATTCTGAAAAATGCCGAGCTGTTTATAGCCGTAGAAACTACCGATGGGTGCCCCAATTTGGGTAATGGTCAAATCCGCAAGGCTGCCACTAGCGGTACGGATAGGGTCACCGGTAGGGCCGAGTTCCAGCACTTTGTTTCGGTTGTACGATAGGTTAATTGTCGTATTCCAGATGAACCCTTTGGTCATGTTGCGAGTATTGAGAGCAAACTCCATCCCTTTATTCTCCATCTTCCCGATGTTCTTATACGCCGACGTGAAGCCCGTGAGCGAAGGCACGTTAACCGACAACAGCAGGTCTTTAGTGATCCGGTGGTAATAATCGACACTCAGGTAGATACGATTATTGATCAGACCGAGGTCGATACCCGCATCGAACTGCTGATTTTTCTCCCAACCCAACTTCGAATTCCCGAGCGACGACGGCGCTAACCCATTGACTAGGTTGTTGTTAAAACTGTAGTTATCAGTTCGCAACTGCGCTACGTAAGGATAGTTATCCGAGAAGGCATTGTTTCCAGACAAACCATAACTAACCCGAAGTTTGGTTTCGGAAATGGCCCGTACGTTTTTCATGAACGACTCCTCGCTCACCCGCCAGCCCAACGAACCCGCAGGAAACGTACCCCAACGATTATCGGGCCCGAAAACGGATGACCCATCCCGGCGAACCGACAGATTTACCAAATACTTACTCTTGTAACTGTAGTTGGCTCGCGCAAAATAAGAGACTGAGGCATTCGCTGTTTTGAACGACCAGGCTGTTGTTGTCGAACCGCTGGCGCTGGCATTCAACGTTTCAACAACGTCGTTGGCATACGAACTTCCCGACGCACTGCTCGACTGAAACTTGGTCGATGTGGCTTCCATCCCAATCAAAGCCTCGATATTGTGCGCTGAATTGATGTTTTTGGTATAGCCAACAACCTGATTGAAGAGCCAACTCATATTCTGGTCTGAATAAACCGTTCCCATCGCCGTTGTAGGGGGTAGCAGATTGCTCAGCGGCATTCTAGAACTTCGGTACGTATTGCGTCGGTTATCACTGAAATTCACATTGGCCGATGCCCGGTAATTGAAGTTTCTCAGGAAGCCATAGTCCGCATAGATATTTCCAAGCAAATTTCCCGACAGATACGGGCTGTTGTATTCTGTGATATTGGCCAGCGGATTCGTAACGCCAGGTAAATTATAAGGAGCCGCCAGCGCTAGTTGTGATGAATAAGACCCATCGGCTGCGTAAACAGGTGCCATCGGGACAGCCGCCAAAGCTGCTGTAATAATTCCCTGATTAAACCACTGGTTTTCAGCCGTAACCTCCTGCACATTCTTGAAAGACGGGTTCAGATTCATCCCAACTTTTAACTTCGGCAACAGGTTTACCTCAACATTAGCCCGAAAAATATACCGATCCAGCGATGATTTCAGAATGATACCGTCCTGTTTCAGATAACTCCCACTAATCAGATAACGCGCCTTTTCGTTACCACCCGAAACGGAAAGTTGATAACTGCTCATCTTGGCTCGTCGGAAAATCAGGCTCTGAAAATCGGTATAGGACAGGTTCGCCACTTTGGTCGGATCATCATAATTGAACCAGTCGAACAAGTCACCGCGTGGATACCGATAGCGAAGGTAACTCGCTGGTCGAACGCTGTTTGGGTCAGATGCGCTGGCTCCCGGCACATTGTCCAGATAAGCGGTATTCGATGCTTCTTTGGCAAATTCGGCGTACTGCTGCGAGTTCAGGAGATCTATCTTTTTCGTGATTTCCTGAAAGCCCGTATATACATCCAGATTCACGTTCATCCGCCCCGGCTTTCCGCGTTTGGTCGTGACCAGCAAAACGCCATTGGAACCCTTCGACCCATAAATAGCTGTTGAAGATGCATCTTTCAGCACATCGATGCTCTCGATATCAACGCTACTCAACAAGCCAAATACGCCCGACCCCACAATATTTCCGTCGACAACCACCAGCGGTGACGTACCGGCGCTAATCGAACCGAATCCTCTCACTTTAATGGCGGGCGTGCTACCCGGCGCACCACTAGTTTGTTGAATCACAACCCCCGGAATTTTCCCTTGCAAGGCCGTCGCTACGTTCGATACGGGCATATCTCTAATTTCGCCCATCGGAACGGAGGCAATGGCCGCTGTTACATCGGCGCGTTTCTGCGTTCCGTAGCCCACCACCACAACCTCGCCCAGTGCTTTTGTATCGGCAGTTAGCGTTATGGTCAGAATCGTTTCATTGCCAACAATCACTTCTTTAGGCAGATACCCAACCGAGCTGAAAACCAGCGTAGTTTCTGTATCGGGAAGTTCCAGTTTAAACTGCCCCTGTGCGTCGGTCGTGGTACCTTTTTGTGTGCCTTTGATCACGACGTTTACACCGGGAAGCGTTACGCCGGTCTGATCACTCACCGTACCGGATATAGATCGCGCAACCTGTTCGATTGGCGCCACGATAGCGGCCTGATCAACCTCGATGGGAACGGATTTAGCGGGCCGATCGGGTCGGATAATAATCATATTGCCACTCACTTCATACACGAGCTGGAGTGGTTTTAGCAACTTAATCAATACCTGAGAAAGCGGTTCTGATTGGCTTTTAACCGATATTTTGCGATCTGACTGAATAATTTGTGAGCTAAAAACGAAACGGGCATCAACCTGTTTTTCAATCTGATGCAGTACTTTTTTCACATTCTGACTCTCTACCGAAAGTGTAATCTTCTGGTCGAGAAGTTGTTGGGCTTTCCCATCACGTGCCCACGAAATTCCGGCTAGTGCACAGACCAGAAACCATTGGAGGAGGGTTATACGCATAATTCTTAAAAGCCTTTCATCTACAAAGCGTAGTTTTTGCATACATTTGTCATGTTTTGTTGGGTGAGCAAAAAAATTCAACAAAATCCCCCCAACCCATTCATTGTCAGTGAATGGCACGGCTTGTCAGGTCAGAAAATAAGGGGGACAATTCGGAGGTCAGCTATGCGTCAACATGGCTGATCTTTTTTACTGGAGGGGAGTAATCTTAAGCATAGGTTAGCAAGAGTTAAGCGTTAGGAATAGTCATTATTGGCAACGTTGGCCACCGGTAATCGTCACCTGATTGCCCTGAATAGCATATTGAGCTTCAAGTGCTTTGCAAACAATAGCCAGTTTATCATGAAAAGGCTGCCCCACCAGCGATGCCGATAAAGAGCATTTACCCAGCATTGTTTCGTCGTAAACAATGTGAACTCCGTATGCTTTTTCGAGCATACTAAATACCTCTGAAACAGGCGTTTCATCAAAATCAAACGACTGTTTCGCAACCACCTGGGTTTCGGGTTGTGTAAATACGCTACCCGGCATCCGAACCAGGCGCTTGCTTTCAACCGAGTATTCAGCGCCCTGATTCGGTGTCAACACAAGTCCCTCCAACTCGGGGTTACTGGCTTTTTGCCGAACCGATGCCGATTCCTCCAAAGCATATACCGCCACTCGACCCGTTTTTACAGCTACTTTTATGGGCTGGCCAGTTGCGGGCGCATCAACCATGAAGCTGGTTCCCAATACTTTAGTCGCAATGCCGCGCGTATATACCAGAAATGGGTGCGTAGGATCTTTAACAATTTCAAAAAAAGCTTTTCCTGTTAAATAGACTTCCCGTTGCTGAAACTTGTCGGGGTAGCTCAATCGGCTGTCGGGTTGAAGTACCACCGAACTCCCATCGCTCAGTAAAACGGTCAACGGTTTGTCGGTATCGTTCCGGGTTTCTTTCAAGGTCGTTCCAACCGAATTTGCCTTTTTAAACTGCTGATAACTTTCAGGCGGGACGCCCTGTGTTTGGCTATACCAATATGCTCCCAACCCAATACTTATGACCAGCGCTATGGACGCAGCCATGCGTAACCAGTTCCAATTTGTTCCAACTGTGCGCGTAAACGGAGTGGCGATTACTTCGCCCTTTTCGGCCTGAACATGCTTCTGAATGTACTGGCGCATCAGCTCGCTTTGGGCGGCCGTTGGTTGATGCTGCCCCGTTTGCTCAGCAAATATCAGAACGTACTGACGCGCCATCTCCACTACCAGCTTCTTCTCAGGATGAGCATCCAGAAACTGCTGCCAATAGGCATCCTGAGTTGTATCAGGATGCTTAACCCAGCGGATAAAATCGGGGTCTTCCAGGAAGTCTGTTAGTTCGTAGAGGGCTTGTTTCATAGCTGGACAAAAGAGTACCTACGCAAGAAGTAATAGAATTATTCCCTTTACTAAGAAAGAAGCAGCTAGCGGTTGTTTGACCTCTTTTTTTAGGGAAAATTTTTTCGAAAATTTCTACAGACTACATAACAGCCAGAAAATCAGCAATGAGCCGATAAGCCAGTTGCGATTCTGACGAAGCGATGTGATGGCCCTGTGAATGAAATTACGAACTGATTTCTCGTTGACATCCATCAGTTGGGCGATCTCACTTATGCTGAATTCGTCGTAGTAATATAAGGTAAGGGCTTCAACCTGGCGTTTAGGCAAGTGAGTGAGCAACTCCTGAATGCGCCGGCTCAACAAGTCTCGGGACTCCTGCTCAATCTGCGTCGTCTCCTCTGGGCCTGACGTTGGCGTTGTGTCATCATCAACTAGCCCGTCTATTGTTTCGCCAGTCTGGTATTTGCCCTGCATTCGGTGAATCCGGCGACGAAGGGAACGATATAGGTAAAATTTAATGGAGCCAATTTCTTCGGACAATGTGGCCCTCATTCGCCAAACATCGATAAAGACTTCCTGAACAGCATCTTCAACCAAGGTCGAATCAGTAACAAGTTTGCTACCGTAGTTATACAACGTTCGGTGGTACCGTTCGAAAATGGCCGTAAATGCCGACTCATCCCCTTCGCGAAGGCTTCGCCAAAGTTGCTGGTCGGTGGAATTGCTCCAGGAAGATTGTAGACTGGCCACTGTTAATTAAGTTCCCTTTACGGCATAAAGCTATAATTGGATAAACTTAATTATAGATACGCAAAATACAATTAGTTTGTATGAAAGAGTTGAGGCTAGAATCAGATGATAAACGTAGTCAACTTCCCTATAACGATAAACAGCTATCATTAATAGACAAAATATACCAATAAATACACTTAGCTATTGACTTTATAGAGCCTCATTCGTCATACTAGCACTAGGTCAAACCTGAGTATAGTATGCCTAAAATCGCTGTTTATCAGTTTTTAACGTTCTTCGCTTACATGTTCGACGCTGTAGGAGGTGAACCTCCACACCTGCACGTATCAAAAACTAAAAGCCGAAATACACGGTTTGCTAAAATATGGTTAGATTCGCTAACGTTCGCGGAAATTGGCGATTTTACAGAAAAGGAGTTAGCCTTAGTCAACAAGCTCGCTACTGAAAATCAGTCGGCTCTATTAGACTTATTTCACCGTGTTAGGGCTGGCGAAAAAATAAAGGCAATAACATTAAAGATAAAATAACATGGAAGGCTACGGCGGTACTACACCCGTTATAAAAAAAGTAACGTTCCCTAAACGGGGCAAATTTGAAGTTTCGCTTGAGGATGGGCGGTCTATCATGTTACCCGTATCACGCTTTCCTTCTCTACAAAAGGTGCCATTAGCACGACGTAACAAGTATACAATTGGGAATGGGAATACAATCATCTGGCATGATTGCTCCGAAGTGTATCATATACAGGATTTCTTCGGTTTCCCTGACGATTATCGTTATAAAGGTTAATTTAACGTGAATTATAGAGGATTTACGAATAGATTATACTAGCTTTTTTGTCATCCAGACGCCAGGAGGGATCTTCGGTAAATAACCAGTTACCGAAGATCCCTCCTGGCGTCTGGATGACAAAAAAATAACTTTCTAAATAGGTAACAATCAGCAGGTAACTTTAGGTTTTATCTATTATTCACCTTAATCTAAAGATCCAAATACAGACTACGCCCATGTGATGTCAGATGCTTTCATCTGACATAGGGGAGGTTTCTCAAAACCTTGGAGTGCCGGGTTGAGAACCCGACACCACTCACAATTCATCAACGAACCCACTTTCCTTTTATATTATCCAGATACTTTTGGCCTGAACCTGTATTCAGCAACAGAATATGTTCCTCTGGTTGAAGCCAGCCCTGATGCAGTAGTTTCTTGGTGGCGGCCCAGATGGCTCCGCCTTCTGGCGCGACAAAAATACCTTCGTGGCGGCAGAGTTCACTGACGCCTTCCAGCATGTCATCTTCCGAAACGGCAATAGCTGTGCCGCCTGATTCACGCAACACATTCAACATAAGCGGTTCGCCAATAGGGCGTGGAACGGCCAAGCCATTGGCCAGTGTAGGTTTGCCAACATACTGCCTGCTGTTGGCCTGTTTCCCCCAATAGGTATCGACAACGGGCGAACAGTTCTCGGCCTGTACAGCTACCATACGCGGTAATTTTTGGTTTTTAGAAAGCCATCCAAGCATTTTTAGTTCGTGGAAAGCCTTCCAGATACCAATCAGACCGGTTCCGCCACCGGTTGGGTACATGATCACATCGGGCAGTTGCCAGTTCAATTGCTCGGCAATCTCAAAACCCATCGTCTTTTTGCCCTCTAAGCGATAAGGCTCTTTCAGCGTAGACACATCGAAATAAGCACCGTTCTGATTGATCTCCTGCACTTTGGCTGCACAGTTATTGATCAACCCGTCTACTTCGACAAGGGTGGCATTGTAGCCAATGCATTCTTCCTTAAACGCATCGGGCGTATGACGCGGCATTACAACAACGGCCTCCAAACCTGCTCGGGCGCAGTAAGCCGCCATTGCGACGCCCGCGTTACCAGCCGTGGGAATAATACACGCCTTTTCTCCGTTTTCTTTGGCTTTCGACACCGCCAGACTTAACCCTCTGGCTTTGAATGAACCTGTCGGATTTAGTCCCTCGTCTTTCAGGGAAAGATGACGTAGATCGTATCGACTAGCCAGACGATTGAGTGCCAGAATAGGCGTGAATCCTTCGCCTAAGCTAACCTGATTTTCAGGCAGAATAACGGGCAGAAGCTCTTCATATCGCCACAGCGATTTAGGTCGTAGTAACAAATCGGATTTCTGGACACTACCAGGCCCAATAACGTATTGGCATAACAGGGGTGCATGACAACAGGTGGATATTGTTTGCCGAACTAGGGCGTCGTGAATGGAGCCGCATTGCGAACAGTGAAGATCTCCTAAGCGTGATGAAGTGATGGCAATGTTCATGGTTGTATTTTCCCGAAATGTCCCGGTTACCAACGCATGAAGCAAATACCGTTTTGGCATGAGTTATTCCGTAATGGAATAATGCCGTTTCGTAAACTGAATAAATGTAGAGACGAGTCGATTGTTTTCGGTTCCCTTTCGCTGGATAAAATAGAAGGTGCGTTGAAGGGTCAAACCGCGAATAGGCACTTCTACTAACTCACCTGCAGTCAGCTCTTTCAAAATAGCCCGCTTCGGCAGAAAGGCTAGACAAGTATCGGCCAGTACAAAGTTTTTCAGCGCTTCGGTACCTCCCAGCCGAATCAGAATCCGTAACGAGGAAATACCTATCCCTTTCTTGCTGAGTTCATCTTCAACTACTGCCAGTGTTCCTGAACCGATTTCCCGAACCGCCAAGGGAATCGTGGGCAAATCGGCTACGGTTAGCACCCGATCGCGTAAGGGACTCCTCGCCGAGCAGACCGCCAGGACATCATCCGTCATGAAGGGGGTATATACCAGCGTATTTAGTTGCGTTAGCCCTTCAACAATTCCGACGTCAATGTCGTGGGCCAGCAAGGCATTTTGAATATTGTTCGAGTTACGGTTCAATACGCTCACCTGAATGGTATCGTAGCGATGCAGATAGGCAGAAAGAACAGGTGGTAGAACGTACAAACTAATAGTTGTACTGGCACCAATGGCCAATTTGGTTGGCGGAAAAAAGTCTTCGTTAAGTTGCTGTAATTCCTGATACAGTTCGTTTTGTAACTGTCCCGCTTCGAGCAACTTGGTGTATAGGGCCTGCCCGGCCTGGGTTAAACTGATCGTTGTACCATGCCGCTCAAACAAGCCCGTTTTGTAAAAATATTCCAGCGATTTAATCTGCTTACTAATCGCTGACTGGCTCAGAAATAACGTTTGGCTGGCTTTGGTGAAGCTTAGTAAACGAGCCACTTCCATAAAAATCAGGTGGCGGGACGAAAGCATAATAGGAGCCTATTTAGGTATTACATAAGCCGTGCCATGGTTTTGAACCGTGGCACGGCTTAACCGAAAGCTTTTTTTATCGAAACAGCAGCGGAGCGAGATCGGTCAGATTTCTACGCCATACCATAAAGGTGTGGCCACCGGGTGTTTCGTGATAGGTAAACTTTACATTTTTCGAGCTCAGATATTCCCGGAAGTATTTATTATTCTGATACAGAAAATCATCGACCCCACAAGCAACCCATAACAGCTTAAGCTGAGAATTCGCCTTTTCGTCCAGCTTAGGGTATGTCTTGGCAAAAACATCCATCATAGCCGTTGCTTGCTCGGTGGAAGACGCCGTTGTGGCTGGACTGGACGTCGTCGATGCTGGCGGACGAGGGCCACCCATGCCTACAGCACTGCTCATGCCGCCTACATAGGCAAAGTGATCGAGGTGATTAAGACCAGTATAGTAAGCCGTTCCGCCCCCCATCGACAAGCCCACAATAGCCCGCTGGGTCCTATCTTTAGCTGCGTTGTAGGTTTTCTCAACCTGCGGGATGATTTCCTGAATCACCTCTGTAGCGTATTTATCATTGCCTCCATAACCCAGGGTATTTACCATAATCATGGGCTTGGCCTTGCCTTCCGCAATCAGGTTATCCAGAATGATATTGGCCTGCGCATTCACAATCCACGACAAAGCTGTGCCAGTAGCGCCATGCAACAGGAAAAATACCGGATAAGGCTCTTTGCGTTTCGGATCGTAATTCGGTGGTAGGTACACGTAGTAATCCCGATCTTCGCCCATAACCGCCGACCGATATACCTGATGATTGACTGCTCCACGCGGAACATCTTTAATCTCCCAGCTCAGTGAAGCAGGCCCTGGCATATGCGCCAGACTCTGCCCGTTGCATTGATAACACGGTTTGGCAACCGGATTGGCCGGATCGGGAATGCGAAGCCCGTCGACAACAAAAGCATAATCATAGACATCAGGATCAAGCTTTTTGGTAAAGCTCCAAACGCCCTGATCGTCTTTCACCATCGTCTCCTTCGAAATGCCTTCAATGTCCAGGATAACTTCTTTGGCATTAGGGGCTCGAAGCCGGAAGGTTAGTCCACCGTCTGCTACTTCCGGGGATTTGATGGGAGGTAGACGCTGCTGCGCCTGAAGCGTAAATGACAGGGCTAACAGGCAGAAAATAAGGAAAAAGCAATATTGTGCCTTCTTCATGGTTGATCTGTAGGGTCTAACAATGGTTGATAGCCTACAAAGCTTTACGGATTCCCTAAACTACTTTTCGTAGCTGTCCAGATTAAGAAGATATAATTTGGTATGCCCCTTCAGGGTATTTTCATTTTCACCAGATTAAAACCCGGCACAGTTTATCTGTTCACTATCCTCGGTCTGTGTCCGTACGGAACGCCCATAAATCAGCATCAATTAAAGCGTTCTGTGCGGACACAGACCGAGGATACACACATTTCTGACGCAGGCTACTCAGCCCTGTAAGGGCGACCTGTCAATAGGTATTCTCGCTTAGTAGGAACCCAAAGCACCGTAGGTGCGACCGATATGAACAGAATCAGGTCGCACCTACGGTGCTTTGGGGTACGTCCAATCCTTTGTTTTCTATTAACAGGCCACTCCTTACGGAGTTTCGAACATGCCGAAAAGATATGTATATTCTCTAGATGCAAACACAGACCGAGGATGCGTATGACCCCTTCAGGGTCAAATATTTATAGCACAGATTTAACTATAAACATCTGACCCTGAAGGGGTCATACACCCTAGATAGACCTGGTAACCTCACCATTTAATTCACGAATTACCACACGTATAATACCCGCAAAAAAATCTTACTCCCAACTATCCAAACCCAGCAGCTTTTTGCCCAACGGCGACAGCTCGGCGGTTTGATAACGCTCCTTTTCCCAATTGCGGGGGTCTCCGGGGAAGGCATACCCTTCGGGGGCCTGGCGATCGCGCCACGAGGTGATACGCCACTGACGCAACGCTTCGTTGTCTTCTTCAGCAGGCATCATCGAAATGTATTGGGCTATTCTGACTTTATCGGTTGATCGATTTGGACGGATGCCGTGTGGCTCGGTACTATTGAAAATCAGCAGATCGCCTGCTTCCATTTTCACCTTTACGAAATCGAAGCCAGTCGTATCAGGCTGAAACCGATTTCGGTCGGCAGGCTGGGTCAGTTTCCAGGTGTCATACGTCCGATAGAGTTCAGGAATGCACTGAAAGCCACCCATGTTTTCGTCAGTTTGATCGGCCAGTGCCAATACACCCTGTACATTTTGCGGACGCGTTTCAGGATCATAGTCCCAGTGAATGAACCCCTTGAATTCGTGGCCTGGTCGAACCGGAAAATTCAGATTGGCCCGATCGATGGTTACCCACAATTTCTCCGTGCCCCAGATATCGACGAAGGCATCGTACACACGCGGATATTGGCGATTATCCCACTCATATTGGTGATTGTAGAGTTCGACCATACCACTATTGGTCAACTCTTTCATTTTCATTTCGGCGCGAGGTGGTGCGTACCAGGTGGTTGGATCATTGGGGTCTTTTTCTTCAAACTCCCACAGGAAATTGGCGAGCCGGTCGGCCTGTTCTTTGGGCACAGCCTGCTTGATAACGATGTAGCCGTTGTGCTTCCAAAATTGCCAGTCTTCTTCTGACAAAACACGCAATTTGTTTCCGTTGGATCGGTCATTTAAACTGATTTTGCTACTGGTAGCTGTCGATGGATTGCCTGGAATGTCTTTATGCGCATTATCAGGAATCATGGTAGGGGCCATTGCGGCAGGCGTACCTGTGGGCTGCATCGTTTCCATATTCGTTAGGATGTTTTGCTGATTTTGTTGTAACAAAGATAGTTGACCCGATAAGCCTATTTCCACAACAATGATGTCCACTTTTTGCACTATATTGCTCTTGAATCATTAAGTTGATGACCTAAGAATAGAGTTACGAGCAAATTCGAGTATATTTTTTGTCATGCTGACGATAGGAAGCATCTTAAATTACCCCAACTTATTTAATAGGATACCTCAAGATGCTTCCTATCGTCAGCATGACAAAAACGCTTCGCTATTGAATCAAAACCCTTATGAAGATCGCTCTGGAACAAATCAGCCCTGACGCTGACAGTTCATTTCACATTCTGGAAACGCCCCGATTAAACGATGTTTTTTTGTGGCACTACCATCCCGAATATGAAATTGTATACATCACTGGGGCCAACGGTACCCGGCATGTAGGCGATCACATTTCGCGCTATGAGGGGAGCGATCTGGTCTTTATTGGCCCTAATATTCCGCATCTCAACTTCGATTATGGCGTGACAACTGAGCACCGAAAAGTGGTTGTGCAACTGAAAGAAACGTTTCTGGGTGACCTATTTGGGCAGGCACCGGAGTTTGCCGCGATTGCTCGCCTATTCGAGCTGGCACGCGCGGGCATTTCTTTTCATGGAGAAACAAAACGGCTGGTTGGTGAGCAACTGGAAAGCCTTCCGAATCGCCCGCCCTTTGAACGACTGATGGCCTTGCTACTCATTTTTCAGCAGTTAGCCACGAGCCAGGAAGCTGTTTCTCTACATGGAAAACCGATTACAAACGCGTATAATTTGAGCGAACAACAACGCCTGAAACGGCTGTATCAATTTATTGAGGATAATTACCAACGCAAATTTGAGCTGGCTGAAGTAGCTGCGTTAACAAACCTGACCACGGCCGCTTTTTGTCGTTATGTGAAACGGATGACTCGACTGACATTCACGCAGTTTCTAAATCAGTACCGCATCAATCAGGCTCAGAAACTACTACTGCTCGACCATAACGTAACCGAAGCCTGTTTTGCCAGTGGGTTTGAGAGTTTGTCGTACTTCAACAAGATTTTTCGGCGTGTTACGGGCGAAAATCCTCTTCAGTTTAAGAAGCGACATCGAGAGTGATCTGGACTTTCTCCCAACATCTTCACCCGTATTTGTGTAGTATTGCATAGGAAAAGTCGGAAGGATGCTCAACTTGCGACTGATGACTATTGACTTATTTTTATGTCTGATCAGAAGCCCTTAATATTAGTTACGAACGACGATGGCATTACTGCCCACGGCATTCGCACACTTGCCGAATTAATGAAACAATTGGGTTCGGTGGTAGTCGTTGCCCCCAACAGCCCACAATCAGGTATGGGTCACGCCATTACGATTGCCAACCCGATCCGCCTTTACCCATCCGATATTTACGGCGATATACCTGCTTATGAATGCTCTGGCACACCTGCCGATTGCGTGAAGCTAGCCAAACACCATATTCTAAAAGACCGTGCTCCCGATTTGGTCGTAAGCGGTATTAATCACGGCAGCAACTCGTCAATCAGCATTCTGTATTCGGGAACGATGTCGGCGGCTATCGAAGGAGCTATTGAAGGAATTCCGGCCATCGGATTTTCCCTCAACGACTTCACTCGTCAGGCCGATTTTTCGCATACGCATGAGCACATTCTGGCCATTGCCCGCAACGTACTGGAAAAAGGGCTAAAGCCAGGAACAGCGCTTAACGTTAACTTTCCGGCCCGTACGGCTGAGCCGCTGAAAGGCATCCGTATTTGTCGACAGGCGAATGCCAAATGGCAGGAAGTTTTCGATGAACGACGCGATCCGCACGGTCGTCGATATTTTTGGCTTGCCGGTGATTTTGTCAACTTCGACACCCACGCCGAAGACACGGATGAATATGCCCTGGCCAATAACTATACCTCAATTGTTCCATGCCAATATGACCTGACGGCCTACGGCATGCTAGACGAATTAACGAATTGGAAACTTTAACTATGTATCATATATGATGTAGGATATATAAAGTAACGTTACTGCCTACATCATACATCTTACATCATATATCAACAAACATGGCACTATTAGGTAGTATGCTCAAAAACGGCATTCGCTTATCGAATGTCGTTCGGCTTCGGCAGTTTAATCCGCTTCGCCAGCAACGCAAAGTTTTCCGTAAACTCATCCGAAAAGCGCAGTTCACAAAATTCGGAACGGCTTATCATTTCGATGAGTTGCTCCGCTCGGTTGAGTTTGGTAGTGAGGGCGAATTCTATCAGAAATACAAACAGCACGTCCCGATCCACGACTACAACAAAATGTTCGATGGCTGGTGGAAACAAACGCTGGCTGGCGAAAAAAACGTGGCCTGGCCGGGTAAGGTAAAATATTTTGCTCTTAGCTCGGGGACGTCTGAAGCCTCGACAAAGTACATCCCGGTTACGAAGTCGATGTCGAAGGCCATTCAACGAACGAGCATTCGGCAAATTCTAACCCTTGGTAAGTACCAGAATCTCCCCTCAACACTCTACGAAAAAGGCTGTTTGATGTTGGGCGGCAGTACCGATCTGAATGCACGAGAAGGTCACTACGAGGGCGACCTTAGCGGCATTACCGCCAGTAAAATTCCCCTATGGTTCGAACGATTTTACAAGCCCGGCCGCGACATTGCCCAGGAAAAAGACTGGGCGCTGAAACTGGATGAAATCACGGAACAAGCCGCAAGCTGGGACATTGGCTATGTTGTGGGCGTACCGGCCTGGATTCAGTTGCTGATGGAGAAAATTATTGCCCGATACAAGGTCAAAACGATTCATGATATCTGGCCCAACCTGATGGTTTTCTGCCACGGGGGGGTGTCGTTTGAGCCATATCGGGCGGGTTTCGAGAAACTCCTCTCCCACCCCATTACCTATATTGAGACGTACCTGGCCTCCGAAGGATTTATTGCTTATCAAACACACCCCAGTGCCGAAGGTATGCAGCTGGTCCTGAACAACGGGCTATTTTTCGAATTTATTCCGTTCAACGAACAGAATTTCTCACCCGATGGCGAACTGGTTGATAAACCTAAAACCCTGATGATCAGCGAAGTAGAAGAGGGTAAAGAATACGCTCTTCTGCTGTCGACCTGCTCCGGAGCATGGCGTTACCTGATTGGTGACACGATTCGATTCGTCAATAAAAAACGGGCCGAAATTGTCATTACTGGTCGTACAAAACACTTTTTAAGTTTGTGTGGAGAACACCTCTCGGTCGATAACATGAACAAAGCCATCGAGATGGTTTCGGAAGATCTGGGCATCTCGATTCGCGAGTTTACCGTGGCAGGCGTAACGCACGATACGTTGTTTGCCCATAACTGGTATATCGGTACCGACGATAAAGTAGATGCCAACGACCTCCGTAATCGTATCGATGCCAAGCTTAAAGAGCTAAACGACGATTACGCCGTCGAACGTCGGCACGCCCTCAAAGACATTACCGTGACTGTATTGCCCAACCAGACCTTTTACGCCTGGATGCAATCTAAAGGCAAAATGGGCGGTCAGAACAAATTCCCGAGAGTATTGAAAAAGGGCATGATTAAGGAGTGGGAGAATTTTTTAAAAGAGGTATGAAGTATGATATAGGATGTATGATGTATTGCTTTCGCGTCAGCTACATCATACATCCTATATCATACTTCATACCTCTTTCTCTACCAATTCAGTGCTTTCTGGAGCGGTTCCAGCAAACGAGTATAGGCAATATTAACGGCCCCGATGAGGAAGACGACGCCCGTTACGCGATTGAAGATCAAGACAACACGGGGAGTAAAGAGTCGTTTGAGTCGGTTGGCATAATAAGCCAGCGCGCTTTCGGTGGCAAATACCCCAACCAAAGCCGCAATCATGAATCCATATTGTTGCGCATCGGTGTAGTGCAGGTGCGAACGAATATAGGCCACAATAGCTACCCAGGCGACAAAGTTGACTGGATTGAGGGCGTTCAGAAAGAAGCCGGTTGTGAAATAATAGACAAAATTTCCGAATCGTGTTTTCGGATAGGCCAGGCGGGGCGTACCTTTCAGAATATTGACCAGTCCCATCGCGACCAGAAATATCACCCCTACCGCAGCCATAATATTCTCAAATCCCTGAACCTTGGGAATGAAAGCCGTACCCAGTAAGGCCGCCGTTACAAACAGAATATCGCCGACAATAACCCCAAAAACAATTTTCATCCCCGAGCGGAAACCGTTGTCGACACTGTTTTGAATCAGCGCAAAAAACACCGTCCCAAATGTCAGACAAAGGCCTACGCCTAATAAAAAACCAAATAGAATAGGTAAGAACACAGATTTTAAGTTATAAAGTTGTACAGTCCTTAACGTTATATAGTTGTTGACAAGTGGTAATTATGAACCCTTGCTCTATAACTTTACAACTATATAACTCTATAACTGTTAGATTCCCCGCAAACGGGCTACGATCATCAGGCCACTCACACTGAGTGAATCGGTAATTTGGCTAGTCATTACCATCTCAATCGCTTCGGCTAAAGGAAGTTTCCAGACGCGCAGATCTTCGGTTTCTTCGGGAGCGTGTTCGCCCTGAACTAAGTCCTCAGCAATGTATAGAAAACCTTCTTCGTCGGTGGCAGAGTTGGATGTGTGGATGCGGGCAATTTTTGTCCATTTCTGAGCCTCTAAACCTGTTTCTTCTTTCAATTCGCGTTTGGCCGAATCAAGCGGATCGGTTCCTAATGGCGAGCCACCTTCGGGAATTTCCCACGAATATTCGTTCAGTGGATAGCGATATTGGCCAACGAGATAGGTGTTACCGTCGGCATCGATCGGAATCACGCCTACAGCTTTATTTTTAAAACTAACGACACCATAAATACCGGGAGTACCAGCAGGCGTTACCACATCCTCGTGCCGAATAGACAGCCAAGGATTTTCATATTTGACCGACGAATTCAGCGTCTGCCAGGGGTTTTCAGTTGTGTTCATGTGTGCAAAAACGGTCCATTCAGGCTACCATTCCACCGTTAAAAAGCTGCTAAGTTATCATCTTTCAACTACACCCTACGATTACCTTCGTCTTTTCCCGTTCTCAGTCATTTGTCAATCAAGTGGTTGATTAGCAACAAACAGGATTTTTCTATGAATCCATATTGATTAATGTGAGAAATAAGGATGAAGAATCAACCACTTTCTGTAAATCGGTTAACTTCGGGTTCTCCCCTAACAATTAAAGCTTATGCATCACAAACTACTCTTAACCAGTCTATTCCTTGGCACTGCCCTGCTTAGCTACGGACAGGATGATAAACTGGATATGACCATGATCCAGAAAATTCGGACAGAAGGTCTGGAACACTCGCAGGTTATGGAAACAGCTTTCTACCTAACCGATGTCAACGGTCCCCGTTTGCAAGGCCCTGGTTTCCTGAAAGCCGCTAACTGGGCGAAAACAAAACTTAATAGCTGGGGATTACAGAACTCCCGTCTGGAAGCCTGGGGCGAATGGGGACAAGGATGGGGAGTGGAACATTCCTATCTGGCAATGACTGCTCCTTATTACAAAACAATCATCGCCGTACCACGAGCCTGGAGTGGCAGCACCAACAAACTACAGTCTGCCGATATTCTATATATCAGTTCAAACGACACGACAGCGCTGGAAAGCTACCGGACTAAACTTAAGAACAAGGTTATTCTGCTCGATCAATCGTTCAAGGGTATGCCTTCGTTCAAAGCGGATGCCGATCGGTTTACCGATGAAGACCTGCTGAAAATGGCGAATGAAGCGCCACCAGCCCAACGAGGAGCCAATGATACGACCTTCCGCAGTCGGATTATGGCGATGCGTACGCAGAATGCATTTAATCAGAAAATGCGGAAACTGGCGAAACAGGAAGGGGCAATTGGGATGCTCAACACAACACAGACTAGTAAAGATGGAACGCTGTTCGTCAGTGGCGATTATGCTAATGCGGCTCTGGGCGCAACTCCCGATGATCTTGCCGATCTCTCGATAGCCGTTGAAGACTATATGACGCTCTGCCGACTCATGAAAGCCGGTATTCCGGTAAAACTGGAGCTAGATGTAAAAACCAAATTTTACAAAGACGACACCAAAGGCTATAACGTACTGGCAGAAATTCCGGGCACCGATCCTAAACTGAAAGACGAAGTGGTCATGCTCGGTGCCCACCTCGACTCCTGGCATGCGGCCACAGGCGCTACCGATAATGCGGCTGGCAGTTCGGTCATGATGGAAGCCGTTCGGATTCTGAATACCATTGGCGCAAAACCCAAACGAACCATTCGGATTGCGCTCTGGAGCGGTGAAGAGCAGGGATTACACGGTTCCAAAAATTACGTAGCAAATCATTTAGTCGATAAGGCTACCAACAAGTTGACCAAAGAGGGTGAGAACATAGCTGCTTATTTTAACGTCGATAACGGTACAGGTAAAATTCGGGGAATCTATTTGCAGGGCAATCTGGCCGCTGGTCCCATTTTTCAGCAATGGCTGAAACCCTTTAACGATCTGGGTGCCACAACCATCACACCTGCAAATACGGGCGGAACGGATCACCAGTCTTTCGACCGGGTAGGCTTGCCAGGTTTCCAGTTTATTCAGGACCGAATTGAGTACAACACGCGTACGCACCACACGAACATGGATACCTACGATCACCTACAACCCGATGATCTGAAACAGGCCGCTACAGTTGTTGCCAGCTTTGTCTACAACGCAGCAATGCGGGATCAGAAAATTCCAAGAAAGGCCGTTGCTGCACAAGTAGCTAGGTAAATTAATAGATTACTGGCGCGGGTATTCACCCGTGCCTTTTTATATCGCCAGTATTCACTGGCGCACCAAGAATTCGTGGTCAGCGAATGCTGACTAAATTAAAAGGCACGGGTAAATACCCGCGCCAGACTTCGACATGACCAAATTCTTTCATTTTGTCTTTCTCATTTGCCTGTTCGCAGCTCTAGCCAACCCTTCGCTTGGGCAAAGTACACCAGCTACAAAGCCTTTTGTATTAGGAGTAATCGACGCCATTCAATCGAAGGAGTTAGGGGAAACCAGAACGCTGAACATCTACTTACCGGATGGCTATTCGAAAGACTCGATGGCCAACTATCCAGTCATTTACCTACTGGATGGTTCGGCCGATGAAGACTTCATCCATATAGCCGGGTTGGTTCAGTTTGCTAATTTCTCCTGGGTTAATTTACTTCCCAAATCAATCGTTGTCGGCATTGCGAATGTGGATAGACGACGCGACTTCACCTACCCGACCACTATTGAGAAGGATAAAAAGGATTATCCAACAACCGGACATTCGCAAAAATTTATCGCGTTTCTCGAGAAGGAACTACAACCGTACATTCAAAAGAAGTACAGTAGCAACCCCAATAAAACCATCATTGGTCAATCGCTGGGCGGGCTTTTAGCAACTGAAATTCTATTTAAGAAGCCTGATTTATTCAATCAATATATCATTGTCAGCCCAAGTCTGTGGTGGGATAACGAATCGTTACTGGCTCATCAGCCCGCCTTTCTCCAAGCTGGTTTTCACCAAAAGACAATGGTCTTTGTCGCTGTTGGGAAAGAAGGTAAAATTATGGAAACCGACTCGGGCCGATTGATGGATATGTTGAAAAAAGCACCCGTGGGCACCCTTAAATCCGATTTCCACTACTTTGCCGATGAAAACCACGCGACCATTTTTCATCTGGCCGTCTACAAAGCCTTTGAGCGTTTCAAAAAGTAACTGCGTTTTTTCGACTGGATTTACTGAATGAACAGGATTTTAGTATGCTCTTGAAATCCTGTTTATCCTGTAAATCCTGTCAAAGAAAATTTACCGTATCATCACTATGAAAACCCAATTTCTCCTCTTCCTTTCCTGTCTGTTTGTTCACTTCGGCAACGCCCAGACCATAAAGTACGACGTATCCTTTCCGAACGCCATCCACCACGAAGCCCAGATTACACTGACTGTTTCGGAATTGCCAAAGCAAGCGGCAACGTTTCGCATGAGTCGTTCGTCGCCTGGTCGGTACGCTACCCACGAATTCGGCAAGAATGTCTATAACGTTCGGGCAGTCGATGAACAGAATCAGCCGCTGGTCGTCACCCGAACCGATGGCGATGTTTATACGGTGGGCGTTCACAAAGGGACCATTAAACTTACATACACGCTATTCGGCAACTATCCCGATGGTACCTACATGGGTATCGATCCGCAAAGCATTCATATCAACATGCCTGCTACATTCATGTGGATCAAAGGCTTCGATCAACGTTCTATTGAGGTCAAATTCAACCTTCCCAGCGAGAACATGGGTGTGGTGGCTACTCAGCTAGTGCCCACGGCCGACAAGTACACGTACACGGCTCCCAACCTTCAGTATTTCATGGATTCTCCTACGAAGATTGGAAAGCTAGCCGTGAAGGAGTGGCAACGCACCAACACCGACGGCAAATCCATCACGTTTCGGGTAGCTCTGGAAGCTGCAGTAGCGGATTCTACTGCTGATGGCTTTGCGAAGAAAATAGCCCGTATCGTCGATCAGGCCAAGGCCGTTTATGGCGAATTTCCCAGTTACGATTACGGGAGTTATACCTTTCTGGCCAACCTGAATCCGTATGTTCGGGGCGATGGCATGGAGCATCGCAACTCGACCATGATTGCCGTCCCCATTGCGTTCACTGGTCCAGAGCACGTATTAGGGGTATTCGCTCATGAATTTTTTCACTGCTGGAATGTTGAGCGTATTCGTCCTAAGACACTGGAACCGTTCAACTTCGAGAAAAGCAACATGAGTTACGAGTTGTGGTTTGCCGAAGGGTTTACGCAATATTACGGCGAACTGCTACTGACTCGGGCAGGTTTCACCCCCGTTCCTGAGTACATGAATACGCTAACGGGAATCATTTCGAGCAAACAATTAACCCCAGGCGGCACCTATTATTCGCCGATTGATGCGAGTTGCCACGCTGTTTTTGTTGATGCCGGCACATCTATCGACCGCTCGAACTATCCCAACATGTTTACGTCATATTACTTCTATGGCGCTGCCGTAGCGCTGGCCTTAGACTTGGAATTACGTCAGCGGAACTTATCACTGGATGCGTACATGCAGGCTGTTTGGAAGCGATTTGGCAAACCTGAGCAACCTTATACTGTGGCTGGTCTGCAAAGTGTACTGGCCAGCCTGACGACGCCTGATTTTGCCAGTTCTTTCTTCAATAAATTCGTTTACGGACATGAATCGATTGACTATGCGTCGTTATTGGCGAAGGCTGGATTGGCCCTAAAAAAAGCGCAGGAAGGCAAGGCCTGGATAGGTAATGTCCGCTATTCTGAAGCCAACGGCGGATTAACAATCATGGCTAATACAGTTCGGGAAACCCCACTCTATGAAGCAGGATTAGATATTGACGATGTGGTGACGGCTGTAGATGGTCAGGCTGTTGCTAAGATTGCCGATATACAAAACCTATTAGGTCAACACAAACCCGGCGAAGCTATTCAGGTCGCTTACACCCATCGGGGAGATTCCAAAACAGCGTCAGTTACGCTGGTTGAAAACCCTGCCCTATCAGTTCAATTATACGAAAACGCTGGTCTTACGCTTACACCTGAGATGCAGAAATTCCGTGCGAACTGGCTGGATGCGAAGGTGGTAAAGTAGGGTTGCATAAACTTTTTTTGTCATTCCGACGCCAGGAGGAATCTCAACGTTCCGTATAAGTCAAGCTTGAGATTCCTCCTGGCGTCGGAATGACAAAAAAGCCTAATAGTTTTCCTTGTATAAAAACTATCAGGCTTTAAAGAAAAGTAAACTCTACTTAAACTTGCTCTCATCCAACCGGAAGAAGCGAACGGCATTGTTGAAAAAAATGTCGCGCTTCTGCTCGAACGATAAGAAGTCGGCATTTTCGATCACACTCATAGAGGTTTCAAATAACTTCGGCCACACCATAAAATCGGTGCCGTACAGAATCCGTTTGCCAAAGCCAGCCTGCACCAGACGTTTCAGATAGGCATGAATTTCGGCCTGCGGATAGCTCCAGATAAAACCAGCCAGATCGACATATACATAGGCATTCGCGCCCATTAACGCGATCATTTCATCGGCCATTGGATAACCCGCGTGCATCACCCATATTTTCATCTTAGGGTGGCGAGCCAACACATCTTCCAGCAAGAACGGACTCCCCAGTGAAGCCCGGTACTTGGCTTGTGTAAGGTTGGCCATGCCATTGCCGCCGGTTCCCATGTGAATCCCTACGGGAATATTCAATTTTTCGGCAGCGGCAAAATAACCATCCAGCGACATATCGCTAGGTGATAAGCCCTGATACTGAGGGGCTACTTCGCCCATCACCTTATAAAATCCCGACGACAATGAATCGGTAAAGGCCTGCACCGTCATGTCCTTAGGTGAGCTTACGCCAATTCCCGGAATAACTCGATTAGGAGCTGCTTTTTTCCATTTCCGTAGGATTTGGGGATCGCCATAAGCTACGATGGTCATGTTGAGCCGCTCCATCGTTTCCAATACTGCCTTCTCCATTTCTTCGTCCGACTTCGCCGGTTTCAGTGGATCGACACAATCTTTATTCAGAAAAGAGCTGGTCTGCAAATTCTGGGTCGGGTCGCTGCCTGGCATATCTTTCAGGAACCAGGGACACATTTCGACGGCAAAACCAGGACTTACTTTCATGGCATGCACATGCACATCAATAATAGGCAACGGTTTACGATTGACAGCCTGTGCCATCAACGCACCGACAGATACAACCAGGCAGGCAACTACCAGGACAAGTTTTTTCATAGGATAAATTGGGGAATTGGTAAGGGTAAAGCATTACGTATGTCTTTATGTCAAAAGTACATAAAGATAGTTTATCGCAAAACGAGATGATGCTTTTTATCCGGAATTTGTTAAAATTCGACTACGTATTATACTACGATCAAACTGTTTCATACAAGTACGGAAGCAGGGCGTTCAAGTTAATTTTAACGAATTTCCTTAAAAATGACTAGGCCTGAAAGGGCTTCATCACAGACCAGACACCAACATTCCGCGTCGAAATCGTTACCTTTGTAGCACCCACTTACTACCTGATATCACTTCATGAGTGCCAGTCAACAAACGAAATACCGATGGATGGGCATCTCGCTGGGGCTGAGCATTGTTCTGCTGATTCTCAAATTCACGGCCTATTTCCTGACTTATTCGACCGCCATCTTATCCGATGCCGTTGAGTCTATTGTTAATGTTATTGCCAGCGGTTTTGCTTTTTATAGCATCTATTTAGCCAGTCAACCTGCCGATCAAAACCATCCTTATGGACACGGTAAAATCGAATTCCTGTCGTCGGGTTTCGAGGGCTCCATGATACTGTCGGCTGGACTGGTCATTATCTGGCAAGCGATTCTCAGCTTTTTCGAGCCTAAACAGTTAAGCAATCTCGACTGGGGTCTGGTACTCGTTGGCATTACAGCGGGGGCCAATGCATTTGTAGGCTGGCGACTTATTCGATCGGGTCAGCAAACGGATTCGGCAGCCCTGACGGCCGACGGCAAACACTTACTGACCGATACCTTTAGCAGTATCGTGGTGATGGTTGGGGTAGCACTGGTAGCCCTAACGGGGAAACACTGGATCGATAGTGCCCTATCGGTTGTGCTGGCAGTCGGGATCATCTACAACGGGTTCCAGATTACCCGCCAGTCAATTGCCCGACTCATGGACGAAGCAGACATCCCGACCCTCCACCGGGTGGTCACCTTGCTCACTGTTCACAAGGACAAAAACTGGATTGACGTACACAACCTCCGTGTTCAGAAGTACGGCGCTGATTTACACATCGATTGTCACTTGACGCTCCCCTATTACTGGGAATTAACGAAAGTACACGATGAGGTGCATCATTTTGAAGATACGCTCAAAGACGGCTTTCAGGGCGAAGTCGAAATTTTTGTCCATACCGACCCCTGCGAGAAAGAATGCTGCCATTATTGCCGCGTAGCCGACTGCCCCGCCCGCGCCTTTGCTTTTGTCGAAGATATTGAATGGACAGCCGAGAATCTCCCGCTGAATCAGAAGCACTTTGTACCGGTATTGGCATCCGCTAATACGTAAAATTCCAGCTCAAGGACGGTATGATAGTGCCAAAAACCGATAGCTGATAGCTCTTGGTTGTGGTGTTAGCACGTTGAAAATAAATCGAGTACGGATTTTTGTGCGCGTAGACATTATAGAACGAGAACGACCAATTGCTATAATGTCGCTGATTCGGTGTCCGTCGACCATCTTTCGTAAACGACACATCTAGTCGGTGGTAATCTGGAATCCGGTCGGCATTTCGTTGCGAATAATCCAGGACTTTAGTGCCATTGAGCCGATACGTGCCATCGGGATAGGTGGTCGGGCGCCCACTGGTATAAACGAAATTTGTGCCAAAAGTCCACCCTCGGCTCCATTTCCACTGGGTTGCAATAGCCAGATTATGAGGACGATCAAAGGTCGACGGATACCATTCTCCGCCATTGATCTGTACACTCGGATAGGTACTTGGCACGCGCGCTAGTGTCCGGGAATACGTGTACGAAATTAACCCCGTCAGTATTCCACGTGTTTTCTGAACACTCACTTCAACGCCATAGGCCCGTCCCTGGGCTCGTAATAAGTCGGCATCCAGTGTTGGGTTCAGGAGTAATGTTGCGCCATTCCGGTATTCGACCAGATTTTCCAGCGTTTTGTGGTACACCTCCACCGAGGTTTCATACATATTATCACCGAGGTTTCGGAAGTAGCCCACCGCAAACTGATCGGCTACCTGGGGCGGCACCAGGGCATCACTCACTTTCCAGAAATCGACCGGCGAAATGGCGGTTGTATTCGAGATCAGATGGAGGAATTGCCGGGTTCGATTATAACTAACTTTTAGAGAGCTGGTTGGTGTTAGGTTAGCCCGTATTGTCAGCCGTGGCTCCCAGCCGCTATAGTGGGCCAATGCCTGCCCATTGGCGTAGTGGAGTGTATCGGTAATGCTCTCGCGAGTACGGGGTTGCCCTTCGGCATACTGGTAGGCCACGCCCGGCCCAACATTCGTAAACTGGGCATAACGGACACCTACCTGCACCGATAACACCCGAAATGGCGTCCATTCCTCCGAAAAATAACCTGCCAATTCGCGCGCTTGTTCGTTCGGTAAGGTTTGGGCATTAATGTTCGAGTTGTCGCCAGTAGGTGCAATGGCTCCCGGCAGTAAACTATAGCCCGTTAACGATCCTCCAAATTCAAGTTTATGCTTGGGCTTAGGCGTATAGAGCCAATCGAGTCGGGCGTCGCGCTGGCGAACGGTAGATCGATACCGATACATATTCGCCGTTGTAAGTCCATCTAAGAAAAAACGATAGTCACTCTGAGTAGCCGTCAGGTTAAATGACAATTGTGGATTTAATCGTTGACTCCAGCGCGCGGTTAGCAAGGTCGATTGGGTCGTATAAAGCGTATCCTGCGGAAATTTAAACGTATCGTAACTGCGATAAACAGTAGCCGATAATTGACTATCATTGGTTAATCGATACGTTAGCCGACCGTTCACGTCATAAAAAAAGGCGCGGTCTTTATTCGTTGGGGCCGGAAACAACCCAAGCATAACCGATGGGTAGGCAATGCGGCCACCGGCAAGAAAGGTTAGTTTTTTATTTTTTGCAATCGGCCCCTGAACCAGTATTCGACTCGTTATCAACCCAATACCTCCAGTAACACTAATCCGGTCGGTTTCACCCGCTTTCGTATTCATCAACAACAGCGACGACAGGCGTCCACCATAGGCCGCTGGAATACCTCCTTTATAGAGCGTTACATCCTGAATTGCATCAGCATTAAGGTTACTTAATAAACCCAATAAATGGCTGGTATTGAACAAGGGAGCACCATCCAGAAGCACTAAGTTCTGGTCTGTACGCCCACCGCGCACATTAAATCCGCCAGCCCCCTCGCCTACTGTGCTTACACCAGGCTGTAAAGTCAGCGCTTTCAGAATATCGACCTCGCCAAACACAACCGGAATGTTTCGTAAATTTTTCATATCCAGCCGTATCACACTCATCTGAGTCGCCGATACATTAGCATCGGGCGTGCGGCCCTTCACGTTGACTTCGTCCAGCTGACGCGTGTCGGGGTTGAGGGCAACTTCCATACGAATGTTTGTTCGTTCAATCTCCAGAAACCGACTGCGAGTGTAATAGCCTACCGCAGAAAAAGTCAGGTTATAAGGTCCTGGAAGCACCTGCATGCTAAAAGCACCTGTGCTGTCTGTTGTGGTCCCCGCTCCCTGTTTTTTGTCATAAACCGACACATTAGCCAGCGGTTTGTTCGTTACGCCATCCGTTACCTGCCCGTAAATACGAAACCGAATCTGGGCCTGCAAATCAGGCTTAAGGACTAACAGCAGAACAATTGCCAGGACACCACGAACGAGTAGAAAATGCATACAGGTGCTAAATGAAGGTTATTTTCCGTACGTAAGCCAATTGGAGGGTGGCGCAAGCTGAGCTTCCTCACGCACTAATCCCGGAACGATTGGCAGTGTACTGCCAAACAACACAGGACCAAAACGCGTCACGAATTTTCCATAGTTAATGTTGTCGGTGTTCATGATTATCCGTTGACGACTGACAGCCGAAGCTCCGAAATAACCAAGTGCCAGTTTATTGGTATCGGCCACAGCTCGCACATTGCCCTCGATGCTGGCAGGTTGAGGGTCGAAAATGGTACCCGTCCGCGCAAGTTGCTCCTGATAGAGAACCCAATATTGATAAGCCGTTTTCGATAACGAGTACTGCCGCACTTCCATATACTGAGTCCCTAAAGCAACCAATGGTGCGGTTAGTACCAGTTGTCCCTTGATCCGATTGCCATTAATAAGCTGATCACTTAATACATTGGTAAGAGCACCGTAAAAAGGCGCATACTCCCCCTCGCCCGACTTCAGCGCTGGATTGTAGTACCCCAGCGGATCATTAGCCCCACCCCAGATAGGCATGTAGCTCATCGCCTGCCAACGATAAAAATTACCTGAGGTCGGTGGATCTTTTGTATCAATCTGCACCAGAAACGTATTGAATAGTAGCGTATTCGGATCTGACTCATGGTAGGTGGCGTAAAGTTGTTCGATGGGGGGTACTGGCGCCAGTACTTCTGGACGAGAAACATACTGGCTACCATCGGGTAGCTTAACCCGCAGCGTATAGGCCCGACCACGCACTCCCTGTAAGCGAGCATCGCGCATTAAATAGTAAGCCGGATTTAGCGGGTCCTGCACCAGTGGAGCCCGGTTGCCCAGATTATCTTCTATGGTAGCCATAGCGCCATTGATAGCCAATTCATCTGGAATCAACAGGGATCGATTCAGGTTGCCCGAATACGTTAACTTAATGATGTAGGGCGGAGCCTCATCGGTAATCAGCCCATCTACTACCAACCGATGCTCCGTTTGCCGAATGGGTAGATCAACCGGATCGATACAACTCCATAAGCTAGACAGCAAGAGCCCCCAAACGATGTAATGTCGCCCTCGCCCGATCAATATGTATAGGTATAGAATCATCTGCTCAAATCGGTCAAATCCAGTAGCTAGTTTATCTACATCAACCTCCCACGTCAAGGAGTCAACTCCCACCAGTCGGTGCAGCCTACAATACGGACAACACCCGAACTTGTAGATTGGGCTTCGTAGCCCCATCCCAGATAGGCCCGTTCGGGCTTAGCCCCATCGGGAGCGCTGAATACCGCCATCAACTGATTTCCCTGACCTGGGTAGTCAGTTATATATTGCCACTGATCGGTGAGTGGATCATATCGCCACAAGTCCCGCAAACCAAGACCCTCATCCGTTAGCCCCAGGCCGAAATAACCATTACGGGCCAACGAGAAAGCCGTTCCCCGCTGGCGAACCATACCCGGAAAATCGGCCCGCTTTTTCCAGCTATCCGTAACGGGATCATACGCCCAGAGCCTCGTAGGCTGGCCCGGTCGCTGGTTGACTACGTAGCCGATGTTTCGGATGGAAAATGTAGCTAATGTGCCCGGTGGTTCGGGCAAGGGTGCGCGCACCGTCTGCGTAAATATGGCGTGAATGCTTCGCATGGCGGGCGATCCATTCTGGGTTAGAAAGTAGGCTTCCTCAGTCGTCGTAAAAAAGGCAACTTCACCATCCTCCCCACCGTATGGAGGATTCACCACACTTCCACTCACGGGGAAAATAGCGCTCATATCATGGTAATAGAAATACTTACTGGCTGCCCGCTCTTCGGCAATGAAGCCTAAACCCGAGAACTGGTATCGGTCTACATGCTGAAAAAACAAATTGTAGGTGATCATACCATGACGGGGAACTCTATAAGCGGTAGACGGATAGAATGGCCAGCTATCCGTTGCCCGGTCATAACGCAGAACGCTCATGTAATTTTGCAGCGGGCCTGCGTAGCGTAGCAACTGCACCTGATTACCAACGTACGCGCCCAGGCTGGGATCACCACAGCCGTTGAGCGGATTTGGCCCACAAATTCCATCTATGGCTACGGGACAGGCCGTGTAATCGCCCCCGCTAAATGATGCATGCGTCAGTCGTGTCCAATGAGGTGATGTATCGAGCCGATGCGTATACGTGCGAATGACCGTCAACGAGTCCTGGTCAGCAAAGCGGAATGCCAATTGAAACTGATAGGTGCGCCCGACAACTAAACCGGTGACTTGTACTGTAGTTAACTTAAAATCGGCGAGTGTTTTTGTTCCACCAACCGAAAGGCCAATAGCTCCACCCTGTTCGGCACTAGCTGTAATCCGCCATCCACCATCGTCAAGCCGAATGCTCTTGACAATGATTTCGGCTGACGTAGCACTTGTGGCCTGAACGCTCACCAGCGATGCCTGGGAAGCAGTAACGGGGTCATCGTCTAGTATAGGCGCAATAACGGCTGCCGTTTGGCAGGCTGCCCCTATTAGTAAAAGGGCAATTATGTTTAAGTAGGTGAATCGGTGTGTAAACGTATTCATTCATGCAACATAAGTGGCATAATCTGCTCTCGTCAAATACCAACGATCACATAGTAGGCTTATTAATTTGCAATTTATAAACAATGAATATAATTTATCATAAGTAGATCATTTTGTTTCTTTCAGACGAAACAGCCCCCTACTCGATTATCGGCTTTGTATCCGCCCGTTTTATGGAAGACTAATCACTAAAATCTTCTTTTTATTTTATCGAAATAGTTGTATTAATTCTTTTTATTTACCAATTTTGAATCACTTACTGCTTCGGCAGTAGCCAACATTGCTTTTTTCAATTCAGGTTGTATTCAACAGGAAAGGCTGGTCGCCCTACGACCAGCCTTTTTTTATTAGATATACTAACCTTCTAAGGATTGGAACTCGTACCTTTGCGGCTTCAATCGCCCGCGTTCGGTAATGCCGCTGATTGCCCCATCAAGTTATGAGCCACCCACGCGTTTGTGGAACGGCCACCTGCAAACCATCATTCCCTCGCTGTTCCGCAAGGTAGCAGTCTCCTACGTCCGCGAACGTATCGAAACACCCGACGATGACTTTCTTGATTTGGACTGGGCAAAGGCAATAAATAATGATCAATGGATAATGAATAATGGAAAAAGTACTTCCCAACATTCTCCATTTTCCATTCTCCATTCTCCATTAATAATTCTCTCCCACGGGCTGGAAGGGAGTTCAAAAAGCCCTTATCTGGTGGGTATGGTTAGGCATCTGACTCGATCGGGGTTTAATTGTCTGGCCTGGCATTATCGGTCGTGCAGTGGGGAAATGAATCGTCAGCAACGATTCTATCACGTGGGCGAAACTGGCGATCTGGATCTGGTTATCCAACATGCTCTCTCGAAAGGTTATGAAACCATCTATCTGATGGGTTTCAGTGCAGGAGGTAATGTAACGCTAAAGTATCTGGGTGAACAAGGAAAAGCATTGAATCCAGCCATTAAAAAGGCGGTTGTGTTTTCGGTTCCAATCTACTTAATGGGATCGGCACGACGACTCGAACAATGGGACAGTCTGGTTTACAATTACCGATTTAATCGTACCTTAAAACGTAAAGTACTGGAGAAAGCCGCGCTGATGCCGGGTATTTTTCCAGCCGAAGCTGTGAGTAAAGTGCGCAGTGTTCGGGAATTTGATAATACCTTTACAGCCCCAATGAATGGCTTCCGGGATGTAGAGGACTACTATACACGTAGCAGTTCACTACAATTTATACCTACAATTGCCATTCCAACTCTTCTCATCAACGCTAAAAACGATCCATTTTTATCACCCGAATGTTTTCCGGAAACATTGGCAAGGGAACTACCGAACGTCTGGATGGAGTTCCCAGAACAAGGTGGCCATTGCGGCTTTCCGGCAAAAGATGAAGGTATCCAGGGAATTTACTGGTCGGAGAAACGGGCAGTAAGGTTTTTAACTTAATGACTGTAAACAGTATGATACCACAGCAAGCAGCAATACAGCACTATTTTGGCTCGCAACCCGTCCAGAAAGCTTATTTGTTTGGTTCGCAAGCTCGTGGTGAAGCAACGACTGACAGTGATATTGATATACTGGTTGAGTTGGAACCCATGGTATCATTATTCGACTTCGTACGCATGAAACTTCAATTAGAAGATTTGCTTCATCTCTCCGTCGACCTTGTCTCAGCTAATGGCCTTTCGCCACATGTAAAGCCTTACATTGACCAGGACAAAATGCTGATTTATGAAAAAACAGCTAACTGAACTGGAATACGTATTACAACAATTTAATAAAGAGTCAGAATAGACTCTTCGATCATGCTCACCAAACAATCGAACGTCGGCCAGGCCGAACAAACGTATTACATTATCGATTTCGATAGCACCTTCACGAAAGTAGAAGCGCTAGATGTGCTGGGTGAAATCTCGCTGATCGGTCGCCCCGACCGAGACGATGTGCTCAATCAGATCAAGGCCATTACCGATCGAGGTATGTCGGGTGAAATTTCGTTCACCGAATCGCTTGTCTTACGGCTTGGCCTTTTAAAAGCCCACCGCGATCAGCTGCCTGCGCTCATCGAAAATTTGATGGGTAAGATATCGGATTCGTTTCAGCGCAATAAGCAGTTCTTGACTGAAAATGCGGCCAATATCTATATCGTTTCCAATGGCTTCCGCGAGTTCATTGTTCCCATTGTAACGTCGCTGGGTGTTCGGGCCGATCACGTGTTTGCCAATACGTTTGTGTTCGATGAAACAGGACTTATTGCCGGTTTCGATCCTAAGAATCCGTTGTCGGCGAATGGCGGGAAATCGCAGGTGATTCGAAATCTGAAACTTGATGGCGAAGTGTATGTTATTGGCGACGGCTATACCGATTATGAAATCAGAGCATCGGGTTTGGCCAATCGTTTCTACGCGTTTACCGAAAATGTACTGCGGCCTCGCGTCGTTGAAAAAGCCGACCACGTAGCCCCTTCACTCGACGAATTCTTATACCATAACAACTTGAGCCGTAGCCAGTCGTACCCCAAAAGTCGGATTAAAGTGCTGCTGCTGGAAAACGTTCACCCGGTAGCCGTTCAACTGTTTGAGCAGGAAGGATTTAACGTTGAAATTCGGAAAGGTGCGCTAGATGAGGACGAACTCATCGAAGCCATCCGCGACGTATCGATTCTGGGTATCCGCTCAAAAACGAACGTTACCGCCCGCGTTCTCGAACATGCCAACAAACTCATGACCGTTGGTGCGTTCTGTATCGGCACGAATCAGATCGACCTCGATGCCTGCACCCAAAAAGGAATCGCGGTTTTCAACGCGCCTTACAGCAATACCCGTTCGGTTGTGGAACTGGCGATTGGCGAGATTATTATGCTGATCCGAAGCATTGTGCCCAAAAGCAATATGATGCACCTGGGCGGTTGGGATAAATCGGCCAAAAACAGCTTCGAGGTTCGTGGCAAGAAACTCGGACTGGTGGGTTATGGCAATATTGGTACGCAGTTATCGGTCGTAGCCGAAGCCCTCGGCATGGAAGTTTATTTCTACGACATCGTCGATAAACTGGCGCTTGGTAATACCCGCAAATGCAAATCGCTGGACGAACTGCTGGCCATTGCCGATATCATCAGCCTACACACCGACGGCCGGAAGGAAAACAAAAACCTCATCAGCTATCGGGAGTTTTCGCTGATGAAAAACGGGGTTATCTTCCTGAATCTGTCCCGTGGGCACATCGTCGATATTCCGGCCTTAGTCGATGCCATCGAGCGCGGTAAAGTTGTGGGTGCCGGTATCGATGTATTCCCAGACGAGCCGAAAACTAATAACGAGGAGTTCATGAGCGCTCTTCGCAAACTACCCAACGTCATCCTGACTCCGCACATTGGTGGTAGCACCGAAGAGGCCCAGGCAAACATTGGCAATTTTGTACCGGCCAAACTGCTCGAATACATCAATAACGGCAGTACCTATGGCAGCGTAAACTTCCCCGAATTGCAACTACCTCTGCTGAAGGGAGCGCATCGATTGTTACACATTCATGCCAACGTACCGGGTATTCTGGCCAAAATGAACTCTATTTTTGCTAAATACCACATCAATATTCACGGTCAGTACCTGAAAACCAACGAGCAGATTGGCTACGTAATTACAGACGTCGCCAAAGAATACGCCGACGAAGTGGTTGAGGAACTGAAAGGGATCGACAATACAATCAAGTTTAGACTGCTCTATTAATTAGTGATTGAATGATTGAGTGATTAGCTGGTGTTACTAGTTATTCACTCAATCACTCAATCATTCAATCACTCAATAAATTATGAAAAACACCTACTTCACTCCCGGCCCAGCCGAACTTTATCCAACGTTCTATCAGCATTTGCAACAGGCGATGGATGAGCAAATTGGCTCAATTTCTCACCGTAGTCAGAAGTTCCGGGATATATATAAGTTCGCCGACGAACAGTTGCGAACGTTATTGAGTATTCCGGCCACACACGGTATTTTCTTTACGGGATCAGCCTCGGAGGTATGGGAGCGTGTTTTGCTCAACTGCGTCGAATTCGAAAGTTTTCATGCGGTGAATGGGTCTTTTTCCCAAAAGTTTTACGATTACGCCGTCTCGCTCAAAAAGCACGCGCAACTTCTTCAGAAACCTTTCGGTGAGGGTTTCGATGCGGCTGAAATAGAGGTGCCGGCTTACGCTGAACTGGTTTGCCTGACCCATAACGAAACCTCGTCGGGTGTGCAGATGAAGACGTCGGAGATCCACAAACTCAAGCGCAAGTACCCTAAAAAGTTGTTTTGCGTGGATATGGTCTCATCGGCCCCCTACCCAGACCTGGATTTTGGAATCATCGACTCGGCTTTTTTCTCGGTTCAGAAAGCCTTTGGTATGCCTGCCGGTTTGGGCGTCTGGATCGCCAGTCAAGCTTGTCTCGAAAAAGCAGAGCGTCTACAGAAAACGGACGACTTCACGATAGGTGCGCACAATACATTACCGATGCTCTGGAAGCATTATAAAGATTTCGAAACGCCAGCCACGCCTAATGTGCTCTTCATCTATCTGCTAGGTAAAATCGCCGAAGATTTCAATCGAATTGGGATCGATACCATTCGGAAGCAGACCGAGGAGAAAGCCCGTATGATCTATAAGTTTTTGGATAGTTCAGACGCCTACGAGCCGTTTGTGAAGAAAGAGCAGCACCGCTCCCAAACGGTAGTTGTTGCTACGACGAAGAAACCATCTGCCGACGTCATTGCTTCAGTCAAAAAGTCTGACATGATTGTGGGTAGTGGCTATGGCAAGTTCAAGGATTCACAGATACGGATTGCCAATTTCCCCGCCACATCAGCGGAACAGGTAGCAGCCTTGCTTGAGCAATTGGCGTAATACTGAGCTAATTCTGGTTATTTTTCAGGTACCGTCTTTTCCGATTGTGAGAAGACGGTATTTTTTTGTCAATCGACGCGCTGAGTGTAACCACAAACCTTATTTGGGGTTTATAGTTAATAGAACAAGTATTTATATATACTCACTCAACGACGATGAAAAAATTACTTACTCTCCTACTGGTATCGACAAGCGTGTCGATAGTTGGGCTGGCACAGAATCGGTCCGACTCAACAGAACGTTCTAAACCACTCGTGGATGAACGGACGAAACAGGACATGCGTCGCACGGTGAACCGGGCGGGCGACAAATTAGAAGACGAAATCGATAAATCGCTCAGTTATCAGGAAACACACCAGCTCAGCTGGTTCGATCCGGGGAACGTCTTTTTAGGGGGCGGCATCGGTTTTGGTGCAACTAGTGGCCAGGTCTACTTCGATGTCAATACACGCCTGGGTTACTTTTTCCAGCCAGGTTTTGCCGCAGGTTTACGCTATGATGCCGACCGACTGGTAGGCAATAAGTACCACGCCCGACAAGTGGGCGCCTTTGCCCGTTACTACCCCTTCCGGACACGAATCAGCAGTTTTGTAGGCGCGAGTATCAACAGCGGACGCGAATTTTCGGAAGTAATTCCGGAAGGTGTAAAAGCCAAATACACTAGTGTAGGCCTTGAAATAGGGGTAATGGCCTGGATTTTACACCGACTCGGTGCCGAGGTCTCTTATGAAAGTAACTTTTACAACAAAATTGATCCAACCGTCAGCCGGGGCAAAGGCGGTCGCCTGAAATTTGGCGTCAATTATTACTTTGGCCGAGTAGGGAATAAAGGACTGAAACTCGCCCGATAATAGTCAAATCTTGTCAGAGATTGTCTGACTATATCTGACCACCATACGGTAGTAGCTTCAAATGATGTTGCGTGTGAATACTCGTAAAGAATAACATCTCCCGAACAGAGAGTTTACCAAGCACCGGATGGGGCATACAATAGGTGTCTAACTCTGCGTCGGACCAGGTATTCGTGACATCGATCAGCGTCTGATATATACTGACGAACCGCTCTACAAGCTCGCTTTTTTCAGCCTTCATATCCTCCTCGCGAGGAGACATGGCGGCAGGTGCTTTGGCTCCTGTCGCCAATATTTTTTTATAGGTGGATGCTATTTCTTCGTATTCTCTTGCGGGCAATGGGGCCTCGCCCCACTGCTTCAGTACATCGCGCGGACCTGCCATCAACCGCGCTACGGGTCGAGCCGATAGGTATAGATGCTGCATCACTTCGGCAACGGACCATTTATCATCAAGCGGTTTACGAAATTGATCGTCTGATAAGGCATTCACAACCTCAATAAATTCGTTGCAGTCGGCTAGTAAGCGTTGTTGCATGGTTTTGTTTGATTGGGGTGAGGGTAAAGCAAAAATCACTAATTTTGATTACATCTAAATACCAGCCAGTCTAACGCAATTCACAAGTCAACCACGAAATCCATGAAAAGCTTCTTGTTTACACTACTCCTTAGCAGCGCGTCCATGATCGCCTTTGCCCAGAACGACGTCAGTTATCATGGCAAAAAAATCACCGAAAAAGGAGCAATTCCAGCTACACAATTAGCCGCAAAAATGACTGACAAGACCGAAATGCCCGCCAAGGTTGAAGGTACGGTTGAGTCGGTTTGCAAAGTAAAAGGTTGCTGGATGAAAGTAAAAACGGGCGATGGTCAAACGATGCGCGTCACGTTTAAAGATTATGGCTTCTTCGTTCCGAAAGACATTGTCGGCAAAACCGTTGTGGTTGAAGGTCTTGCAGAAACCTCCACAACACCCGTAGCCGACCTGCGCCATTATGCCCACGACGCTGGAAAATCGAAGGAAGAAATCGAGAAAATTACCGAGCCCGAAAAAGCGCTGACATTTGTGGCGGATGGCGTGATTGTGAAAAAATAAGCGTGTCTTTCCAACCTTTTTCGAGACAGGGGTGTCCTGATAGAAAACAAATTGCAAGTGCCATGTTAAACTCAATGAAATGGCTTTCTGGTTTTCTCATCGTTGGAACAACACTCTTTTCAGCCTGTAAATCGTCTGAAACCCGGCCCGCCGATCTTATCTCAGTCGGTCTGCATCAATCAG
This sequence comes from Spirosoma foliorum, assembly GCF_014117325.1. NCBI lineage: Bacteria > Pseudomonadati > Bacteroidota > Cytophagia > Cytophagales > Cytophagaceae > Spirosoma > Spirosoma foliorum. Next base: position 1,287,082 of record NZ_CP059732.1, on the reverse strand, counting down.
CCCGACTGGCCTCAGATGTAGTAGTTCGGGTTGATTCAATACAAGATAGCCGGTGCCCACCGACTTATAATTGTCTTGTGGCAGGTTCGGCCAGGGTAAAACTATTACTCTCAACTACAACAGACTCAAGTACTGTACGTCTGGCTTTAGGCGTATACGATAATCTTAAACGGCTTGATTCGACGGGAGTTTCCTTAAACAACCAGACGTATAAAGTGATTCTACGCGATGTTAATCCTTATCCTGGAACAGGTAAGCCAGGACAAGCGCAGACAGCAACTGTTCAGGTAACAAAATTATAAGGGTTCTTCCCTATCTTTTTGTATTTTGAAGGCAGTAACCAGTGGTTACTGCCTTTTTTGTACCCAACCAACTTCATTTATGAAAAAACTATACCTGCTGGCGGGTTTATCGCTGCTGGCCTCTCCTCTATTTGCTCAGCGGACACTCATTCACTGCGGAAATCTGTTCGATGGTACTGGCAACACCTTACAACCTCAAATGACGGTTGTTGTTGAAGGCAACAAAATTACCGCCGTTCAAAAAGGTTACACAACGCCTTCGGGTCAGGATAAAGTCCTGGACATGAAGGCAAAAACGGTTCTTCCTGGTTTGATCGATATGCACGTCCATCTGGAAAGTCAGACACGCCGTGGCGGTGCTATTGATGGCTTTACCAGCAATCCAGCGGATGTTGCCTATCGGGCAGCAGGTTACGCCAAAACAACGTTACTGGCAGGCTTCACAACAGTTCGCGATTTGGGTGGTTCGGGCGTAAACGTCTCGCTGCGTAACGCCATCAATGCTGGTCTGGTAGAAGGGCCTCGCGTACTAACCGTTGGCAAATCGATTGCCACAACAGGCGGCCACGCCGATCCTACGAATGGCTATCGGAAAGATTTAATGGGAGATCCCGGTCCGACTGAGGGTGTGATCAATAGTCCGGAAGATGCGCGTAAAGCGGTTCGTCAACGGTATAAAGATGGCTCTGACCTGATCAAAATTACGGCAACTGGTGGTGTATTGAGTAATGCCAAAGATGGCTCAAATCCACAATTCACGGAGGAGGAAGTAAAAGCGGTTGTCGATGCGGCCAAGGATTATGGTTTTGCCGTAGCGGCTCACGCACATGGCGCTGAAGGGATGAAACGAGCGATTCGCGCGGGCGTACAAACGATTGAGCATGGTACGCTGATGGATGACGAGGCCATTGAACTGTTCAAGAAACACGGCACCTACTACGTTCCAACCATCATTGCTGGTAAAACAGCCGCCGATTCAGCCCGGCACTTTGGCTATTATCCGCCTTTAGTCGTTCCTAAAGCCCTGGCGATTGGCCCAAAAATTCAGGCAACGTTTGGAAAAGCGTACAAAGCTGGTGTAAAAATCGCTTTCGGTACCGATGCGGGCGTATTTATTCACGGCTACAACGCCAAAGAGTTTGAATACATGGTCGAAGCGGGAATGCCAGCCGTAGAAGCCATCAAAGCAGCGTTGATGACTAATGCTAAATTGCTGGGAATGGATGCCGTAGTCGGTTCAATCGAAGCCGGTAAGTTTGCCGATATTATCGCTGTCGACGAGAACCCCATTCAGAATATCAAAACTCTGCAAGCCGTCAAGTTTGTCATGAAAGACGGAAAGGTGTATAAGCAGTAAAAGGGAGGAAGGGGAATAGGGGGAAGAAAGGGAGAGCAAACCGAGAAGGACCGTTTTTATACGCTCCATTCTTTTTCTTCCCTTTCTTCCTTCTACTCCCCTATTATCAACTCCGTTACGCGTTGGGCTTCTTCATGCTGGACCCAATGGGTGGCAGATTCGATAAACACAACGCGTCCGCTGTCGCAGAGGTCAATGCTGGGTTGAGCCATTTCCCGCTTAAGAAATTGGTCCTTTACGCCCCAAATAAGTAATGTCGGCACCCTGACGCGAATGTTGTTCCGTCGAATAGGCGGCTTTTGGAACGAAGCCCGATACCAGTTAATCATGGCTCTGGCGGCACCCGGCTGCGACCAGGCCGCTCTGTACTGCTTCAGGTCATCCTCGGCGAATGTGTTCTCGCGGCTGCTACGCGTCATGGTTTGGGCCAGGAAAGCCCAATTCCCTAATCGAACCACAACTTCGGGAAGCCAGGGTAGCTGAAAAAAGCCGATATACCAACTACGGAATAGTTGCCCAATATCGCGGCTGGCAAACCGCTTCATAACAATGGGATGGGGCACATTCAACGCTACCAACCGTTCTACTCGCTCCGGGTATGAAACGGCTGTCCACCAGGCCACAGCTGCGCCCCAATCGTGGCCCACAATCACCGCCTTTTCTCGGCCTGCGGCATTAATCAGGCTAACGACGTCGGATGCTAAGGTATCAAGCCCATACGCATCAACAGCCGTTGGCTTATCACTGATGTTATAACCCCGCTGATCGGGTACCCAAACCCAGAAGCCCGCTTCGGCTAATGCCTCAATTTGTTGCTTCCAGCCGAACCAGAATTCCGGGAAACCATGTAGCAAAATAATGAGTGGCCCCGTTGCCGGCCCCGCCTGAACGACATGCAGTCGGACCGGAGCGGAATCGGCAGTGGAGCCACTCGTGTTAACAAATGTGTGCGTCACAGTTTGATACTAAAACCCAAAATATCGTTCAGCATTGCGGTAGCAGATGTCCTGTATAATCTGGCCAACCCAGGCAACATCGTTGGGGAGTTCACCATTTTCAATTTCGTTGCCGAAAATATTGCACAGAATCCGTCGGAAATACTCATGGCGCGGGAATGACACGAATGAGCGGGAATCGGTAAGCATACCCACAAAAGCGCTTAACAGACCCATATTCGAAAGCGCGTTGATTTGCTTTTCCATGCCATCTTTCTGATCCAGAAACCACCAACCCGACCCGAACTGTACTTTCCCACGTATCGATCCGTCGTTGAAGTTTCCGATCATGGTAGCGATCACTTCGTTATCAGCTGGATTCAGGTTGTACAAAATTGTTTTGGCCAGTTGGTCCCGATCGTCCAGCCCACCCAGAAAGCGAGAAAGCGAAGCCGCCTGCGGAAAATCGCCGATACTATCCCAACCGGTATCAGGGCCCAGTTCACGTAGTCGACGGCGATTATTGTTGCGCAGGGCACCCAGGTGAAATTGCTGTGTCCAGCCTTTTTCATGATCCCACTCGGCAAACTGCACCAGCATAAAAGACTTAAATTTCAACACATCTCCGGCCGAAATAGCTACTCCCCTATTCAGGTGATCGAAGATCCATTGAACCTCACCGATGGTATACGGTTCTGCATAGATCATTTCCAGACCATGATCAGACAACCGACAGCCCATTTCGGCAAAATAATCATGCCGGGATTTTAGCGCGTCCAGATAATGGGTTAATGTATGAATTTCCGTATTGGTTAATACGGCTAGTTTCTGCACATAGGCCCGAAATGCATCGGCATCATCGGCCGCCATCGCTTTATCGGGCCGAAAAGCGGGCAGAACCTTTACCGTAAATCCATCCTCTATAATCTTCTTGTGATGCTCCAGGGAATCCAGGGGATCGTCGGTTGTGCATACCACCCGAACGTTGAAATACTGAAGCAGATCACGAGCCGACAGATTCGGTAGTTGTTCGTTGCAGGTATCATACACCGACCGCGCAGTTGATGGATTCAGTACATCCGTTATTCCGAATGGATTTTTTAGCTCCAGATGCGTCCAGTGATAGAGCGGATTCCGGAGGGTGTATGGAACCGTTTCGGCCCATTTCTCGAACTTCTCCCAGTCGCTGGCATTGCCTGTGCAGTAACGTTCATCAATGCCGTGGGTTCGCATAGCCCGCCATTTGTAATGATCACCGTAGAGCCAGAGCTGTGTAATGTTCTCAAAGCGCTTGTTAGCTGCAATCTGATCGGGAGGCAGATGGCAATGGTAATCGATAATGGGCATTGGTCGGGCGTAGTCGTGATAGAGTCGACGGGCCGTTTCGGTTTGTAATAAAAAATCGTCGGATAAGAACGTAGGAGCGGGCGTTACTGTAGTCATGCGATCAAAAGTAAAAGCCGGTTTCTTTCTCCCGGCTTTCGATTATTTTTTTACGGTTAATACTCCAAGGCTTTTTCGACGTGGAGTCAGATACTAACATCTGACTTCGTGAGGTTTCTCAAAACCTTGTGTAAAATCACAAAAGAGTAGGTTTTGAGAAACCTCGCTGTGTCGGTTAAAAGTAACCGACACCACACAAAGAAATCTCCGCAATCACAGCTTATTGGCCAGCAACCCGATCATCAGGCCGCGCAACTCGGCCAGGCCACGTAGACGTCCAATAGCAGTATAGCCTGGATTTGTTCGCTTACCCGAGGTGAGATCGTCAAGCATTCGATGACCGTGGTCGGGGCGGAAGGGCATCCGCAAATCCGTTCTACCTTCCTCCTCTCGTCGCTTCTGTTCGAGCAGTAAGGCTCGCATAACGCCCGGCATAGGCACATCGCCTTCGAGGTGGTTTGCCTCCTGGAAACTACCATCAGCATCGCGCTGTGTACTGCGTAAATGCACAAAATGAATGCGAGATCCCAGTCGTTCAACCATCCCAACCAAATCGTTATCAGCCCGAACACCATAAGAACCCGTGCAGAAACAAATACCATTGGCTGGCGAATCGGCCGCAGCGAGTAACGCCCGAGCATCCGCTTCGGTACTAACCACGCGAGGCAAGCCCAAAATTGGATATGGTGGATCGTCAGGGTGAATGGCCAACCGAACGCCTACCGACTCAGCAACAGGCACAATTTCGCGCAGGAATGCATACAGATTTTGGCGTAATTCCCGGTCACTCACATCAGCATACATGGCCAGCGCGTCCCGGAATTTCTCAACCGTGTAGCTTTCTTCCGAGCCAGGAAGACCCGCAATAATTGTCTTAACCAATCGCTTCAAGTCGCTATCGCTCATACTATCAAGCTTGGCCTTTGCCAGACGCTTCTGCTCGTCATTATACAAATATTCAGCACCTGGCCGTTGAAGAATGTACAGCTCAAAAGCGGCAAACTCCGTGGCATCGAAACGCAATCCTGTCGAGCCGTCGGGCATCGAAAAATCAAGATCGGTACGAGTCCAGTCGAGCACGGGCATGAAATTGTAACACACGGTATCGATACCCGCCTGCGCCAGATTTACAATCGATTCTTTATAGTTTTCGATGTAGCGTACATAATCGCCCGTGCGAGTTTTGATACCCTCATGCACCGGAATACTTTCCACCACCGACCACACCAGTCCCTGGCTTTCGATGTACGATTTACGCGCTAAAATTTCGGAGAGCGGCCATACTTCACCGTTTGGAATATGATGCAGGGCCGTTACAATACCGGTGGCTCCTGCCTGCCGGACGTCGTTGAGCGATACAGGGTCGTTAGGGCCGAACCATCGCCAGGTTTGTTCAAGCATATGTTAAATAGTAGTCTGTAGTCGACAGTCAATGGGATTTATAAGGAGCTAGACTATTAGCCGATTGCAAAGATTAACCACGATTCACTAACGACTGATAACTATTGACTTATTTTTAGAAAAAAAAGCGTTCTTTGCGGCTTTTCTCCCTAAACCTTTCAACCTGTTTTGCAAACGCCAACTACTTCGGGCCGTTTTCGGTGGCGGATTGTTGCCTTGCTATTTCTGGCAACCACGATTAACTACATCGATCGCCAGGTGCTGTCATTCACGATGACCGACGATCTGTTTCGGAAAGAAATGCTCGATTTAGCGCCTGATCACAGTGGTCACGCCGTTGTACTCACCAAAGAGGCTACCGACCGGTTTAAGGTTTTGTACGGCGATGTAGATGCGGCTTTCAAATTTGCGTATGCCATTGGTTTTTTGCTGGTAGGCTGGCTTATTGATCGAATTGGTACCCGACGTGGTTTCTCACTCGGCATCATTGTCTGGAGCATTGCCGCTGTTGCCACCACGTTCGTTGGCAACATGTCTGGACTTCGGTGGGCTCGGGCGTTTCTGGGCCTGGGTGAATCGGCCATATTTCCCTCCTCAGTTAAAACGGTGGCCGAATGGTTCCCTAAAAACGAACGGTCGTTTGCCCACGGGCTATTCAATGCCGGAACCAACGTAGGTATTATTATAACCGCACTTATTGCACCCTATTTGATTTTGCAGTTTGGCTGGCGGAGTTCATTTATGATAACCGGTCTTTTGGGATTTGGTCTACTCATTTTATGGTGGTTTACCTACAGCAAACCCGAACGAAGCGCCCAACTATCGGCCGAAGAGTTTGCCTATATCCGTAGCGATAACGAGAAAATAGCGCCCCGAACGGTATCGTGGGGGCAACTACTGGGCTATAAACAAACCTGGGCTTTCGCCGTTGGAAAACTACTAGCCGATCCGATTTGGTGGTTCTATATGTCGTGGCTACCCGATTTTTTCAATTCCAACGACGCCCTCGACCAGAAGCTCGATCTGAAAAGTTTTGGCATGCCCTTCTTAATTATTTACGTCGTGTCTGATGCGGGCAGCGTTTTTTTTGGTTGGCTCAGTACCCAGTTTATGCGACAAGGCTGGTCGGCCAATCGGGCCCGAAAAACCACGATGCTCATTTGCGCCCTTTGTGTTGTGCCCATATTTTTTGCGGCCCAAACCAGTAGTCTGGCCGTAGCCATTGCACTTATTTCACTGGCAACGGCTGCCCATCAGGGTTGGTCGGCCAATATGTACACGTTCGCATCGGATCTTTTTCCGAAAAACGTAGTCGCATCCGTCAGCGGGATTGGTGGGATGTTTGGAGCCGTCGGCGGTATTTTATTATCCTTACTAGCCGGGCGTATTATTACCGCTTTCGGTTATTTACCGATGTTTATCATTGCCAGTTGCTCGTATTTGATTGCTTTGGTGATAATTCATTTAGTATTACCGAAATTAGAGCCCGTCAAAGCCGAAGAATTAGAGAAGGGTGGCCATTGGCTAATCGGTAGCCGCTCCTAATTAACGTATTCGTTTCAAGGTCAATGTTTCACGTTTTGGGCTTTAGATTTGGAGGCCATGAGCACAACATTAAACCTGGAACCTGAAACCCAGAATTAATGAAAATTATCACATTTGGCGAAGTCATGCTCCGGCTCAGTCCACCGGGTGTCGGTCGATTTGTCCAGACCGATAGTCTAAGCATGCATTTTGGCGGTACCGAAGCGAATGTAGCTGTATCGCTGGCACAGTTTGGCTTACAGGCGGCCCATGTTACCCGTTTTCCAGATCATGCCCTGGGCCGATCGGCTGCGGGCTATCTTCGAAAATACAGCGTAGACACCCAACATATCCAATACGGTGATGGGCGGTTAGGGCTTTATTTCCTGGAGACCGGGGCCGGAAGTCGTGCCAGCCAGATTATCTACGACCGGGTCGATTCCGCTTTTTCTCGCATAAAAGCCGATACCATCGATTGGGAATCTGTTTTAACGGGAGCTGATTGGTTTCATTGGACGGGCATCACCCCCGCTCTCTCCCAAGGCGCTGCCGATTGTTTGCTGGCGGGTATTCAAACGGCCAATCGGTTAGGCGTTCCCGTTTCGGCCGACATTGTTTACCGGAGCAATTTGTGGCAATATGGCCGTAGGCCGCAGGAAATTATGCCTGCGCTAACCGAAGGCTGTACCCTTGTATTGGGCAGTAAAGGGCTTTTTTCGGAGCTTTACGATGTTGTAGGCAGCACATTTCAGGAATCAGGACGCGCTTTGATGAAGCGATTCCCGAACGTTCGCTATATAACCGATACCAAACGAACCTCCGTCAGCGCGTCGCATAATCGGCTAGGGGCTAAACTGTTTGACGGCGAGTCCGTTTATAAATCAAGAGTATACGATATTCAACCAATTACGGACCGGATTGGTACGGGCGATGCCTACATGGCTGGTTTGATTTATGGATTGCTGACGTTCAACGATCTGCAACGGGCAGTCGAATTTGGTGCCGCAGCATCGGCTTTAAAGCATACTATTCCGGGCGATGTAAATCTGGCGACAGTAGCCGAAGTTGAAACGCTTGCCAACGGCGACAGTTCGGGTAAACTGAAACGGTAAGTAAGTAGACTCCTGTTAATTCTTTAGATTTCGTAGCCGCACAATAGATTCTATAGAATCAACAGGATCAATAGATTCTAAAAAGCCCGGTTTCGCCAAGTAGTTCGTATAATTGCTGAATTATGACGTATCCAGCCATAAATTTCCTTATTAGATAACAGTAACGAATATCCAACTAATGACTGCATCGCAGATTGCCACCCACCCAACCATGGCTAAACTAACCCGTTCGACTCATCCCGCTCCTGTTTTCCCCGAAAAGATATTACAATTTGGTACCGGTGTTCTGCTACGCGGCTTACCCGACTATCTGGTTCAAAAAGCCAATGCCGAAGGCCAATTTGGTGGTTCTATTGTGGTTGTAAAATCGACGGATAGCCAAACCAATGAATTTTCAGATCAGGACAATCTCTATACGGTGGCGGTTCGGGGTCTTCAGAATGGCCAGGCCGTTTCTGAAAACACGGTTGTTTCGGCAATCAGTCGGGTACTGGCGGCTCAAACCCAATGGAAAGAAATCCTGATGCTGGCCCGAAATCCGAAACTTCAGATCATTATTTCCAACACGACCGAGGTTGGCCTGGATTATGTTGAGGAAAGTATTTTCCAACATCCTCCCCAGTCCTTTCCAGCCAAATTAACGGCCTTTCTTTATGAGCGATTCCGTAGTGTTGGCGGCTCACGCGCTAAAGGGTTGATCGTTATTCCAACCGAGCTCGTCACCGACAACGGCCTGAAACTTCGGGATGCGGTTGAAAAACTGGCCCAATTCAATGAGTTAGGGAAGCTCTTCACCAAATGGCTCAAGTTCCACGTTCGATTCTGCAATTCGCTGGTCGACCGCATCGTGACTCGTCCCACGGCAGAAGCCCAACAGAAGTTGCAGGAGGAAGTTGGCTACGAAGATGATTTGCTGACCTTCACCGAGCCTTATCACCTCTGGGCCATTGAAGGCGACGATCGGGTTCGGGAAACGCTGAGTTTTGCCAATGCGAATACTCCGCAAATCATCATCGACGAAGACATCAATTTTTACCGGGAACGCAAGTTGCGGGTTCTCAATGGTACTCACTCCTTAACAATGCCACTTGGCTACCTGCTAGGTTTGGAAACCGTTGCCGATGAGATGAATCATGCAAGCATGAGCAAATTCGTTGAGTCGTTGATGCTTACCGAAATTGTGCCAACTGTGCCCGACTACGGCATTCCGGGTATGGATAAAGCGGCTGTTGAGCAGTTTGCCCACGATGTACTGGATCGATTCCGTAACCCCAACCTCGACCATTTACTGCTGAATATTTCCCTTCAGGAAACGGCCAAAATGCAGGCCCGGAATGTGGCGACGATCCAGCGTTATTTCGAGCAGTTCAACGCTGTTCCCAAACATATAGCCCTGGGTTTTGCAGCCTACTTGCTCTTCATGAAAGCAACTCGTGAAGAAAAAGGCCAGTTCTTTGGTGAGATCGCCGTTAACGGGGGCATCCTGACCTACCCCATCCGCGACGATAAAGCCGGTTATTTCTACGGCGACTGGAAAACCGTTAAACCTAAAGATGCCTCCACCGTACAGGCATTTGTCAAGAGTGTTCTCTCCGATCAAATCCTATGGCAGACTGATTTGAGTTCGCTGCCCGGTTTTGTCGAAGCCGTAGCCCAGTATCTGAGTGAAATGTTAACCACCAGCGTAGAGAAAACGCTGGCCAAAGCACTGGCTTAGTCGTTAGGACACTCATTTATTCTTTGATATTCTTCACAAAACAGCTCCTGTCAAACATATTTTGGCAGGAGCTGTTTACTTATTATATCCTACATAATCATCCAAATATTCTATTTTTAAGCAATTCTTTTCCTTAACTACACCTTTAAATGAAAATACTTTCCTACTGGGCTAGACGGCATACGCGCCTTGCTATTTTCCTGATCGTCCTTGGCGAATTTACGAATGGATTTAATGGTGTTATATTAGGCGCAACTATACTGGACAAAATTCCACTCGCTGGCCTTACCGTATGTATGGTTTTGCTGATCGGTGTGGCTCTTTTCATTCAGCTTTACCCATCGCAAACGTCTGCATCGACCAATTACTGGGCGGGCCGTCGGTGGTTGTTCGTTGCTTTCCTGTGCAACTTTCTGCTTTTCGGTTTGCTGGGTGGAATATGGAATCAGCGTATCCAAGCGACGCACCCTACGAGCAGCGTTCTGGGTGGTCGACGTATTATTGTTGTGGGCGATTCGCTGTCGCTAGTAGATACTGTCCGGCGGGCAACTCACTCAGAAACTAAAGCGGCTTCTACTGACACGGAGCCTCCCTCCCGCGGATTGTACGTCGTCCTGGGAATCTTAGGCATTGCTGTTACCTATTTTATGGCTGCGTTAGCGTGTACGATTGCCTGCTCGGGCAGCGGTTTTCTGGCCTTACTGACTTTGTCTCTCGGTTTGGGAGGCCTGGCAGGCTCCGTATATTACTTCAGTAAGTTAGGGCAGAAACCACTGAAGCGACGTCGTGACATGACAGCTGATGAACGCCGACGTGATAGTGGACGCTTCTGGCGCCCGTGGGCTATTTTAATTGGTATAACGTCGGTAATTCTGCTGATAGTGGCGTTAAGAAACTAAGCGTTATACAGGGTGCCTTACAAGGAAATTATATATAAATCACTCTTACTGCTTAATCACTTTCCAATTAGCAGACCGACCATCCTGTGTTTCAATGTGTAAGATATACGTCCCGGTGGGTATTCCACTCATGTCCCATTCTTCCCTTCGGGAGCCTCCTACCAATGCTTTCTGGCGAATCGACCTCCCCTGCCCGTCCTGCAATTGAAGTCTGAGTAATGGGGCAATACCTGCTTTTAACTCAACCGTAAGTTGGCTGGTAATTGGATTGGGATAAACCGAAATGCCATCAGCCACAATTGGTTCATTAGCCAGCACCAATGCACTAATAATAAAGCTACTCTCTACTGTGCCTGCCGTGCAATAGTTGTCTTTCAAGTTCGATATAGCAATGCTATAATTTCTGGATTGAGTTGCCTTTAACGTAAACAAGTAAGGAGAATTGCTTGTCTGAATAGCTTGTCCATCCCATCGCGTAAATTGCCAGGGAGGTGTACCCGTTAATTCGATAAAGATACGCGTACTATCTCCCAGAGGAACCATCAGTTTGTCTGTAGAAAACTGAGCCGTTGGAATAGGGTTGACTGCAATTCGCACTGAATCGAGAGACCGCACAGTTGGATTTACAGTTTCGATAAAAGCCCAATAATAACTTCCCGGCAGCGTTGCAGGGATTTTCATACTCAATTGATTGTCCCGTAAAATGCCTGGAAATGAGGTTGTCTGTTTCGTATTCTTGAGTACAAAAGAGAATTGATTGTTTGTTGGCACTTTGCCCTGAAACTCATAGGTGGCTATTAGCGAGTCGTTCTGGCAATAAATGGATTTGTTTAATTTAGTCAGCCTTAACGTTGTACCAACACTTACCGTTAGACTTGCTTCACCTCCTGTACAGCCTCCGTCAACGTAACATCGGCTTCGATAGGTAGTATTGACTGTTGGTTGTACAATTAGCTGATTCGTGCCCTGTACCAGCTTATCATTCACAGTTTCGGTTTTGCTGCTCCACGACCAAAGTACATTCGAACAGCCACTCGCTTGCAAGGTTACGTTTTCCCCAGCGTCAATTACTTTACTAGATGCCGTAAGGTCGGGCGTAGGTAAATCAGGACAAGGAGAGTAACGCATGAGTTGACAATCGCCTGAAAACCAAATATCACCCCGACTATCGGCAGTCATATAGCCTAAATTATTATAAAGCTCTAAGTCAGTTAATTTCTTCCAGACGATACCATCATACTTATATAGTGCAGGCGAGGACGAATTATCTATAACATAGAGATTACCAACTCTGTCGGTTGTCATGCTACTTACATATGAAATAGGCATCGTCGAACTACGATTCATTGCTGTCCAGGTTTGGCCATTAAATTTGGCTAAAGGCGGAAATCCAGTAGTTGAACCTGATTGTGACACCCACAAATTGCCAAGTCTATCGATTGCCATATACTGTAAATATTTACCTAGTTGTGGTGTGTTATCAGCATTAAAGGTCTGCTTAGTGTGTGTAATAGTGTTCAGTTGTACAAGTTCGCTTCGAGCTGTTGTACTCGATGAATTTGATTGAATGATCCAGATTATACCCGACTGCGACAATGTATTATCGATGGATTCATTGCCAGGTGGCGTATATAGTTTAACTAAACTATCAGCTTCTATTCCATAAAGGCTTCCATTATAGGAATTATATAAACGGGGATTAACCAAAAAGTTGGAAAGCAAATTCGTACCACGAAAAGTTATTCGTTCGGTTAGCTCCTGCGTCTGGGCTAATATACGTCCAGACTGGTAGTATGGAACAGAAAAGCTATTTTTAAAAATGTTAACCGATATTCGGTTTGTCAACCACACATTACCATCACTATCACCTGCTAACAAAGCAGATAAATTACCTATTTTCCCTTTGCTAGTTTCTTGATTAAACTGTTGTAGCTTCAGACTATCTTGACTGATACGCACAGGACCATCAGTCGCTAAAGTCCAAACAGAATTAGTGCCAGCCACCAAAGGGCCGGTGCTTCCTTGTGGAAGTGTAGGATGTGTAACACTATTTACAAACGACCAGCGTGATGATAGGGGTGTATTACCTGTTCGGAATGACTGTATAAATCGGCTTATCGTACCAACGGGGTAATAGGGCGACCCGATATTGATTTCCTCTACTTTTAAATAATAAGTTGTGTTTGGTGATAATTTATCTAAATATCCTGTATAAGTACTAGAATTCTGAAACTCACTTACAGACAGAGGTTTTATAAACAAAGTATCAGTAGCGAGCGTTATTTGAACTTTTATCTGACTGCTAGAGGCAGAATAAATGTACGGAAACGAAAGGGGGGCAAGTCTATAGGAATAGAAAGAAAATTGTACAAAGGGTTTATTTACACTAAATCGCCGAATAGTTGACCAGGGGCCATTTTTGTCACCTGCTATTGCCCGCACACGCCATAGCATAGCACCCGATGCATACAAACTAAGACTGATAGATGTCGTACCCGAAATAGTTGAGGTCGGGTATCTAAACAGTAAATCGGTTGATGAGGCTGCCTGAAGTTCATACTTGGTAGCCCCTTCAACAGGTTCTACCAAAAATTCCCGCTTGTCCCCATTATATGGCATTTGCCGTTGATCTTGAATAGGAAATACTAACGTTGGGGGCAAGATACCATTCGTGCCTACTAATTGGACTTTCCCTACCGATGACCAACTTGACACACCAAATTTATTAACTGATCGAACCCGTACATAGTAATCTTTACCTAACGTCAAGGCACTCATATCATAACCATTGACGAGGGTGGTATCACTACTAATTTTTTGCATAAAATCAGGATCAGTTGCAATTTCAATAGCATAGTGTTCAGCTAAAGGCTGACCGTCCCAATAAAGAAATGGCGTCCCTGCTAGAAGAGATTGAGCGGGCAAGATTGGAGCCTTATCAGGTATGGCAAGTTTAGGCAAGTTTTTAACAGCAAAGTCAGTAATTAAAGCCTGACAAAGTGGGTGGAAAGTTAGATTAGCATTGTTGCTGCAATAACTCATTATGGTTCCCTTTATGGTTTGCAGTGATCCCGTATAGCAATCGCCTTCGATAGTAGAACAAAAATCAATTGGGCCTCCAGGCCAGAAACAAGAGTGTGTATGAGGAGAACCAAAACAATGCCCCAGTTCGTGAGCAATAGTACTTAAGTCAACTAAATTAGCACAGGTAGCCTGAACACCTCCACCCAAACCACCAGCCCCTGTCACTGCTTTTGTAGGGAAATAGATACGCTTATCATAGGCAATCTGATTGAACTTACTTGCCCAAGTTGTGCTAAAAATGGAGTGAAGCTTAAAAATATCCAGCTGATTTCGATACGGATCAGCATCAGTATCTTTCCAGATATGAAAATAAACCACTACAAGCTGGGTATTGATCTCACGTTCGAAAATCTTCGATACTAATTCTATTCTCTCTAGAAAGAAACTATGGATGCGGTTGGTATCTTTCTCAAATTCCAGATACGTATCCGAATCTATCTCAATGGCAAGTCGGCAAACGTTTCGTTCGCCAGCGGCTTTACGGGCTTTCTGATTGGCCATGAGTCGGGGTAATTGCCCCATGAGCCGAATGGTGCTATCTGGAAGGTGGCTATCATTAATACCACATTGGAGAGAAGTTTGAGCAACGGCGTAAGTCTCAAGGAAGAGTAATAGGCCTACAAAGGCCATAGTGTAGATTTTTTTCATCGAAGCACGGTGGTATAAATGTTTATGCCCATTCTGTATGATTAGAGTCAAATTTAATACCTCTTAGTCATACAGAATGGGCATAAAAATAGAGCAATAAATACTATTTATTGCTCTATAAAGTTACAATTTAAGTAACTATTATTTATAAAAACGCTCGGATCTTTTCTGCCGTCTCGGCTAGTTCGGCTTGCGTTGGCTTCAATTTATTGTGAAAATTCATATCCGCCATCGAATTGAGCGGAATTAAATGGACGTGTGCGTGCGGCACCTCCAGCCCGACAACCGCTACCCCAATGCGCTTACAAGGAATAGCTTTCTCGATAGCTGGAGCAATCTTTTTGGCAAATGCCATCAGGCCCAGATACAACTCATCATCCAGATCAAAAATATAATCGACCTCTTTTTTAGGAATGACCAGTGTATGCCCCGTAGCCGTAGGCATCACATCCAGAAAAGCAAGATAATCATCGGTTTCAGCGATTTTGTGAGCCGGTATCTCACCAGCAACGATGCGAGAGAAAATGGAAGGCATAGTTAATGGATAATGTAAAATGGATAATGAATAATGCAGGATAGGAGCCGTCCCCATTATCCATTTTACATTATTCATTATCCATTATTTTATCGGGCTATCTCGATCACTTCAAACTCCAATACGCCAGCGGGTACTTTGATTTCGGCGGTCTCGCCAACACGTTTGCCCAGCAGACCTTTTCCAATTGGCGAACCGACTGAAATACGACCCGATTTTAAATCGGCTTCTTCTTCAGAAACCAGCATGTAGGTCATTTCGGCACCGTTCTTCTTATTCTTGATCTTCACTTTCGACAGAACTGATACCTGCGAAGTATCAATCGTCGATTCGTCCAGAATCCGGGCATTGGATAGCACTTCTTCGAGCTTCGATATTTTCAGTTCGTGAAGACCTTGTGCATCTTTAGCAGCATCATATTCAGCATTTTCGCTAAGGTCACCTTTGTCGCGGGCTTCGGCAATCTGGCGGGCAATTGCGGTTCGCCCTTTCGTTTTCAGATCAACTAATTCAGCTTTCAGCCGGTTGAGTCCTTCTTCTGTGTAATATGAAATCTTTGCCATAATAAAATAATACGTACTCGTTATTCACATTGGTTTGGTGTGCTCCGTAAAAACAAAAAGAACGGTACACCGACCGTTCTGCAACCAAATTGGTTTTCTTTGCAGACGCGTCAGGGATGCCGTCGGGTTTCCGAAGCAAACGGTTCAGGGTTATAAAAAATTGTTAGTCGCATAGGCTGAGCTATTTACCGGCCAATTACATACTGACGCATTTGGAGCAACGCATTAGTGATACAAAAATAGAAATACTTCCCGGCTATATCAACATATAGCCGCCAGGCTTAGCAAAAACTGATTAACTGATTCATGCCAAATTCGCTTCGTATTGTGTTCATGGGTACGCCCGATTTCGCCGTTGCCACTCTACATCGGCTCCTTGGCGCGGGATGCCAGGTTGTTGCCGTCATCACCGCTCCCGACCGGCCGTCAGGTCGTGGATTGCAGTTAACACCTTCACCGGTAAAGAAAGCTGCCGAAGCGGCCAATTTACCCGTTTTGCAACCCGAAAAGCTTCGTGATCCTGCATTTCTGGAACAATTAGCCAGTTATCAGGCTGACCTTCAAGTAGTGGTTGCCTTTCGAATGCTTCCCGAAGTTGTCTGGGCAATGCCAACCATCGGGACCTTTAATTTACACGGGTCATTGCTGCCTCAGTACAGAGGGGCCGCTCCCATCAACTGGGCAATTATCAATGGGGAGACCGAAACGGGAGTCACGACCTTTTTTATTGAAAAAGAGATTGATACGGGGCAAATGATATTTCAGGATTTCGAGCCTATTTATCCCGATGACAATGCCGGAACCGTGCATGACCGACTGATGGAACGGGGGGCTAATCTGGTGTTAAAATCTGTGCATGCCATTGAAGCCGGAGAATACCCTCGAACCCCGCAACCCGTTGCCAGCGACTTAAAGCCAGCCCCAAAACTGAGTCGGGAAACTACCGAGATCAACTGGAATCAATCGGCACATGCCATTCGCAATTTCGTGCGCGGCTTATCGCCTTACCCATCGGCCTGGACGTTGATCAATGGGAAAGTGTTCAAACTCTACGATGTTTCCCTAGCCAACGAATCCCCGTTTGCGGCTGAACCTGGAGAAGCCTATACGGATAATAAGAAAACGATTCTGGTTCGGGCTGCCGATGGCTGGTTGCAGATTAACGCCCTACAAGCCGAAGGCAAACGACGCATGACCACCGAGGAGTTTTTACGGGGGAATCGTCTTTGAACCGGGATTTACCGGATTTAAATGATTTACTTGATTTCTAGTGTACTGCTTTTACGAACCTAAATTTCCCTAGATCTATCATCTATGAAACTATTCCTTACTTGCCTGTTACTCACAATACTCGCCCACTTATCTGTCAACGCCCAAACCGAAACCTACGCGGAGAAACTTGGCTTTCCGAAAGGCAAGAAAGTCGTTATTTTCCACGTCGATGATGCGGGGATGAGCTACGAATCGAATGCTGGAACGATTAACGCCATCGATAAAGGCATTGCCAATTCAACCAGCGTCATGATGCCCTGTGGTTGGGTGCCGCACTTTTTTGATTACCTCAAAAAACATCCAAACGTTGATGCGGGCGTTCACCTGACGCTAACATCCGAATGGAAAAACTACCGCTGGTATCCACTGGTAGGCCGCGATAAAGCACCCGGTTTGTATGATGAGCAGGGGAGTTTCTGGCCCGAAGTAGCTCAGGTGGTTGCCCATGCATCGGCCGATGAAGTAGAAGCAGAAATTCGGGCGCAACTGGCTCGGTATCGGTCATTTGGTGTTCAGCCAACGCATATGGATTCGCACATGGGAACGCTCTTTGATCCTAAATTTATTAGAACTTATGCCAAGGTAGCCATCGAAGAAAAAATTCCAGTTCTCTTTCCGGCTGGCCATGCGTCCTTGATATTTAAGGCCAACAACGTACCAGAACCCATGCAGAAACTGGCGCAGCAGGTAGGCAAGCAACTCTGGGACGCAGGCTTACCAGTTATGGATGATCTGGACGGTAGCATCACCAGTTATAACTTACCAGGTGCAACTGACGAAGCCTTACAGAAATTTAAAACGCAGAAATTCATTGACCTACTTAATTCCGTAAAGCCGGGTCTCACGTACATCATCATGCACTGCACAGCCCCTACACCTACGTTCGACCTGATTAGCTCGTCGGGCCAAAGCCGTAAGGGCGACATGCTGGGCATGATGGACCCCGCCTTGAAGGCCTATGTCGAAAAAGAAGGCATCATTGTTACCACCTGGAAAGAGTTGATGGAACGACGGAAAAAATTATGAATGAGTGAATGAGCGATTGAGTGACTAAAAACATTCGTCATTTATTCACTCAATCACTCATTCACTCATTCACTCATTCACTCATTCACTCATTAAATTATGAAAATCAGTCTTATCTCCGCCGTCGCAGAAAACGGCGTTATTGGTCGCGACAACGACATGCCCTGGCATTTGCCGGATGACTTCGCTTTTTTTAAGCGTAAAACCAGCCATCATCCCATCATTATGGGCCGCAAATCACTGGAAGCACTGGGCAAACCGTTACCAAAGAGAACCAACATTGTAATTACCCGCAACCCTGATTTTACCGCAGACGGTGTGACAGTTGTGCATTCGCTTGAGGACGCGATTGACAAAGCGAAAAAAGCCGACCGCGCAACCGATGAAATCTTCGTGATTGGTGGTGCTGAAATCTATGCGATGGCTCTTCCTGTTGCCACAACGCTTTATCTAACCGAAATTCATCAGGCTTTCGAAGGCGATACTTATTTCCCTACGTTTGATAAAGCTGAGTGGAAGGAAGTTAGCCGACGCCCGCATCCCACCGATGAACGCCACGCGGTGTCGTTTGATTTTGTGGAGTATGAACGAGTGGGGTGATTTTTTGTCATTTCGACCGTAGGGAGAAATCTCAAGCTTGATTATTGCGAAGCTTGAGATTTCTCCCTACGGTCGAAATGACAAAAAAATCCAACTGACAACACATTAGCCTAGTTCTCCTCCACGATTTTCACACCCCAAGGCTCCAGCGAGACTGACGCATTGGGTGCAATAACGCCATTGGACAGCAGCTCTTTACCCGCTTTATAGGAGTAAGTCAATGAAGCCGGAGTGGCTGAATAATTGAAGTAGTAATGAATAGCTTTACCCTGCTGATTGACGCCCGATTTGGTGATCAATGGAAACGCTAATTGCTGATCTGGACCCCATACGCCTGCTTTTTTCACGGCATCTTCCAGCACTTTTTTCAGGATCGCATCGCTGGTGATACAGCCGATATAGGTCGCAAAACCTTTTCCATACTTATTTTCGGTGATGGCTGCGTAGTTACCCCAAACCGGATGATCATAATAAGCTAACACACTGGCAGTAGTTGGAGTAATCAACTCCATCCAGGTCTTCACCGTATTTTGTTCTTTGCCTACTTTATACGGATCATCTTTTAACGAAACATGCTCGGGAAACGTAAACTGGCTATAGTAAATGCCACAGGCTTCGTTGATAATACCCGGTTGACGCGTTGATCTCACCTTTACATTTTCGTCTGAGAATCCGCTTTTAAACGTGTAAACAATATGCCCACCGTTTTTTACGAAATTGTTCAGTCGATTCAGTAACGCATCCGACGCGGCATATAAAGCCGGTACAATCAGCACTTTATAGCTTTCCAGATTCGTGCTGGTTGGATCGACGAAATCGACGCCGACATTCATCTGGTAGAGTGCATCGTACATGGGCCGCAATACATCGTTGTATTTTTCTCGGGCACCCCAGCCAAAACTAAACGCATTGAAGCCTGTCAGCGCTTCATTGCTGAACAGCATGGCCACGGAGTTCGTCTTTTTGAGATTAACCAACTTTGGGCTGAGTTTTTCAAAATCACGGCCAATAGTTTTAGCTTCGTCGTAGGTAGGGTTAGGCTCAAAATCATGGCTCAATAACCCTTTCCAGTACGTTTCGACAGAGTTGTGAATGGAATGCCAGTGCCAGTATTCCAGCATATTAGCCCCCGATGCCAGATGACTAAACGCCTGCAACCGCAGTTGACCCGGATACGGCACCCACTGCGGAAATCCCTGCGCTTCGGTTTCGAGCACCAGGTAATTTTTGCCACGGTTCGACGCATCGAGCTTCATAGAACGTGTGAGGTCACCACCTAACGAAATTTCAATACCCGTAAGCTTGTCCTGCGTCGGGTGGTAAATGTCGATGCCAGCAACATCCATCGCTTTAGCTGCTGCAAAATGATCGACATCGGCCTGAATACCATACGAATACCCCCGCCAATCAAGGTCAAAGTTTTGCGTAATAAATTGATCGGGACGTTTGTATTCTCTTACGAGTGCGGCCTGCCAGGCCAGGTAATCGGTGACGAGTTTCCGTTGAAATTTCGAAAACTCCGCACTCAAACTGGCATTGATTGTACCGACTGTCGAGGGAAAATCATCCCAGTTATTGATTCGGTTGCTCCAGTAATCCAGCCCATATACCTTGTTAATAACATCCAGTGTTTTGTACTTTTCCTTCATGTACTGTACAAAAAGAGCCTGTACGTTATCGCCCGTTGTATTGTAGTGCTTCGTTTCATTATCGACCTGATACCCAATAATAGCCGGGTGCGATTTGACGTGTTCCAGCATTTTCCGAATGACGCGCTCGGCATGAAACCGGAAGTGCGTATTGGTAATGTCCATATTCTGGCGAACCCCGTACCGATTGGGACCCTGTGGCGTAACGGCCAACACATCAGGGTATTTTTTGACCAGCCAGGTCGGCACGGCATAGGTAGGCGTTCCGATAACTACCTGAATACCCGCTTTGTGCATGGCGTTCAGAACCCGGTCGATGTGGGAATAATCAAACACGCCATCTTGCGGTTCGGCCGTGCTCCAGGTTGACTCGGCAATACGAACGACGTTAATGCCAGCCTCTTTCATCATCTGAATATCCTTGTCCAGACGTTCGTAGGGCATATACTCATCGTAATACGCTACGCCAAACAGAAGTTTATCCTGCTTAGGCGTTTGCGCCGATGCCCAACCAGTGAGAAGGGAAAGCGTAACGGCAAGAAGAAAATAGATTTTGGTCATGTAAGTTGTGTCTTACGCTAATTTGCTCCCCACCGATTCGAGCAGGGCTTTCGTCCGGCGAATCCCTTCATCTTCAGCCATGCCTTCGCCTTCAAATTCAACACCGATATAGCCGTTGAAACCTGAGGCTTTCACCAGTTTGAGCATGCGGGCGTAATCGATCTTCGTTTCCTGCCCTTGGGCATTGAAACCGTAACTTTTGGCACTAACTCCACCTTTAGCATACGGCAGCATTTCGGTCACGCCTTTGTAGCGATCGTATAGTTGATCACAGTTCTTTTCTGAACTCCCCCAATCGTGCGACTGGCAGAAATTACCAAAATCAGGCAAGAGCCCGCAGTTTGGTTTACCAACAGCTTTCGCCACGGAAGCCATCCAGCTTCCATCCGATGAATGCCCGCCGTGGTTTTCGGCTACGACATTGATACCCAAAGGGGCAATCTTTTCAGCGAGTCGGCCCATACTTTCGATGGCTCGTTTACGGACTTCATCGGCGGAGTCCTTACTTTGCAAATTCACCCGAATGGTTTTGCAGCCCAGGAATTTAGCCGCTTCGGCCCAGGCATAGTGGCGGGTAATGGCATCGGCTCGTTTGGCAGCCTCACCATCGACTAAATTGCCCGCCGTATCAATCATCAACAAATGATTAACAACACCTTCATCCCGGCTCCGTTTGAGAAGCTCTTTTAGATAAGCTGGTTCGTTCTTCACGAACTGATCAACGTACTCAACGGCCGTTATACCGAAATCACGCCGGGCCCTGACAGGAAAATCAAGGGTAGTGGTTTCCTTTTTTAATAACGCCCGATGCAGTGACCATTGAGCCAGGGAAATCTTAAAAAATAGAGGTTTGGGAGCCGCCATCAAGTCGATGGTTGGTAAGATCGGTAATGTAGCGAGGGTGCCTAGCTGCCCCAGAAAATGACGACGGGTTGTATTCATTGCTATGTTTTTGTGTAACGCGGACATCCTGTCCGCATAGCTTTATACCATCTTTTGTGGCGTCAGCTTCTTAAAGCTGACGCAGTAGGTTTCTCAAAACCTATGGTTCGTGGTTTTAGGTTTTGAGAAACCTAGCGCGTGTCGGTTGTTAGCAACCGACACCACACAGCTCAAACATTTACTTCAAACTTACAACCGCTTGCTTATACTTCGCGGTTCGGGCATCCTGAATAACCCCTTTCCAGTTCAGACCAAAGCCAAAGTCATAAACATGCCCTTCCGAATCGCGGTACGATGTCATGTCGCGAGGAACGTCTTCGGCTTGCGCTTCCACGGTTTTCATATCGGCGGGAAACTGCATAGGTAGCAACGCCGACGGTTCATATGCGCCCGTCAGAATATCCATAAGCGCCTGGTCCTGTACGCCAAAGTGAGCCAGAATCGCATTTGATTGAGCTTCAAACTCCTTAACGACTGTTGGATTAGACACTTGTAGCGCCACAATTACCGGCTTACCCTTCATTTGGGCAACGGTTTCGGTAACCATGCCTAGATCAGTCGTGTTAATGGTCTTGGCGGTTTTGCCGTTGTAGGTTCGGTTCGTGAATTTTTCGAGTGGATCGCCACCAGCGATACTTGGGTTACGGGCACCCTGAGCGGTATAGTCACCGTATTGCAGACTGACCGGAACATAGCCAGTGCCACCCGCTTTGGCATCGGGAATGCTGTAGCCCCCTCCCGAATCCGGACTTCGCATGAACACCAGTGCATAATCAGCTTCGGCGGGGTTATCCGTTACGGTAAAATACTTCTTCACGATGTTCAGGCTAACCGGATAGTCAAGTTTTTCGGGAATATCCATACCCAGAAAATTGCGACCAGCGGGGGTGAATTGCTTGGGGATGTAAACCGTTTTCCCTTTGGTGAGCGGTAGGGTTTTAGCCTTGTTTTTCAGCATCACTACCGATTCCAGTTGCGCCTGATAACCCGCCTTCATGAACTCAGGTGTGCCAACCGATTTTCCAGAAACCTGTGGGTCCAGGTAGGGGTTTTCAAACAAGCCCACCCGGAAAACATTCTTGAGAAGCCGAACCGCCGATTGTTCAAATCGCGCCCGCATAAACGCTTCACCGTGATCTTTAACGCCCATTTTATACGCTTCAAGAACCGGCCCCGATTCGTTATTACCGCCAAACTGATCGACGCCATTCATCAGGATTTTGTAGTGTCGTTGAGCAACCGATAACTTTTCGACACCCCACGACTTACCTGTCAGAAAGACATCGACCGCCGTTTCATCGGCCGTAATGAGCCAGTCGGTGCAGATGACACCATCGTATTTGTATTTGGTCCGCAGCAGGTCATGGATGATGTATTTGTTGTAGCTATTACCTACATTTTCTCCGTATTTTTTGTCCTGATCGAATGAAATCGTGTAATAAGGCATTACTGCTGAGGCCATTCCGGTTTTGCCACTCAATTTGAACGCACCATTTAAGAAGGGCATAAAATGCGTCTGGAAATTCTTGCCGGGATAAACCGCGTATTTACCATAGCCATAGTGTGCGTCACGTCCACCTTCGCCCGAACCGCCACCCGGCCAGTGTTTCACCATAGCGTTCACGCTGTGATAGCCCCATCCACCCGTAATTTCATTAGCACCGGTTGATGTCTGAAAACCATCCACATAGGCACGCGCCATATCGGTCGACAATTTTGGATCTTCGCCAAATGTACCACTTACCCGGTTCCAGCGGGGATCGGTCGCGATATCAATCTGGGGCGAAAGGGCCGTAGCAATGCCCAACGACCGATATTCTGTAGCAGCAATCTGTCCGAACCGTTGCACCAATTCAGGATTGAACGTTGCGGCCAAACCCAATGAACCGGGCCACATGGAAATGGTACCACCCGCACCGGCATTAAATTCGGCATTCGCACGCGTGCCGTGGCGCGGGTCCGAACTGCTGTTGATTGGAATTCCCAAACCAAATCCTTCGACTAATGCCTGTGCATGATTGTTCCATTCGGCAGCGGCTTCCGGGCTTTGCACCGATGTAATGAGCACGTGACGCACGTTATCTTTCGTCAAAAACTCCCGTTGCTGGTCCGACAGATCAGAAACTTTAGCGCCACTTTGAGCGAAGATTTTCCCGTTATAGGTCCCTGCAAACGGACCGCCAGCAGCTGCCGGAATGGGCTGGTGCTTACTGTACAGCATCAATCCGGCAATTTGATCGACGGTCATTTTGGAGGCCAGATCTTTAGCGCGTACGTCGGCAGGCAATCGCCAGTCTTCGTACTTATCCAGTTTGCCATTTTTGTTCAAATCTTTAAAGGCAAACCCTTTGTCGGTCAGAAGTTTTACACCGGACGTAGCGGTGTATCCCAACGTTTGGCCGCTCTTGTTCGTGACTTTTGTCCAGCTTCCAGACTTGGTTTCAGTCCAATTTTGACCCATCGCTATGGATACCGATAATAGGCTGAGGGCAGTGATGTAAATGTTCTGTTTTCTCATAGGTAGTCAATTATTAATCAAATTTGTTGGGCATTTTTGTCATCCCGACGCAGGAGGGACCTCTAGGCTCATACAATCTAGAGGTCCCTCCTGCGTCGGGATGACAAAAAACGCTTGTTACTTCCCAACTCCATAATACTGCTCCCAGAAAGCCAGTTGAGGTTTCGTGGGTAATGGACGGCTTTGAATGGTTTTATCCAGAATCAGTACGTTTTCGGCGGTGGATTTGTAGGCTGGCCAGTTGGGCAGATTCTTCCCGTTCGGATTACCCGTTTTGGCGAAATTCACCCAGTATGACGACATGGACTCGGCCAGTTGCTGATCGACAGGCTCCCAGGGACGGTGCAGTGTGTGCAGGTTGTTATAGGCATACACGATCTCGCCCGAATGAAATGCGCCAAATTGAGTTTCGGGTGTACCGGCCGGTAGTTTTCGATTAAAGTTGTACACATAAACGGGTGCCTTCCCGGATTTATTCTGCATTCTGGCCCAGGTATAATCCTGAATACCAAATGCTTCATCCCGGCTGCTGGCTTTCTGTGATTGCCCAGCTTCGTCTTCGGTTTGTGCAGGATAAACTTTCAGATAATCGTCAGCTTTATCGCCAAATCGCTTTTTTACCTGCTCCCGAAAAACCTCGGCTTTGGCGGGAGGGCCGGAGACCCGATCATCTTCGTTCCAGCCAACGATGATTGGAACATCGCTTTGCTGCCCATGTTTATAGATATCCATAACAGATTCCGGCACTACGTACCCATCCGTAATGGGTGCACTTAGTCCACCCGTTGCTTTAAGGATATCATCGGCTGATTTAGCCCGCAATTCTGCCAGGGAGCCAGCGCCCAACGATTTTGCAAACGTAACTCCCTGTTGCTCTGCACCCTGCAAGGTCAATTTAGGCCGAATTGGACTATCAACGAAGCTGCCACCACTTTCGGCAATTGCCTTTTGAAACAGCCCTTTGGCTAACGGCGATGCGGTCAGGAAATTAACGGCAAACGCACCTGCCGACTGCCCGGCAACGGTTACGTTTTGGGGATCGCCACCTAGTGCAGCAATATTTTTCTGAACCCAGCGGAGGGCCGCGATCATATCCATCAACGCATAATTCCCTGATGCCTTATGGCCCGACTCCTGCGATAATTCGGGATGGGCCAGGAAGCCGAAAACGCCGAGCCGGTAGTTGATATTGACAAACACGACGCCTTTCTTCGCCATAGCTTCTCCATCATAAATAGGGCACGCTCCTCCCCCGGATCGAAAACCTCCACCCGGAATAAAGACGATTACCGGACGTTTTTCGGTAGCCGATTTGGCCGCCGTCCAGACATTTAGGTACAGGCAATCTTCGCTAATGGGTTCGGCAGGAATTAGAAACTCTGTTGACCAGTACATAAACGGTGCAGGTTTACTCTGCATCGGACTTGGCCCAAACGCCTGACATTTCTTGACACCAGTCCAGTTAGCAACGGGTTGTGGCGCTTTCCAACGCAGATTCCCGACAGGTGGGGCTCCAAAAGGAACGCCTTTAAAGATTCGGACATCGCCCGCTGTGTTAACGGTGCCTTCGATTTGCCCATTGGCGGTTTTAATAATGGTCGATTGACTAAAGGCCGTGCTGAAAAGGAGAGTTAGGAAAAAGAGGAAGGTTTGTTTCATAAGAAAAGGGTATGTCTTGTTTTTGTCATGCTGACGAAGGAAGCATCTTAATGTATCCCATTGATTCTGTAAGGATATTTTAAGATGCTTCCTTCGTCAGCATGACAAAAATCAACTAATCAATTTCAATTCTGCCACACGCAAAACGACTGGCCCAATCAGGCCCGATTCCAGCAAAGGAGAATCTTTGTTGTAGTGTTTCCAGGTCGTAAAGGTCACTCGTCCGTCGGCAGGTTTAGGCTTACCTTCTTTATACCAGGCAGGCAATTCTACAATGGCGCCATTGCTAAGGCTCACAAATCCACCCGCACCGCCACCGGGCGTAAACTTATCAGGATCAGGCAACTGCTCATCGCCAATCAGGCGATTGGGCCACAGGTTCGTCACCTTAATTTCCAGCTTGTTTGCCCCAACGTTCACGGCATCAGTGATATCGATTCGGTACGGACGTTTCCAGAGCGTACCCAAATCTTTGCCGTTTACGATCACATTGGCAATCACTTCCACCTGACCCAAATCCAGGAACAACTGCTTTCCTTTCGCTTTTGCCGTAGCAGGTATAGTTAGTGTTTTAGCGTAGGTTGCTGTGCCCGAAAAATATTTTACACCATCCTGCGAATGCGTATTCAAAGGAATCAATTTAGAAAGCGTAATTTGCTCAGGAGCACCCATATTTGGCGGAAAACTCACCTGCCAGTCGCCGGCCAGTTCCGTTGGCGAATTGATACCAGACACAGTCAGGGACGTAGCATGGTCCGCCTTATCCTGTAACTCATACTGGCCATTTTGCCAGAAAAGCAGCGCTGATTTTCCATGCTGCGCCATCTCTACTTTGGGTAGTGAACTGGTCGGAAGTTTTGGCTGAGCCGCTAACTGCCGGATTCGGTCATCGGTCAATACCTCGGGAAACAATTCTGGCGATGTCATATCTCCATTATAAAACGATGCGCCATCGTTTAGATAGGCTTTACCGAATGAAGGAGAAGGATGGATAATATTTTCTCCACTTTTGCCTTCCTGAATCAATTTGCCATTGACAAATATTGATGGAATACCACTTTTGTAAACCAAAGCTACATGACTCCAACCCGAAATGGTCGTTGTTGCTGCCATTCGAAAAACGGGTTTACCTGTAGTCCGCTCCCAAACCGCCACCCCATTCCGCCCGATAGTTAGTCCACAAACGGCATGACCAGCTCCAAATACTGTCCCAGAAGATGGATAAATGGCGTAATAGTCTGTCCAGGGGTCTTTCACGTGCTGCATAAACCCAGTTGGCGAAAGCATGATGTTCAGCTCTGGCTTCGCCCAAAGGCTAATGGTAAAGTTGTTGGCTACTTTAGTCTCTACACTGCTAACAAATGTCTCAAATAGTTTTGTGGTCAGTAATGTTTGGTTTCCACTACTGATTGATTTTAATGATTTCTGTTTAGCTGGAGAGCGAAACACAATAAATATGGAACCAGCAGGTTCAAGAGAAATCGGCAGTCGAGTTTGGCTGGGCTTAAAATTCCCCGACCAGGTTTCATGTTCTACTGTTTCATAAAATGGTATCGGTGTTAGTTTACCCGTTGTAGCATCCCAGAGTTCGGGTTGTTTTCCAGCTACTCGAAATGTACAGACTAATTCTTCATTCGTCCGTCGTTGATTCGACAGGAAGTACATATGAGCATCACCAATACGTCGATGTATCCACATAATAGGCGCATCACCAGAGCGCGAGGTTACTTCGACATCTGGGTTCACCTCTAAGGTTTCGAGTACATCCTGAACCGATTTCCCCCAGAACACCCGCCCTTTACCCAGTCTATTTTCGGTAACGGTCGTCCCGTTTATGGACCCCCAAATCTCAGTAGCTAGCTGGCTGAATTCAGAACTTCCGGTTGTCTGTCCACGGAGGCCTAGTGAGGTAGCCGGTCTGGCACCAATCAGCATTAAACCACTGTTAACCAGCCCCCGCAGCTTACGCAATAGTTCCAGACTTAGCGCTTTATGATCCTGAAGTACCAGAACCCGGTAGCTCATGCCATCGGGCAGACTAAGGTTTCCGTTTTCGACTTTGGCCTGTCTGACAAGGGTTTCGCCGTTGATCAGGTCATAATCATACCCATGTGCCGGTGGCGTTGGGGTTAGTTCATGCGGTTCAACCTTTGTGTATTCGTTGCCTTCTTCGCCCGTGAAATAGGCAAGATCGGCCACGAAAAGTCCCTGCTGCAACAAGCTCTGACAACGTGCCAGATAATCCAGCCACGCCCGGCCTTGTTTCCACCAGGTTGTCGTTCGGTCGAAGTGAATGCCCCAGGGGCCCATTGTCATACCGGGTAAGGCAGTTGGGTGCGGCTGGTGGGCGTATCGGTGAAAAATAATTCGGTTTAAACCCTGCGTAAACATCTTGTCGCCCAGGGCTTTCATAGCAAACGGATACTCCTGCCAGCGCGACGATTCCGGTTCACCCGTGAAGGCTTCGGCCCCTACAATTTGCGGGTTGGCGGGCGTGCCTCCTCCTACCTGTTTGCCGTTGGTGTGTGCAATAGAAGCAGCCAGTTTGGTTGTCCGGCGCATGGTCAGATTATTCTGAAACAACGATGACAAACCATTCCAGAATTCGCCCATGTTTACATCGACCCGTGCGCCAATCTGCATTTCTTCCATTGGTCCACGGTCGTAAGGCTCGGCATAAGCAACGATTCCCTGTTGGTGGCACAACTCCCGGAATCGTCCGTAATAATTGTCGGCCATCAAATCAGCCTGCGTTCGACGGAAATCCCAGAGAAACCGCTCTGTTGTATCGATAGTACCAACCAGACGTCCCGTTAACGTTGGCAAATAAGTGAGCAGTGAATAGCCATTGCGTTGCCTGAACTCCTGGTCAAACTGTGGTGTCCAGTTCTGCATACCTACTTCGTAGCTGTCGATAAGCAGGCCAACTTTTCCTTTCTGGGTTAATGGCTTCAGGGTTGGCAAAAGATTTTCCATCATTTTATTAAAATGAAAATCGATTGCTGCCTGACTGTATTTATCGCATTCCAGTCCGATGCCTGTATCCGGTGCCGAGCGATTCAGCTCGCCATTGGGGGTATAACCTAGTCGCAGGATTGTCCAGTTGCCCGCTGGTGCGTTCCAGATGAGTACTCCATCTTTATTCATAAATGACGAGACATCGACAATTGAAGACAGGTTGATGGCAGCCTGGCCAGCTCCTTCCTGATCGTTCGATACGCCCATCACGCCAAAGTCCTTGTTGGTTTTCTTCTGCCAATCGGCTAGTCGAGCCGTTCCCGAAAAACTAAGTTGTGCAAACTGTCGGGCACCCAGCGATACAATTCGAAAATACTTTGCTTTCACAGGCGTAAATTCCGCCAGACTACGGGCATAGTCATTGGAACGGCCCGCACTGCCAGTTAGTACTTTTCGAAACTGAGTACCATCGTCTGACGCTTCGAGGGTTAGTTGTGGTCCACCTCCAAAACCGCCACCACCGCCTGTCTGTTTACCCACTGACTTACTCAGAAAGCTAATCGATCGGGCTTCGTACGGTTGTTTGAACTCAATGAGCAAATACGCTGGTTGTCCTTCGGAGGCTGGTTGTACCGTTACGCCTTCCGATCCCGCCAATGCAGCGGGTGTACTAGAACTCGTACTCCCACTGGCCGTAACCGTGTTGGCCAATGCTTCCAAAGAACCTTCGCCGGGCAGCGATGGGAAAGCCAGAACGGCAACATCGCGGTAATAATCCAGCTTGCTAAGCGGTTGGGGCAGGGTTATGGTTACAGCCTTCCCACCTGTTGCGTAAGCTTCGCTCCAGGTAATCTCCTGCATGGCCAATTCGGGCGTAATCCACGGCCCACCACTCGACGACCAGCCGGGACAGTTGTGCATCGTAAACTCCAGTCCCAACCGATCGGCCTCCTTCATGGCGTGCTGTTTCAGGCTGAGCCATTCGGGACTTAAATACACAACCGGGCCTTTGGGAATACCAGTACCCGCATCGAAATTCTGAAACCCACCAATCCCGATTTGTTGCATCGCTTCCAGATCGCGGGTGATGCCATCGGCCGTGACATTGCCGTTCATCCAGTGCCACCAGACCTGCGCCCGTGCCGACATCGGTGGATTTACGAACGCATCGACAAAGGCTTCGGTAGCTTTTATATCTGAGGAAGCTGATTTAGCAGAAACCTCAATAACTCCCGATGGCGTAACCAACGCTACGATACCAGCGGCAGAGGTGTTTTTCAGAAATGTACGTCTTCTCATTTAAGTAATAGAAACTGGGCAGTGGATAATGAGTAATGGATAATGTAAAATGGAAGATAGATTATTCATTTTACATTATCCATTACTCATTACCTATTCGCTTATTAAGGCGTCAGTGCGCCATTACCTTTCAAAATTTTGCTAAAAAACAGCACGTGGAAAGGTAGTGAGTTCTCCCAATATTCCCAGGTATGGCCGCCGGGATGTTCGGTATAATCATGTGGTGTCTGGTTATAGACCAATCGGCGATGCAACTCCCGATTCGGTTCAATCAAAAAATCATCGACACCACAATCAATGATCAGCGGTAAGCCATTCGCCTTTATCTTATCGGCCATATTGACTACCGAATTCAACGCATATAAATCAGGTGTTGAACCAACTGGTCCCAGAATCCGGGCAAATTGGGGAGCAATCTGTTTGGCAAACTCAGGGGTAATTTTCCAATGGGTTGCACTCAGATCCAATGCACCACTCATGCTACCAGCTGCGCAATACAAATCCGGGTGGCGGGTAGATAGATATAGGGCTCCATGACCACCCATACTCAAGCCCGTTATGACCCGTCCTTTCCGATCACGAATTGTCCGATAGGTGTTATCAATCTTCTCGATGACCTCCTTGGTGATGTAGGTTTCAAACAGATTGTCTTTCTGAATTGGGCTGTCTAAATAGCCACTCAACGGCTCTCCTTCTGGCGTCACAATAATCAGGTTGTACTGATCGGCCAGGTTATGCAACAGCATCTTGTCGGGTGTTTTGGCCAGCCAGTCGCTGAATTTACCTCCGCCACCATGTAGCAGATACAACACCGGATAAGTCGACTTGCTTTTCGCATAGGAGTTGGGAAGAATGATACCAGCCCGCAGGTTCTTCTGCATAGCCGCCGATGGAATGTCCAACGTATCGACTTTGGCCGCGAATGAAAAGGCAGATACGTTTAGGAAGGTAAAGAAGAGAAAGAGTCGAATTAAGTTCATCCAGTTGAAGTGGTTAATGGTAATGGTATAACATAGTTGCATAGCAGCGAAAGCAATCAGGCCAAACTAAATTAAAGTATTCTTGTGTGACCCCGCTGGGGTCAGATGTTTATAGAGACAATTGCCTTTCTATAAACTTTTGACCCCATCGGGGTCACACAGTATAATCTAAACTTGCGTAGTCAAATAACTCAAATCACATTTCGCCTACTTAAACAGCATAGGCGTGTATTCATTGAGGTACTGGCGCCAGTTAACCCAGGTGTGGCCACCAGATGTTTCTTTGTACTGGTATTTGATGTTGTGCTTATCGAGCATGGCCAGCGTTTTCTTGTTAGCATCCATCACAAAATCATCTTTACCAATGGCTACCCAAAACAGTTTTTTGCCTTTGTTGAACGAAGGATCGTTCAGGACTTTGGCGTATTTTGTATCAGCTTCGTCAGCGGTCGCGCCAAAGAAACCCGAGCTGAATACACCAACATAGTTGAACAATTCGGGACGTGTCAGGGTAAGGTCCAGCGTTTGGAAGCCGCCCATCGATAAACCAGCAATCGCTCTGCTTTCGGGCGTAGTTAATGTCCGATAGCTTTTCTCAACCGTAGGCATTACGTCTTTCAGTAATTCGCTGGAGAACAAATCCCGCATGCGATTCATCGTATTCGCATCGGGCATACCTGTTTGTGGGGGCAATGGCATACTACCGTTCGGCATTACAACGATCATCGGTTTTGCTTTCCCGGCTGCAATCAGATTGTCCAGAATAAAGCCCGACCGACCAATGGTATTCCAACCCGAATCGTCATCACCACCACCGTGCAACAGATAAAATACAGGGTATTTCGTGGTCCCTTTTTCGTAACCTGGTGGGGTATACACGTGCATCCGACGCATCATACCCAAGGTATTCGATGAGTACCAAACCTCCCGGACTTCGCCATGAGGAACCGCCTTATTGTCTTCAAAAGCGGTTTCCGGACCAGTGAGCGCCATCATATTTTCTAAACTGCTGATGCCCTGTTTGATCACCGGATTCTTGGGGTCCATCGTCCGCACGCCATCCACCATGAGCGTGTACGAATAATAATCGGGTTTCAGCGGTCCAATCAACACCGACCATACCCCTTGATCGTTTTTGGTCAGGCTAAGTGGTTTTGGGCTGGACAGGAAGTCCCCGCCTACCGTTACTTCGCTCGCTTTAGGAGCGTAAATCTGAATCATCACTCGTTTGTCGTCCAGCACCTTAGGCGATTTCAAGGTATCATTGGGCGTTTTCTGGGGCATTTGGGCCATTGCTCCCATTGAAACCAGCATTGCACAGAGGGTCAGCGCACAATGGCGGGCATTAGGTAAGGTTTTCATAAGGAATACAGTAAGGTTTGGTAAGACTGATGGCGCGAGGCTCCAGCCTCGTGCCTACTATTCGCTGGCCTCCGGCCAGCATTTTATTAAGCGTGTTAACTATCGGCAGAGGCCGATGAATAATAGTCACGAGGCTGGAGCCTCGCGCCATCTTCACTATTTCCGCCAGAGGTTTGGCAGTAATTTATAATACAGCAAATGCCGCCAGGTTCCCCAATCGTGGGCACCTTCTCCACCGACATAATACTCATGCTTGACGTTGTGTTTCTGCAAGGCCTCATGCAAGGCCACGGCCCGTTTGCCAATGGTCTCTACTTCGCCCGTCCCCTGCCCAACCAGTAAGTAATCTACTTTCTGATTAGCAGCCGGATCGTTCAATAAGGCCGCACTCACTTTCTCCGTCTCCAGATCACCCGCGCTCAAAACACCAAACGAGCTGAACAAATCGAGGTTTTTAAGCCCCACCAACTGCGTGTGTCGTCCACCCATCGACAGGCCCGCCAAGGCACGCCCTTTTCGGTCGGCACGAGTACTGTAGGTCTTGTCGACAAAAGGAATAATCTGCTTTTTTAGCTCTTCTTCAAACAGCGGAAAGGTTTTCTCGGTATGATTCGGGTCGGTGCGGTGAACAACCTGATTGTTGGGCATCGCAATCAGCATAGGGACCATTTTGCCCTCGGCAATCAGGTTATCTGCGATGAAATTGGCCCGTCCATCGAGCGCCCAACCCGATGCCAGTTCGCCACTACCACCGACCAGATACAGAACTGGGTATTTCTTTTTGGGCGAATAATCTGGTGGCGTGTAGACATAGATTTCCCGTTCGCCATTCAGCACATCGGAATGGTAAATATGCCGCGTTACTGCACCATGTGGTACCGGTTTGGCATCGTAATAGGCTGGACCATCGCCCTGAACGACTAGATTGCTATAGCCCGGTTGGTCATTGAAGCCCGTCAGGGTGTTGTTCGGATCAACAACCTGAACACCGTCGATGATAAATTTATAGACGTAAATATCGGGCTTGACTGGCCCAACGGTTAGCGTCCAAAGCCCGTCGTCGCCTTTTTGAAACGGAATAGGATCTTTCACTTTCAACGCCAGCAACATTGGTCCACCTGTTAGCATCACCTGCTTCGCATCAGGCGCTTTGAGCCGAAACGTTACGGTTTGATCATCGCGAACTTCTGGGGAGATGACGGCAGCGCCAAACGGAATCAGATTCTGGGTATTTTTTTGCGGATTCCAGTCCAGATTAACGTGCGCCTGCTGGGCCGTTGTATAGTGGCTTCCTGCCAGCAAAAGGGCAGCAAGCAGATAATTGACTCGGTTCGTAGTCATCGTTTTTCCTTTGCGTCAAAAGTACGTAAAGAATTTTAGCACCTATAAGCGTACGAAGATTTTTTTGCAGCTTTTCAGGATAGACCCATGTTCTCTCTTCAGATCGATTTACAGAGAAAACTATTCCTGATAACGTTCCCGGCAACGATTGCGTAAAAAAAGAGCCATCGTTACTTGAATGAACCCTCATTTTGAGGTCACTTTAGGGAAGAATTCAGCCATTTACGGCTGGTAGTTGGTCTTGTTTTTCCCAAACCCCAATGAAAATCCTAACTGGTTTAGCTGTACTCACTCTTGCTACTAGCTTTCGCATAGCTCCTGACCACCCATCGGCAAATGGCAATCCTACTGTATCGGGAGTTGATTTACCGAAAGTGCTCACACCATCCTTCCGAAAAGATACGCTTACCATCAGCAAATTTGGCGCAGTTGCCGATGGGTTGACCCTCAATACTATTGCTATCAACAAGGCCATTGAGCAATGCAATCGTGCCGGTGGTGGTGTGGTGCTGGTCCCTCGCGGCTTATGGCTCACGGGTCCGATTGCCCTGAAAAACAATGTAAATCTGCATCTGGCAAAGGGTGCACTCGTTCAATTCACCAATCAGCGGACTGCTTATCCGTTAGTAAATACAACCTGGGAAGGAGAAGATGCGGTTCGGAATCAGGCCCCTATTTCGGGCGTCGATCTGGAAAACATCGCCATTACGGGCGAAGGCATTCTCGATGGTGCCGGTGACGCCTGGCGGATGGTTAAGAAAAGTAAACTCACGGACGATCAGTGGAAAAAACTCGTTGCATCGGGAGGTGTATTGAACGACAAAAAGGATATGTGGTATCCATCGGCCCAGTCGTTTAAAGGAGCTACCATGACCGTCAAAGCAGGACAAGACCGTGCATATTACGAAGATATAAAGGATTTCCTGCGTCCGAATATGGTAAGCCTGACTCGATGCAAGCGGATTTTACTGGAAGGCGTAACCTTCCAAAACTCCCCCGCCTGGTGCCTCCATCCCCTCCTATGCGAGAACATCACCTTGCGCAATGTTACGGCTAAAAATCCGTGGTATGCTCAGAATGGTGATGGTCTCGATCTTGAATCGTGCCGGAACGGGCTGGTTGAAAATTGCTTGTTCGATGTGGGCGATGATGGCATTTGTATCAAGTCCGGGCGCGACGAACAGGGCCGAAAGCGGGGTGTACCTACCGAGAATATCATTGTGCGGAATTGTCGGGTGTATCATGCCCACGGCGGTTTTGTGATTGGGAGCGAGATGTCGGGCGGAGTCAAAAATCTGTACGTATCGAACTGCACGTTTATGGGAACGGATGTAGGACTCCGGTTCAAAACAGCTCGTGGACGAGGTGGCATTGTGGAGAACATCTTCGTAGACGGTATCGACATGACCGACATTGCGGGCGAGGCCATTCTGTTCGATATGTATTATGCCGCTAAAGACCCGGTACCGCAACAGGGAGAAAGCAACGAGCTACCCGTTATTCCAGCGCAACCGCTTTCCGAAGTTACCCCACAGTTTCGTGCGTTCCAGATTCGGAATGTGACTTGCAAAGGTGCTGAAACGGGTATTATGGTACGCGGGTTACCCGAAATGGCAGTTAAGGATATCCTGATTGAAAACGCGGTCCTGCAAAGTCGGAAAGGCTTTGTTTGTATCGAAGCCGAAAACATTCGACTGAAAAACGTTACGCTGATGAGCCCGGCAAAAACGTTGATGCAGATTCAAAATAGCCACAACCTAACGCTCGACAACATCCAGTACGCCGATAACACCGACCTGCTCATGCACATCTCCGGCAACCGCTCGAACAGCATCAAACTCCTGAATACCAACACCTCACACGCCAAGAAAACGGTGGAAACCAGCACTGGCGTTCCGGCCAATGTGTTGACAATGAAATAGATTCCATCCATACCTCGATTCGTGACTCAGTGC
This sequence comes from Spirosoma foliorum, assembly GCF_014117325.1. NCBI lineage: Bacteria > Pseudomonadati > Bacteroidota > Cytophagia > Cytophagales > Cytophagaceae > Spirosoma > Spirosoma foliorum. The sequence continues at coordinate 1,251,440 of NZ_CP059732.1, read as the reverse complement.
ATGTTAAGGCGACTTACAGGCTCTGAGTTTTTTGTTTTTGAGGGATAGGTCCTTTGGTTTGTGATTGCTTCTAGAGAGTTTTATTAGTAACTATAAAACTAGTACATATAACCAATAAAGTATATATTTTAATTTATTTAGTTGCTTAATTTCTATTAATAATCTATTATTGCACATTAGTTGATTTACCCTTTACACGTTTAATGGTTTCTCTTTGATAATCAACAAGATATAATTAAATGAACCTTCGCCCTCGTATATGTTGGGTAATCGCTGTTTGGTTTTCTGTTTGGCAATTCCCCAGCGACAGGACAAACACCCCTGTTAAGACAATCTAGGTTTGTGGAGCAAGTTCCGGTTGACAAGCCGAATACCTGAGTAGGGCCAGTTGTGGGCTTGCAAGGTTGCCCTCTTGCGACAGGCCAGCCACCCCAATAAGGACAGCTTTGGGCTTCGCGTTCGATGTAAGAATCAAAAAGTGCGTTTTTCAACATTCCAAAATTTCAATCAAAATGGCTACCGTAAAAGAAGAATTAAGAGACCTAAAACGGGAAATTCTCAGAAGCTACAATTCTGGTGGGCAAGCTGACCTTGCCGACGGAACACGTGTAACGTGGAACCAGTGTGAGGATCCAAAGTACACAAGTCAAGGCGCAACACGGTTTGTGTATGTGAACGTGCACAACGACAGTACTGGATTGCATAAAACAGGGCATTGGGATACAGAAAACAACTGTTTTGTTGATTAATTCAACTGAGTTGCTCTGCATGGGCTGCCTGTCTGACGACAGCCCAACAAAAACAGGGATGTAAAGGCCGCAAGTCCTGCGCTTCTTTTGAGTAATTTGCTCGCCATCAACCCCTGGGGTCGTTGGATAGCGGGCCTGCAAAGTACTTATTTTTCAGCGTATTGGTAACAAAAAAGCGAACTTAAGAAGGATAGTTTTGGGCTTCCAGGTCGCCGTTCTGGCAAAGCCGCTTTTTTGCTCGTTGGGCAGGTTTCAGCTGGTAGAGTGAACTTACTGAGGATCAGGGTTTTGATTTGCGGGATAGTGTGACAGGTCAACCGCCCCATCAGAGAACAGCTTAGGAATACCGCAATTAGGCGTTCCATGCTTCGCACAAAAGTCTTGGTTTGCTGTATCAGCTTAATGGTTGATTATTGAATAAATCGAATCAGTAACATTCCGTAACAACTCCATGAACAAACTTCTTTACCCTTTATTTTACCTTTTTTTTTGTGGAATAAGTCTTATTTCTTTTGAGGGATGTACAACTTACACCCCAAAGTGGAAAGGAGATATTCTTTCTAACTATAAACGGTATCCTATATTGAACATACCAAATGCTCATTATGAGAAACGGTTCCGTATTGCACCTGCGCTAATTATCAATTATGGCATTTTTCCAATCGCTGGATATGCTGTAGCTAAATCAACAAAGTTTACCGAGCCAGGTTACGGTTTGGCAATTGGATTTGGTGTTGGAAGTTTACTTTCAGTACCCTTTGTAATGAAGCAATCAAAGACTTACGTACCTTTCGATAATGTTGAGAAGTGGACAAGTAAAAATGCTAAATTTTATGGTAATTACGGCTTAAACGGGAAAGGAATATTTTTCGCTCTAAAAAAGGATTACCGTTATGCAGGTGAAAGTGGTGATAAAGAAACTGATCTTTGGTTTGTTCATAATAATGCTTGGAAAGACTATGAGTTTAGTAGCTCAATGGAAGTTCAACTCTTTTATAACGCTTTTCCAGACAGAGACCCGACACAATATATTAGAGATATTCAAGGTAAATTTTCTCCTTATATCTCCGCATTATACCCTGTTGATGTGATTGAAAAATTAGAGAAAGTATATCCATTAAATCTACATACAAAACAACTAAGAACTGATTACGAAAAAAAGAGATTGGACGAAGCCACCAGTCGCGCAAGCGCAGCTTTTTTAGTCTCATCATGGTTACTAAGTGGAAACACTCCAGAATACACAAAGTCTGCTGCATCGTATATTGTTGATCATTGTTTTACTACTGAGAAAGCTGATAATTTTAATGAAGAAATTTATCAAAGCTCGGTAATCTATAAATGCAAAAATCGTTCAACGAATACCTCAACTCAACTTCCCTCTTTCACGTTGACACTAACAAAAAAGCAAGGTAAGAAACCTGAAGAATATAATCTCTATAATCCGAAGCAGAAAAAAAATTTTAACAGCGATGAGTTTTTAGAGCTAATTAAACTTCGTGCTAAAATTTGTGGGTGTGACTACAAAAAAGAGTTGGGCGAAAGTCTAAACAAAAATTATATAGAAGTTGGGCAACAAATACGTCAATTAGAAGATCCTAATGTCTCATTATTTCAAAAGATATTAGGAGCTAATCGAATTAATGATCTAAAACGTAAACAAACAGCACTTTATTCCGTTATGAACGACTTGAATTAAGATTAGTATTTGGTTTAATTTCTAAACATTGGAATCATGAATTTAACACTTTTGACAGGTCCATATCTAAAAAAGTTTACGGATAAGATAAGTCTTCAATCTGTGGAGGACTTCAAGGGTGATTATTGTGGTGGATATGTCTCACAATATGACCTATATATTGATAAGGACACAGACCTGATTTGGGTCTGTGATAAGGGAGGTGAAAATCCGAAGCCAACTGACATCAGCGTTCATTAAATTAAACAATTATCGCCTTATTGACTTGAAGTAAATAAGGCGTGGGATTTCACCCATCCCAATATGTGTAAATTAAAAATCAATGACAACAGGTTATAGAGACGGAAAACCGGAAATAGGGCAAGAACATTGCGCTTTTCGTTCGATTAATGCAGTTAAAGAGTTTCTAAAAATCATCCACGTAAAAGAAAGTGATGCAACTGATTTTTGGACTATTCATGGTGAACTTGTTAGAGACGAGGGTGGGCCTGATGGCCTTGTTATTAAAGTTGAGGCCTTTGAAAGACTAAAGCTTTAATGTTTCAAAAACGGGTCTCAGCTATAGAACAAATTCAGGTTTTGGGGATGTGCTTCGGCGATAAGCCAGCTAATCCGACAGGTGGGCTTTTAGGCTCATTTGGCGGCTCCCCTTGACAAGCCAAACGCCCAGTAATTTGGGCTTTGACAAGTTGGGCAGCTTCCTTGCGATAGGGAAACGCTCCGGTTAGGCAGGCTGAGCAAAGCGGTTTTCATTACGCTGTTGCTCTTCGCCAATCGGAGTAAAAGTTGGTTCGTTGCGTTTGTGTGCGCTTCGCGTGGGGTCGCTTTCCGGTGGCAGGGAGCACGTCCCGCAGGAAGGTCGCAGCCCAATCGCCACCGTGTTCGCGAGCGAACGAACCCAGAAGAACTGTTAAATCTTAGATTCTAAAACGAAATGCAACAGATAAGTTTGCTGCTATATTTTGCACTTTTCATAGAAAACCAGCGAGAAATCAACTCCTCGCCGGTCAAGTGTAAATGGCTATGTTTGCAGCAATCGCTAAACTGTTGCACCATGTCCCATTTAACACTCCCCAAAGATACCAAATTGGTGCCTTGCGCCACCTCAAACCCGCTCAGATCGCACGCAGAATCGGCAAGTATCGCTCCGTAGTCACTCGACAATTGGCTCGTAATGCCAACTCTATTATTGATTACCAGCCCCAAACGGTCCATAAAGCCTATCTGAACCGGCGCCCTAAAAACGCTACCAAAGCTACGCCTACCATTTACCAAACTATCCAGATCGGACTTAGCCAACAATGGTCACCCGAGCAAATTCAAGGCCGATGCCAGCAAACTGGCCAGTCCATGCTCTTCACCAGCACCATCTACAACTATATCTGGTATGATTACCGCCAGGGAGGTACCCTCTATAAGCACCTGCGACACGCCCATAAACCTTATCGGAAGCGCTATGGCAAGCCAGATGGGCGCCGAAAAGCGGTTAAGCAAGTCAACCGGCCTGGTATTTAGGAACGCCCAAAAATCGTTGATGAGAAGACGCGTTTCGGCGACTGGGAACTGGATACAGTCATAGGGCCCAACCACAAAGGTGTACTGGTCACGCTCACCGAGTGAAGCAGTAACTACTTATTAATGAAACGAGTAGAGGATAAATCGGCTCGCAATACAGGGCAGGCTATTATTGCCTGCTTGAAAGAAAGCGGCTTACCCGTTCATACACTCACTTCAGATAATGGCACAGAGTTCGCCGAGTATGAGCAGGTGGCCAAGACTCTAAAAACCTCTTTTTATTTTGCTCATCCGTATCATGCCTGGGAACGGGGCGCAAACGAACATAATAATAAATTGATCCGCCAATTTATTCCTAAAAAGATGGATTTTTCGCAGATGAATCATCAGGAGGTAAAACCTACCAAGAGCGGATCAATGACCATCCCCGCAAGAAATTGAACTATCCCCCCAACGAACACATTAAATCAATCCGTTCAACCCCAATTGTTGCATTTCAAACTTGAATCTGCGAATGACCTTGTCGACGAACTCAAACTTAAAATTCACCCCTTGACTTTAGGTAAAGGGAAAAAGTTTTTTGACAATGGTATGATCCCCGCTGCTTTTACTCTGCTTGAGAATATTGTCACCTCAACCGGAGTGATTATTGCCAGTTACAAACGAACGGGAGATGTCAAGACTGGTAAAGTCGGGGCTTAAATTTATTAACCACAGAGGTAGAGAGACTTAAAATACTGGCTTTTAGTTGGTTAAGCTCTGCGCCCTCTGTACCTCTGTGGTCAACAAACCTGTTATATTTTGTGTGACCCCGATGGGGTCATATGTCTATAGAAAAATCATCAATCCTATAAACATTTGACCCCATCGGGGTCACACAAAAGTATAGCTCAGTATAAATCTGTTTCCTACTAAAAACCTGAACACCTACTCCATAACCTACCCATGGCAACAGAATTTATTCCCACAATTCCTGACTGCGAAATTGTAACTTCACGAATTATACATGCACCCAGAAAACTCGTTTTCCGAGCCTGGACAGAGCCCGATCATCTAAAAAACTGGTGGGGGCCAGCCGGTTTCACCAATACGTTTACTGAGTTTGACTTACGGGTTGGCGGAAGATGGAGCTTTATCATGCACGGCCCAGAGAAAGGAAATTACCCCAATGAATGTGAGTTCCTGAAAATAGAAGAACCTGCCCTTATTGCCTGGAAACGATATTTAAAACCCCTGTTTCGAGTGGTTGCCACATTTGAAGAAATAACTCTGGAACAAACTAAAGTGACACTCAGACAGATTTTTGACACGGCTGAAGAACGTGAAAAAATAGAGAAATTCACTGTTGGCAAAAACGACGAGAACTTTGATCGGCTGGAAGTCGAACTAGAAGAAATGGCGGCCTAACAGCCTATATGAAATTCTAAATAAAAGCCGAAATGAAGAGTTTTTTGTCATTCCGACGCAAGGAGGAATCTTAAGGTTTCCTTACTCTCAGATAAGGACAATCTAAGATTCCTCCTTGCGTCGGAATGACAAAAAATGCCGTCTTTTGATCGAAAAAGTCTCTCTAGACTTCTCCATACAACAAAACACTACGTTCGACCTCATGCTCTACATCACGCAATTAATTTTCATCAAAGAAGGCCAGGAGCAGGTATTTCATCAGTTTGAAGACATTGCCATTCCAACCATCGCGAAATACAACGGACGGCTCTTACTGAGAGTGCGGCCAACAGACGACGCGTTTATCGAGCATCACATCAACAAACCCTACGAAATTCACCTCGTCGAATTTGACGCCGAGCAGGATTTTCAAAACTTTATGCAGGACGAGGAACGAAAGAAGTTTCTGCACCTTAAAGAGCAGTCGATTAAAGCATCAATTCTGATTAAAGGGACGAAGTTATAATAACGCCAATCAGACTTTGGCTCCCACAAAGTCACTCGCCCACCCTTAGTCCAACGGGCTGCGACGACTCGCGGATGATCATCCGGGTTGGAATCCGAATCATGTCGGGTTGCGCTGCTTTTTGTTTCCCTTCAATCTGATCGATAAGTAGTTCGGCAGCGGTCTGACCAATTTCAAGGGCGGGCTGCTCAACGGTACTCATGGGGGGAGCCAGTAAATCGGCTACGGGTGTATTCGTAAACCCAATCAGCGAAACGTCCTCAGGAATAGACACATTGCGTTTTTTCAGGGCAGCCAGACAACCCAACGCAAGTCGGTCGCCAGCGGCAAAGAAGGCATCGGGCGACTGATCCAGTAAATCGTTTACAACGGGCTCCACATTGTTCTGGCCAAATTCAGAATACCGGATCAGGTTTTCGTCATAGGGCAATCCGTACTTCTCAAGGGCGGCCCGATAGCCCGCCAATCGCTCCTGCGTGATGGAGATGTAAGACGGGATGGTTAAGTGTGCGATGCGCCGTCGGCCCGATTGAATTAAATGCTCCGTTGCGGCAAAAGCACCCGTAAAATTATCGGCAGTTACGGCCAGCGATTTAAGGTCTTTGGATACGCGATCGAAGAGAACGATAGGCAATTTCCGCTCCTGTAAAGCGCGTAGATGCGACACATCCGACGTACTGCCCGACAAGGAAATAAGCAAGCCATCTGCTTTTCGGGCAACCGCCTGCTGCACGGTCAATAACTCCCGCTCGTAGGATTCGTGGCTTTGAAAAATGATAACCTGATACCCTCGACTATAGGCAACGGCATCGATGCCATTGATGGCTTGTGAAAAATAATTATTGGCAATTTGGGGAACGATAACACCAATAACCCGGCTTCGATTCTCCTTTAAACTGAGAGCAATAGGATTTGGCTGGTAATTGAACCGCTCGGCGTATTCAACTACCAGCCGCTTGGTTTCCGGATTAATTTCATAACTATCCCGCAACGCCCGCGAGACAGTCGAGGTTGACAGGTTTAAGGCACGCGCAATATCTTTTATCGTAATAGTCTCCAAAGCAACATATTGGTAAAATACAAAAACACAGGCAATCCGTCAGGCGCTATGCGTATAAGTGTCGAGTCCTGGTCAACTACTCGTTTTGCGGCTTTCCAGCAATATACCCAGAACTCGGCAACGTTCCCGATAACGTTTGCGTGAATAAATATCCCGAAAAGTTTCTACTTAACAAATAGCCTGCTTAATCTTAGGAAAGCAAGTAGCTAAGCCGTACACCTAATAGCTCACCTGGTTTCCATAAAAAAGACAATTTTTCGATCAATCATATCCGGTATTATGAATTCCTTATCCCTGCAGTTGCTACCGCTGCTTCAATCCAGCACCGATGTCAGTCTTCCAACCGATCAACTCCTGCATTTACCTGAGCGCGTATTGCAATTTGGCACAGGGGTTCTGTTGCGCGGTTTACCCGATTATTTAATCGACAAAGCGAACCGTCAGGGTATTTTTAATGGCCGAATCGTAGTCGTAAAATCAACGGACGGGGGTGATATGTCGGCCTTTGCCCGGCAGGATAATTTATATACGCTCTGCATTCGGGGAATTGAAAATAAGAAACTCGTTGAAGAAAATGTCATTTGCTCAGCCATTAGCCGTGTGTTATCGGCCAAACAGCAGTGGGATGAGATTCTACAGGTGGCCACCAGCCCTGACTTACAGATCGTGATTTCCAATACGACCGAGGTTGGTATTCAGCTGGTTCAGGACGATATTCGACAGTCGTCGCCGGAATCGTTTCCGGGCAAATTACTGGCCGTTTTGTATGCCCGCTATGAGGCATTTAACGGCGACCCAACCAAAGGGCTTGTCATCGTTCCTACCGAACTTATTCCGAATAATGGCACCAAACTAGCCGCTATTTTACTGGAACTAGCAAATCAGAATGGACTGGAAGAAGCATTTATCCACTGGCTCACCACAGCCAATACCTGCTGCAATTCGCTGGTTGATCGCATTGTGCCCGGCCGACCCGATGCAGCCACCTATACGGCGATTAGTGAACAACTTGGTTATCAGGATGAATTGTTAACCGTTTCGGAAGTGTACCGACTCTGGGCTATCGAGGGTGATGAGCACGTACAAGAGGTGCTATCGTTCCATCAGGCCGACGAGAATATTTTCATCCGACCTAACATCGACCAGTTTCGCGAACTGAAATTACGACTGCTCAACGGCACGCACACATTAAGCTGTGGACTGGCTTATCTGAGTGGCTTCGAAACGGTTCGGGAAGCGATGGACGATGAGGTTTTGTCGGCTTTCGTTAGCAGTGTCATGCTGGCCGAACTGATTCCGGGCATCCCCTATACTGTCGACGATAAAATCGCTCAACGCTTTGGCTTTCACGTACTTGATCGCTTCCGTAACCCATTCATTGAACATCGTTGGATAGCCATCACCATGCAATATTCGGCGAAGATGCAGATGCGGAATATTCCAACGTTGCTTCATTATTACAAGCAATTGAACGTTACACCCCGCTACATAGCCTTAGGCTTTGCCGCCTATCTGCTGTTTATGCGGGCTAGCTCGCAACAGGATGGCGTGTGGTATGGTGAGCGCGATGGACAGAAATACCCGATTCAGGATGCTCAGGCTGGTTATTTTGCCGACTTGTGGGCACGCCTGAATCCGCAGGACTTAACCAATGCGGTGCTACAAAATACCAACTTGTGGGATGCTGATTTAACGCAGTTACCGGGCTTTGCCGATTCGGTAGCGAATCATTTGACGCAAATGGTCAACTCGAGTGTATTAGCGACAGTAGCTGCCCATTTCGATCACATTGAAACCGTAACAAAATGAAAATAGCCCGTTGATTGTTATGATCAGTATGATTAATAGATGATTTACATCGTAATGAGTCTTAAACAATCATAAAAATCTGCGTCCTATAAGATCAAAATGAAACAGAACGTTTTAAAAATACACCCTAACGACTCCGTGCTCGTTGCGCTTACCGATTTAGAACCGGGCGAACGAGTGCAAAACGATGGCAACTCTTTAATCGTTACAGAAGCGATTCCGGCCAAACACAAACTAGCCATTCAGGCGTTTGAGCCCGGCGATTCCATCACCATGTACGGTGTACTCGTTGGAAAAGCTAAACACGCTATTCCCGCCGGAGGTCGACTCACTACCTTCAACGTACAGCATGCGACCAATAGCTACGACCTTCATGCGGCTGCGTATCAATGGACAGCGCCTGCCGTTGATCAGTGGCAGAACCAGACGTTCATGGGTTATCACCGTTCTGACGGAAGCGTAGGAACGGGCAACTACTGGCTTGTAATTCCACTGGTTTTCTGCGAAAATCGGAACATTCAGGTACTGGAAGATGCCTTAGTTAACGACCTCGGTTATGGCCGCAAGAAATCCTATCAGCGGCAAACGGAGGAATTGAAGGCGTTGGTTCAGGCCGGTCGTACTGTTGAAGAGGTGCTACAAGCCGATTTACAAACCGCAGAACAGTCGCTCAATGGGCAATTACGGCTCTTCCCTAACGTCGATGGTGTAAAATTTCTCATACATGATGGCGGTTGCGGAGGTACCCGGCAAGATGCCCAGGCGCTCTGTGGTATGCTGGCCGGATACGTCACTCACCCCAACGTAGCAGGTGCAACCATCCTCAGCCTGGGTTGCCAGAATGCGCAGGTGAGCATGTTGCAGGAAGAAATTCAAAAACGGAGTCCACAGTTCGACAAGCCGTTCTTCGTCCTTGAACAACAGACTATTGGCACCGAAGAATCGCTGATTAGTCAGGCCCTCCGGCAGACATTCGCTGGGCTCATGCAGGCCAATACAACTGTCCGAAAACCAGCTCCACTAAGCAAACTGGTCATTGGACTGGAATGCGGTGGATCGGATGGTTTTTCGGGAATTTCGGCTAACCCTGCTGTGGGTCACGCTTCCGATTTGATGGTTGCATTGGGAGGAACGGTTATCCTATCAGAATTCCCTGAACTTTGCGGAGTTGAACAGGAACTGTGCGACCGAGCCGTTGATGCCGAAACCGCCAGTCGTTTCCGCGAATTGATGAACACCTACGCCCAACGAGCCCAGGAAGTAGGATCAGGTTTCGATATGAACCCATCGCCGGGAAACATCCGCGACGGTCTGATTACCGACGCCATGAAATCGGCGGGAGCATCTAAAAAAGGAGGTAGTTCACCGGTCGTGGCCGTGCTCGATTACCCCGAACCCGTTCGCAAACCGGGCCTTAATTTACTCTGCACACCCGGCAACGATGTCGAATCGACCACAGCCGAGGTGGCTTCAGGCGCAACGGTCGTGCTATTTACAACGGGATTAGGTACGCCAACGGGCAATCCAATTACGCCCGTCATTAAAATAGCGAGCAATACCACTTTAGCGAACCGGATGCCCGATATTATTGACATCAATACAGGTACAATTATTGATGGCGAGGAAACCATTCAGCAGGCAGGCGAGCGCATTCTGGAACACATTATCCGCGTAGCCAGCGGTGACCTGGAAATAGCCGCCGTCCGTCACGGTCAGGATGATTTCATTCCCTGGAAACGGGGGGTTTCCCTTTAAATGATTGAATGATTGAGTTTTGAATGATTGACTAGCTAGCAACTACTACTTCATCATTCAATCACTCAATCATTCAAAACTCAATCATTATCCCATGAAAAAGCCCTTTCTAAACGAAAACTTTTTGCTGCAAACCGAAACAGCGCAGCAGCTTTATCACGAGTTTGCCAAGCCGATGCCTATCATCGACTATCACTGCCATCTTCCGCCCGATCAGATCGCGGAGAATAAACAGTTTGAGAACCTGACGCAAATCTGGCTCTACGGCGACCATTACAAATGGCGGGCTATGCGGTCGAATGGCGTGAACGAAAGCTACTGCACGGGAAATCAGCCAGATTTTGCCAAGTTTCAGAAATGGGCCGAAACTGTACCGTATACCCTTCGAAACCCGCTCTACCACTGGACGCACCTGGAATTACAGCGGTATTTTGGAATTACCGAAACGCTCAACGGCAAAAATGCCCGCCAGATTTACGATGCCTGCACCGAACAACTGCAGTCGCCGGATTTTTCGGTTCGGAATCTGCTGCGCCGGATGAACGTTGAAACCGTTTGTACGACTGATGATCCTGTCGATTCACTGGAAAATCATCAAAAACTGGCTGACGAACGGTCCGTCGATACGGGTTTCGAGATCGGTGTCCTGCCAACCTTCCGGCCCGACAAAGCGATGGCGGTCGAAGATACGGCGGTATTCAACCAATACGTGGGGCGATTAGAAGCAGCCAGCAACCTGTCGATCAGCACCTTCGCTGATTTTCTGGCTGCCCTGCGCCAACGACACGATTATTTTGCAGCAATGGGCTGCAAACTCTCGGATCACGGTCTGGAGCAGATTTACGCGGAAGAGTATTCCGACGGTGAAATCAACGTTATTTTCGACAAAATTCGCTCGGGAGATGATCTGACCCATTTAGAAGTACTGAAGTTTAAATCGGCTATGCTTGTGCATCTGGCTGAGATGGATTGGGAGAAAGGCTGGACACAACAGTTTCACCTGGGCGCTCTCCGCAACAACAATAGCCGGATGCTTCGGCAGCTTGGCCCCGATACGGGTTGGGACAGCATCGGCGATTTTGCACAGGCACGCGCCCTCTCCCGTTTCCTCGATCGGCTGGATACGAACGACAAGTTGGCCAAGACAATTTTGTACAACCTCAACCCCAACGATAACGAACTTATTGCTACCATGATTGGTAACTTTAATGATGGGTCGGTGGCAGGAAAAGTACAATTTGGCTCTGGCTGGTGGTTTTTGGACCAGAAAGAGGGTATGGAGCGACAAATCAATGCTCTTTCCAATATGGGCCTGCTCAGTCGCTTTGTAGGTATGCTGACCGATTCGCGCTCGTTCCTGTCGTACCCACGGCACGAGTATTTCCGCCGGATTCTGTGCAACATGCTCGGCAACGACATTGAAAACGGTGAACTTCCCGACGACATCGACTGGACCGGTCAGGTTGTGCAGAACATCTGCTATGGCAACGCTAAAACCTATTTTGGCTTCAGCAATAAGCCGATGTCGCTGGCGGTTTGATAGGCTTCTTGACGTGGTGTCGGGTTCTCAAACCCGACACTGAGCGGTTTCGGGGACGCCAGTCCGCCCAAAATCGTCTGAATAAATGTAAAACGCGGTTTCTTAAAACCGCTCTATGTCAGGTTTTAGAACCTGACACCACAGGAGTTAATATGACTAAAGTCTGCTGCTTCGGCGAATTATTATTACGATTTTCTCCAGTTGCTAATGGCGAATGGATTCGGCAAACAGCCATGCCTGTATTTGTGGGAGGGGCTGAGCTGAATGTAGCAACCGCGTTAGCCAACTGGGATGTCCCGGTTAAGTACAGCACAGTATTGCCCGAAAACTCGCTGGCCGATGATATTATCGGGTACGTGTCCGACAAAGGCATCGACCCATCGGGTATCGTTCGATTTGGTCAACGCGTTGGAAGTTATTACTTGCCACAGGGCAGCGACCTCAAAAACGCGGGTGTCATTTACGACCGGGCACATTCGTCTTTTTCAGAATTAGCGGTTGGCAAAGTTGATTGGGAAGCCGTCTTGCAAGACACAAGCTGGCTTCACGTCAGCGCCATCAGTCCAGCCCTAAATGCCGATGTAGCCGCAGCCTGTCAGGAATTGGTTGCTGTGGCTTCGTCGAAAGGTATTACCGTATCGATTGACCTGAATTATCGGGCACGACTCTGGCAATACGGTAAGGCTCCTGCCGAAATCATGCCGGGCATAGTCCAGTACTGCGATGTCGTGATGGGAAACATCTGGGCGGCTAATTCGCTATTAGGTATTCCCGTTGATCCAGAAGTTCATAGTAGAGACCAAAAGGACGAGTACCTGGAGCATTCACTGGCAACGGCAGAAGCGATTCAACGGCAATTCCCACGCTGTAAAGTTGTTGCCAACACGTTTCGATTCGATACACCACCAACTGGCCTTCGGTACTATACGACCCTTTATACCCACGGTCAGCAGTACGTTTCGTCCGAATTGCTAACCGATTCGGTGGTTGACCGGGTGGGTAGTGGCGATTGCTTTATGGCAGGACTCATTTATGGCCTCTATAACCAACACAATCCGCAGGCCGTGGTCGATTTTGCCGCTGCCGCTGCTTTTGGTAAGTTGCAGGAACTTGGCGATGCGACTGGCCAGTCGGTAGCCGACATCATGAAACGACAACAGAATAGTATTCGGTTTTTGGTTTGAGGTTTACGGTTGGCTGGCGCATAGGTTGCTTCAGTCAGTAAACCTCTAACCAAAAACCAAAACCACTTAACCAAAAAAACATGCCCGTATTCTCGCCCGAAAAAATCCTTGACCTGGTTATCAACCACCCAATTGTACCCGTCTTTTACCATCCCGACGTCGACCATTCACAAGCTATTGTGCAAGCTTGTTACGATGGAGGTCTGCGCGTTTTTGAGTTCACCAACCGGGGCGATAAAGCACTGGCTGTTTTTACCCAATTAGTAAGCTACGTACGGGCAAACTGCCCCGAAATGGCGATGGGCATTGGTACAATTCTGACAGCTGATGACGCTAAAAAATTCATCGCTGCGGGTGCCGACTTCGTGGTGCAGCCCGTTACGACTCCAACCGTTGGCGATGTCTGCCGGAATCATGGAGTACCCTGGATGCCAGCCGGTTCTACACTAAATGAAATTTACCAGGCCACCTTATTGGGTGCTAATCTGGTGAAAGTGTTTCCGGGCAATGTAGTTGGTCCTGGTTTTATTAAAGCCATCAAAGGCCCAATGCCTTCGCTCAAACTCATGGTAACGGGGGGCGTTGAACCCACTAGCGAAAGCCTGAATGCCTGGTTCAAAGCGGGCGTTACGGCAGTCGGTATCGGTTCACAGTTATTCTCCGGCGACAGTGCCGATCCATCGGCCTTACGTGATCGTGTGGCTTCATTAGTCCAGATTGTTACACCCTTTATTCCTAAATCCGCATGAATAAACCAATAGGAAACTACCGCTGGACGATTGTAGCGCTGTTGTTCTTCGCTACAACCATTAACTACCTCGACCGGCAGGTGGTTGGTCTCCTGAAACCTACGCTGGAAAAAGAATTTAACTGGTCAGAACTGGACTATAGCCGCATTGTGCAGGTTTTTTCGGCCGCATATGCCGTTGGATTGCTGATTTTTGGGCGAATTATTGACCGAATAGGCACAAAAGTTGGCTATACGGTTGCCATCATTTTCTGGAGTATTGCGGCTATGGCGCATGCACTGGCAACCAGTACAGTTGGCTTTATCTTCGCCCGTATTGGGCTGGGCCTTGGTGAGGCTGGTAATTTCCCGGCTGCCATTAAAACCGTTGCCGAATGGTTTCCTAAAAAAGAACGGGCGCTCGCAACGGGGATTTTTAACTCAGGAGCTAATATTGGGGCCGTGGTTGCCCCTATTCTGGTTCCCTGGATTCTGGGTATCTGGGGTTGGCAAATGGCCTTTATCGTGACAGGAGCCGTGGGCTTTATCTGGCTTGTTTTCTGGTATGTTGGCTACGAAATTCCCGCCAAGCAGGCTAAACTTTCCAAAGCCGAATTTGATTACATCCACAGCGATAACGAAACAACGCCCGATGCCGTTGCGGATCATGGTGCACCTGTTTCCTGGAGTTTATTACTGGGCAAGCGTCAAACCTGGTCGTTTGTGTTCGGTAAAATGCTGACTGACCCCATCTGGTGGTTCTTCTTATTCTGGCTACAGGATTACTTCGCAACGACATTCCATCTCGATACAAAGAAACCGAATCTGTATCTGGCAGTCCTCTACACGCTGGTCAGCATTGGTAGTATTGGCGGTGGTTATTTGTCGTCGGCACTGATTAGCCGAGGCTGGAGTGTCTGGAAAGCCCGCAAAACAGCGATGTTCATTTTCGCCTTGCTGGTTTTACCCGTTATGGCTGTGCGTTTTGGTCCGGGCATTTGGGGGGCCGTAGCCTTGATCGGGCTGGCGGGCGCTGCTCACCAGGCATGGAGTGCCAACATCTTCACCACGGCTTCTGATATGTTTCCGAAACGGGCGGTTAGCTCCGTTGTAGGTATCGGCAGTATGGCCGGTTCGATTGGTGGCATTATTTTCCCGGAAATTGTTGGCCGAATTCTGGACAGCTACAAAAAAGCGGGT
Source organism: Spirosoma foliorum (assembly GCF_014117325.1). Classification (NCBI taxonomy): domain Bacteria; kingdom Pseudomonadati; phylum Bacteroidota; class Cytophagia; order Cytophagales; family Cytophagaceae; genus Spirosoma; species Spirosoma foliorum. The sequence continues at coordinate 1,236,290 of NZ_CP059732.1, read as the reverse complement.
GATGTACAAAGCGGGTACGGCATCATCTTCCTGATGTGCGGTTCGGCTTATATGCTTGCCTGGCTCGTCATGCATTTTCTAACACCGAAGATGCAACCCGTTCAGCTGGAGACGCCTGAATCAGAACCGGTTAGCTAACAGCAATCTCAGAATTTGTCATGCTGACGAAGGAAGCATCTTAAAGTATCATTACTTAGGAATCCACAAGCCTTAAGATGCTTCCTTCGTCAGCATGACAAAAATAAAAATACAATTACCCCCAGTAAACCTATATAAAACGTCCAAAGAATCTTATTCCTACCCAATAATCCCACTTAATCTGTAAACTATCTATTCATTATTAATTCTTCTTCGATTCGTATGGACGTGCAACAAATCGACATTACGGCTTCCCACCCACTGGCTCTGCCTGTTGGCGTGACTCTCGACCGGTACATCATGCACCGGCAAACTGCTTTTCCCTATGCTACAGGGGAGCTTTCTCAATTACTGCGCGACATTGCGTTGGCCGGTAAAATCATTCACCGCGAGGTCAACCGAGCGGGTCTGATCGACCTGACAGGCGGCATGGGCATTCAGAATGTACAGGGTGAAAGCCAGCAAAAACTGGATATGATTGCGAATATCCGGTTCAAACGGGCGCTGACTAACGGTGGAGAAGCCTGCGCCATTATTTCGGAAGAAGAGGAAGATATTATTTATACGGGTAATAATAATGGTAAATATGTGGTGGCTATGGACCCGTTGGATGGCTCATCGAACATCGACGTAAACGTATCCATCGGCACCATTTTCTCCATTTACCGACGTGTAACACCTATCGGTTCGGAACCAACACTGGATGATTTTCTGCAAGGTGGCCGTCGGCAGGTGGCGGCTGGTTATATTCTCTATGGCTCATCGACCATCATGGTGTACACAACTGGTCATAGTGTGAATGGATTTACGTACGATGCGTCGTTGGGCGAATACATTCTGTCGCACCCCGACATTCATAGTCCTTGCACAGGTCAGATTTATTCTTGTAATGATGGTAATCTAGAAAGCTATGAAGATGGCGTTCAGGAGTATCTGACCGATTGCCGAAAAAAGCAATATACAGCCCGTTATATCGGCTCGTTAGTCGCTGATTTTCACCGAAATCTGCTTAAAGGAGGAATTTATTTATATCCGCCAACCCAAAAGAGTCCGGACGGCAAACTCCGCTTGCTTTATGAAGCTTTTCCACTGGCATTTCTGGCTGAAAAAGCAGGTTGTCTGGCCACATCGGGTCGTCAGTCCATCCTCGACATCAAGCCCCGTAGTTTGCACCAACGGACGCCCTTGTACATTGGTGCTCCCGTGATGGTCGATAGTTTGGTTGGGTTGTTGAAATAGTTGATTTTCTTCCTATGTGGTGTCAGTTTCTCAAAACTGACACCACATAGGAAGAAAATCTCTTAGTTAAAGGGTAATACAACTAGGGGATTAAATAACCATTCAATCCGTCCGAAACTATCCAGGCAGGAAGGTTTTCAGTATATTGTCGAGGTTCAACCATACTTGTATTCTGAACATCAATCAGTCGGATACTGGAAAACAACTTTTTATTCTGCTCAAAAAGCGGCAACGTACTGGCATACATCTCCTCAATAATTTCCGGTTTTACCTCATGGCCACCACTTAAATACCTGATCCTGGCCCGGTCAATACAAAGCGATAAATTATCGGTGAAGAAGAGCAGTAAATGAATCTGGTTTGCAGAATTGAATCCGGCAATGGATTGCAAATATTGATAATGAGAAGGAAAACCTAAATTTAATTCCAAAGCAAAGCTTTCCTCAGCAAACAAATACTCTCTGACTTTCTGCTGAGTGCTTAGTGAGGCTAAATCCTGATAATCTGCAAAACCCTGTTTCTTATATTGGTATCCCGCCAGATCCTGGTCAATGATTGGTGTTTTTCGGGGAATAAAGTTTTTGCCACTTGTGCTTTTACCAATACCAGGTGGTCCTGCAATTACATAGATGTTCATCGAACAACCAGCACATTTCCATCTTTATATTCGGCAACAGTATGACCATCTTCCCGAATATAAACTAATGGCTGGTTAATGGAAAATAGGTAGGTACGTGCACTCTCAGCACACTGTTTCTGCCAGATCACAAGCTCTTGATCCGTCATATTTCGAGGATCTTTCTCCATGATACCTTGTTGGTATCTGATTTTATCGGTCATAGCCAAATTCACTTTATACAAAGATAATGAAAATGGACACTACTGATTCCCCTATAAAACTATGGGTTATTAATACGTTTGCCAGCCAATATCCACCTGCGTTGTAAATAGCCCGCGCCAGAGTACCGAAAATCCCTAGTTTTATCCTATCCTAAAAACACGCTATCTTGTTGGTCTTATTACGCATTGACCAACCTATGCTATCAATCCGCTATTTGCTTGCTGCTTTTGCACTTGCTAGTCCACTATCGCTGTTTGCACAGCAGCCTATTTCAGTTTCCTCGCCCGATAAATCCATTACTGTTTCTGTTAGTAGTAACCCGACTGGCAATGTATTATATCGGGTTTCGTATAAAGGCAAGAAAGTGCTTGAGCCATCGGGGATAGGCTTTGTTCTCAGCAAACCCAAGGTATCCCTAACACAATTCACAATTGCAGCTGCGGATTCATCAACAAAAGATGAAACCTGGAAGCCTGTTTGGGGTGAAGTCAGTCAGATTCGCAACAACTATAAGGAGCTAGCGCTTATGTTGACTGATAAAGGCACTTCGGGCATCAAAGTATTAGTTCGCTTTCGGGTGTTTAATGATGGGGTTGGTTTCCGCTACGAGTTTCCGCAACAAAAGGCGCTAACCCATTTCGTTGTAGCCGATGAGAAAACACAGTTTGCGCTATCCGCCGACCATAAAACCTTCTGGCAACCTGGCGATTACGACTCCAACGAATACCTATACAATACTACCCGACTGAGTGAAGTCGATGCGACCACGGCCTCAAACAAAGAGAAGGACACGGCTCTAAAATCGCTCATTGGCCCCAATGCGGTCCAGACTCCACTACTCTTTAAAACGGGCGATGGCCTATATATCAGCCTGTATGAAGCAGCCTTGATCAACTATCCAGTCATGCATCTGCAACTAGACAAGAAAAAATTGACGCTCACTTCACAATTGGTACCCGACGCCGTTGGCAACAAAGCCTATTTGCAAACACCTGCTCAAACGCCCTGGCGGACCATTATTGTCAGCGATAAAGCCACCGACATACTAGCCTCCAAACTCATTCTGAACCTGAATGAACCCTCAACCATTGCCGATCCTTCCTGGATAAAGCCCCAGAAATTTGTGGGCATGTGGTGGGAGATGCACATCGGGAAAGCAACCTGGGAAAAAGCGGGTGGCAAACACGGAGCCAATACCCAGAACGTGAAAAAGTATATCGACTTTGCTGCGAAATACGGTTTCGATGGTGTGCTGGTAGAAGGCTGGAACGTGGGCTGGGAAGACTGGTTTGGCAACTGGAAAGAGAATGTTTTCGATTTCGTAACCCCCTACCCCGATTATAACCTCGATTCGTTGACAGCCTATGCCCAATCAAAAGGCGTTCGCATTATCATGCACCACGAAACGTCGGGCTCGGTCACCAATTATGAACGCCGGATGGATGCGGCCTTTCAGTACATGGTGAAAGAAGGCATCAATACGGTGAAAACGGGCTACGTGGGCCGGATCATTCCACGGGGCGAACACCACGACGGGCAATGGATGGTTGGGCATTATGAGCGCGTGGCCGAAAAAGCCGCTCAGTACAAGATCATGATCGACTCCCACGAATCGGCGCACCCAACCGGCTTGCACCGTACCTATCCGAATTGGATGGCAAGCGAAGCTGCACGGGGAAGCGAATTCAACAACGCGCCTACCCTCGGTATTACGCCCGAACACACGACAATTCTGCCCTTCACCCGGATGCTAGGTGGCCCAATGGACTTTACGCCCGGCCTGTTTCGCTTTAAGTTAAACCAGTTCGATAGCACCCGAACGACACGAGTTCGAACAACGCTGGCGAAACAGTTAGCGTTGTATATCACGCTCTACAGCCCGCTGCAAATGGCCGCTGATTTACCCGAAAACTACGAGAAACACTTGGATGCATTTCAGTTTATCCGCGACGTACCCGTCGATTGGGACGATACTAAAATCATAGCCGCAGAACCAGGTGACTACCTAATCATTGCCCGAAAAACCAAAGGAAAAAATAGCTGGTTTTTGGGTGCTATTACGGACGAAAACAGCCGCGACATCTCCATTGATTTTGATTTTCTGGAACCCGGACAAGCCTACGAAGCCATTATCTATCGGGATGCCGCTACGGCTGATTGGTTTGCCAATCCAGAAGCCTATAAAATTGAGACGATCCCGGTGAATAGTAAAACAAGGTTGCCTATCCATCTGGCTAAAGGAGGTGGCTGCGCCATTCAGATGAAGACGAAATAAACGAAGGCATTTCCAACCAGCTTGATTGTTGCAGGGTCTACCAGACAAATAAACGGCAACGGTCATGAAAAATGGAATACAGTTTCTTTGCCTACTGGTTTGCATCTGGGCTTGTTCACGGTCAAACAACGACTCGCCTATAAACCCGGAAGATAAGCTTAAGAATGCCACCGCTTTGCTGAATAATGAAGACTGGTACGGGAGTGGGAGCGCGTCTAAGATAGCTGCCACGATTGGAGATACTTGTCTGACAAATCGGTTCAATGTCTATATTTCAAACGAACTCCCTTATCCCAAAGGTGCCAGAAAAGCAGCGCCTTACGATTGCGTTGGTCCCTGTAACACAACTCAATACCTTGCTTTTGAGAAAGTGCCGTTAGCCGTTGGGAAATACAATGCGATCAGATTAACAAGCTGTACACCTGCTCCCATTACGGGCGCCAGTTACGGGTTGATTGTTGGGGGCGACGCCGTATTTGCCTCTTATCGGGCCCAGGGAGCCAATAGCGGCTGGATTGAAGTTACGCGGGCCGATACGATTGCGAATGTAATAGAGGGCAGGTTCGAACTAACGCTGACCTCGCAGGATGCCAAAACAGTTCAATTTCGAAACGGTAATTTCGCGCTTCCTTTGAAGAAATAAATCGAACGTCGATGAGTAGGTTGATTTCGTGAGTTGACTTATCAAACAAAGTGCTTCTATTTTGCCTTAGTTAACTACAGACAGAGTTCTATCTTTTCATTCACGTTCATTCATCTTTAAAACAGTAGCTCAGTATGCAAATCAAACGGAACGCTTCGGCCCATTGGGCAGGTTCAGGCAAAGACGGAAAAGGAACCGTTTCAACCGCCAGTACCGTACTTAACCAGTCGCAGTTCTCCTTCAACACGCGCTTTGCCGATGGCATTGGCACAAATCCTGAAGAGCTGGCCGGTGCGGCTCATGCCGGTTGTTTCTCCATGCAATTAGCGTTCAACATCCAGGGGGCAGGTTTCACTGCCGATTCAATCGACACTCAGTGCACCATAACCCTCGATACCGATAGTGCCAGCATCAGCGGCTCACATCTGGTGGTAAAAGCCAGCGTGCCCGGTCTTGATGAGGCTAAATTTCAGGAACTGGTTGAGCATGCCGAAAAAAACTGCCCTATTTCGAAGTTATTCAATACCAAAATCTCGGTGGATGCTACATTGGTGTAGTCTCGGTGATTAAAGAATAATGCAAAGGCGCAAAAGATTGGCGCAAAGAACGCAATGAAATACTCTTGGCGATCTTTGCGCCTTTGCGTTAAAAAGTAGAGCACACAATAAACCAATGCAACTACCTAGTCTTTTCAGCTATTTCAGCTTATTCGTTAGTTTCATAGCTAGTGCTATCAGCCCATTTTGTGCATCTGGTCAATCTGGCTTCGCCAAACCACTCGCGTTTCCGGGTGCAGAGGGTTTCGGCAAATACACAAGCGGAGGACGTGGTGGGCAAGTGCTCGTTGTTCGAAATCTGGACGATAGCGGCCCCGGCAGCTTTCGGGAAGCGGTTACAACGCGAGGACCACGGATTGTTGTTTTTGCGGTTTCGGGTACCATTGCCCTGAAATCAAAGATCCTGATTCGACAGAATAAGTTGACCATTGCGGGCCAGTCGGCACCGGGCGATGGCATTTGTCTGAAAAACTACAACCTGACCATTGAAGCCAACGACGTCATTATCCGATACTTACGCTTTCGTCTGGGCGACGAAGCCAAACAACAGGATGACGCCATCACAGGGCTTCGTCAGAAGCGAATTATCATCGACCATTGTTCCATGAGTTGGGCAACCGATGAATGCGCATCGTTTTATGATAACGAAAACTTTACCATGCAATGGTGCCTGATTGCCGAGAGTTTAAACAAGTCTATTCATGAAAAAGGCGCGCATGGTTATGGTGGAATCTGGGGTGGCATGGGCGCTTCGTTTCACCATAATCTGATTGCTCATCAGAATAGCCGGACACCCCGCTTCTGCGGATCACGTTACCACAAACAACCCCAGCGTGAACTCGTCGATTTCCGAAACAATGTCATTTACAACTGGGGAATCAATGATGTGTATGGCGGTGAAAAGGGAAATCATAATCTGGTTAGTAACTATTACAAACCCGGTCCGGCAACCCCACCGAAGCTCCAGAGCCGGATTGTAAACCCATCGAAGCCCTACGGTCAGTTTTTTGTCGCAGAGAATTTCGTGATGGGCGATAGTATCGTCAGTAAAAACAACCTGAGTGGTGGAGTCCAATGCGATGAGCCTGATTCGGCCATAGCTACTGAGCCTTTTATGGTCGAGACTCTTCCCGAGCAAACGGCACAGCAAGCCTACGAGCAGGTACTTGCAAAGGCCGGTGCCAGCTACCGACGCGATGCCATAGACGCTCGTGTTGTTAACGATGTTCGCACTGGAACAGCTTCGTTTGGATCGCAGAAAAGAGGAATTATCGATTCCCAAAAAGATGTAGGTGGTTGGGTAGATCTGAAACAGGCACCCGCACCAGTCGACACCGATGCCGACGGTATGCCCGATCAATGGGAAAACAGTCACGACCTCGATCCTAACAATCCTGCAGATGCTAGTCAATTTAAGCTCGACGACCAGTACACCAATGTTGAAGTCTATCTGAACAGTTTGGTTTTGTAACTGGATGGCGCGAACGACGGGATAGCGCGAACGTCTTCGTTCGTGCTGATTATCCCCGGCCTCCGGCCGGAAGTAGTTCATAACCAATCGGCCAGAGGCCGAAGAATAGTCGGTACGAGGCTGGAGCCTCGCGCCATCCCAAGTATTTGCAGCTAGTATAATCGGCTGATTCTTCGCTTAATCACGACAATAGCCATAAGCCGCTTTTCATCAATACCATTTTTGGCCTACATTGCAGCATCCTCTATTCGTTGCCCTATGGTTCATTATACTCACCCGAGTCGCATTCTTGTTGCGCTAGATTGTATCATTTTCGGTTTCGACGGAGAAGAACTCAAATTACTGCTGATCAAACGAAACTTTGATCCCGAACGCGGCAAATGGTCTTTGATGGGTGGATTCCTCAATGAGCAGGAAGATCTGGAAGAAGCCGCTCAACGTATCCTGTACGATCTGACGGGCCTAACTAACAATTACCTCGAGCAACTACAAACCTTTGGTGCGGTAAAGCGCGACCCCGTTGAGCGAACGATATCGGTCGTGTATTATGCACTGGTCAATATTCAGCAGCAGGACATCAACGCTATTAAGTCACATAACGCCTATTGGATTAATTTGTCCGAAAAACCCGATCTGATTTTCGACCACAACGCGATGGTGGATCAGGCATTACGGCAACTCCGGTATAAAGCGGCTCTACACGCCATTGGTTTTGAATTGATGCCCGACAAGTTCACCATTCCGCAACTTCAGAAGGTATACGAAGCGATCTATAATACTCAACTTGACCGGCGTAATTTCAGTCGCAAAATTATATCGACCGAACTCCTGATCGACACCGGAGAAAAAGACTCAAATTCAGTCACGAAGAAAGGGAAATTGTACAAGCTCAATGCCGACAAATACCAGCAATACCTTACCGATTATGTTGGTTTCTTCCCTGAGCTAACCCTTTCCTAATCATTCAAAAACAACCTTCTCGTCCAGAACGTGTTCGGCTTATCCTCCGTCTGTGTTCTCACCTAGAGCATATACACATCTTTAACACGGGCGAATTAGCCCTGTAAGGGCGTCCTGTCAATAGGTATTGCTCCTAAGTAAGAAGACCAAAGCGCCGTAGGTGAAGATACAGACCGAGAACGCTGACCCCTCAAAATCAGGTTGGTAGATTTCTAACAAAAGGCCCTTTTTAGGCCGTATCCTTCATTCAAAAGGCTTCCCTACTAAGTCCAGTAGAATTTTACAAGGAAAACAAATAATAATTTCATTTCTCGTTCAACTAACCTAAAAGTGTTGTAATATTGTGTCACAGATACACTATTCTAGAAATTACAAATTCCTACCCGCTAAACAACGGCTTATTTAGCCAATCCGAGTAACCTTATCTATGAATAATCAATACGTTATCGGCGTCGATTTTGGTAGCGATTCGGTCAGAGCCTTAGTCGTGAATGCGCAAACCGGCGAAGCTGTAGGAACGCACGTTCACGAATATACGCGTTGGAAACAGGGACTCTATTGCGATCCAGCCACGTCGCAGTTCCGACAACACCCGCTCGATTACCTCGAAGGGTTAACTGCCACCATTACTGGCGCTCTGGCCCAGGCCCCTGCCGATATTCGCCAACAGGTAGTCGGCATTTCGATAGACACTACTGGCTCTACTCCTTGCGCTGTTGATGAAACTGGTCTTCCGCTGGCGCTGCGCCCCGATTTTGCGGAGAATCCGAATGGTATGTTTATTCTCTGGAAAGATCACACCGCCAATGCTGAAGCCGAGGAAATCAACAATCTGGCGCATCATTGGGACACGGATTACACCAAATACGTCGGGGGTATTTACTCGTCAGAATGGTTCTGGGCAAAAATGCTACGGACGCTGCGAGTTGATGAAACCATCCGTGCGCACGCCTTCTCCTGGATCGAACACTGCGACTGGATTTCGGCAGTTCTGACGGGCAATACCAATCCACTGACACTCAAACGATCGCGTTGCGCAGCCGGACACAAAGCCCTTTGGCACAGCGAGTTCGGCGGTTTACCCTCCAATGAATTCCTGACCAGGCTCGATCCGTTACTCAGCGGATTACGCGATCGCTTATTTACCGACACCCACACCTCCGATCAATCAATGGGCCACCTCTCCCCAGAATGGGCTGAAAAACTGGGGCTTTCGACCAACGTTGTGATCGGTGTGGGAGCCTTCGACGCGCACATGGGTGCCATTGGTGCCGAAATTGAACCCTATGCGTTTGTCCGCATCATCGGCACCTCAACCTGCGATATTCTCATGGCCCCAAACGAGGAAATCGGACATCGACTCATTCGCGGAATTTGCGGGCAGGTAGATGGTTCGGTAGCGCCGGGAATGCTTGGTCTGGAAGCGGGACAGTCGGCATTTGGCGATGTCTACGCCTGGTTTGCCCGCCTGATTACAGGCCCTGTGCGCGAGTTGCTAGGACAGGAAGCCGCCGACGCGATGAACCAGCAGCTTATCCCCTACTTATCAGTGCAGGCCGCCAAGTTACCCGTTACCAAGAACGATGTGATCGCGCTCGACTGGATTAACGGACGCCGTACACCCGATGCCAATCATACACTTAAGGCAGCCATAGCCGGGTTAAACCTGGGCACCGATGCCTCTAAAGTTTTCAAAGCCCTGGTTGAAGCAACGGCCTTTGGTTCGCGGAGTATTGTTGATCGCTTTCTGGATGAAGGCGTCCCGATCAAGAAAGTAATCGCGATTGGTGGCGTGGCAAAAAAATCACCCTTTGTGATGCAAACCCTCGCCGATGTGCTAAATAAGCCCATTCAGGTAGCCAGTGCCGATCAGGCTTGTGCCCTGGGTGCGGCCATGTGTGCATCCGTAGCGGCTGGCGTTCACCCAACAATGGAAGCTGCTCAACACGCAATGGGTTCTGGTTTCGATGCCGTGTACACACCCCAGCCCGACAAAGTGGCTGTGTATGAAACGCTATATGCGAAGTATTTGAAGCTGGGATCTTTTGTAGAAAAGGAGTTATAAAGTATGTAGAACGGAGTGGTACTCCGTTCAGTCGCCTAAGCGACTAATTAACAGTTGAACAAATAGCCTGACGGCTGAACGGAGTACCACTCCGTTCTACATAAAATTATGCTCGATCTGAAACAATTTGAAGTCTGGTTCGTAACAGGAAGCCAACATTTATACGGCGAAGAAACGCTGAAACAAGTCGATGCCCACTCCTTAATTATTGCCAATTTCCTTGGCGATAAAATGCCGGTTCGGGTGGTGTTTAAACCCGTTGTGAAAACACCAGATGAAATTTACGCCATCTGTCAGGAAGCCAACGTAGCACCGAATTGCGTAGGGATTATCACCTGGATGCATACCTTCTCACCCGCTAAAATGTGGATTCGGGGATTAACGGTGCTGAAAAAACCGCTCCTTCACCTACATACGCAATTCAATCGCGACATTCCCTGGAATGAAATCGACATGGATTTTATGAACCTGAACCAATCGGCGCACGGCGACCGGGAGTTTGGGTTTATCATGTCGCGCATGCGGTTGAATCGTAAAATCGTTGTTGGTTTCTGGCAAGATCAGGCCGTTATCGACAAAATTGCGTCCTGGAGTCGGGTGGCCGTAGCCGCTTACGAATTGAAGACCATGAAAGTGGTTCGTTTTGGCGATAACATGCGGCAGGTAGCTGTAACGGATGGCGATAAAGTAGCGGCCGAAATGACCTTTGGTATGTCGGTGAATACGCACGGAATTGGCGATTTGGTGGCCGTTATCAATCAGGTGACCGACGCCGAAATAGACCTGCTGGTGGCAGAATACGCCGACAGTTACACACTGATGAATTCGCTGTTAAAAGGTGGCGCCCAACACAGCTCCCTTCGTGATGCGGCCAAAATCGAAATCGGGATGCGGGCGTTCCTAAAAGATGGAAACTTCACAGCCTACACCGATACGTTTGAAGATTTGCATGGCATGACGCAACTACCGGGCATTCCTTCCCAGCGCTTAATGGCTGATGGCTACGGATTCGGTGGTGAGGGTGATTGGAAAACCTCAGCGATGGTACGCACGATGAAAGTGATGGCGGCTGGTCTGAAAGGAGGTAACTCGTTCATGGAAGACTATACTTACCATTTCGATCCTGTGAATCCGTTAGTACTTGGCTCGCACATGCTCGAAATCTGCCCGTCAATTGCAGCCGGTAAGCCAACCTGCGAAATTCACCCATTAGGTATTGGTGGAAAAGCGGATCCCGTCCGCCTGGTGTTTAACGCTCCTGCTGGCCCTGCCATCAACGTGTCACTCATCGACATGGGTAACCGTTTCCGACTGCTGGTCAATGAAGTAGAAGCCGTTGAAGTGCCCGAAGCTCTGCCGAAATTACCGGTAGCACGCGCCATCTGGAAACCAATGCCTGATATGCAAACGGGCTGTGCAGCCTGGATTCTGGCGGGAGGTGCCCACCACACAGTCTATAGCCAGAACCTGACGACCGATCAGATCGAAGACTTCGCCGATATTTTCGGGGTTGAACTCGTAGTGATTGATCGTAACACGAACCTGCGTCAGTTGAAAAACGAGCTGCGCTGGAGCGAGGCTGCTTATCGGTAGCATTACAGAGCGATAGCACGAACGTCTTCGTTCGTGCTGATTATTCCCCGGCCTCTGGCCGGAATAAATTAATAGCCAATCGGCCAGAGGCCGAAGAATAGTCAGCACGAACGAAGACGTTCGCGCTATCCCAACCCTTCCCAATGAAAAAACAATTTATAACCCTCTTATTCGCCAGTAGCAGCCTACTAACGTTGGCTCAAAACAAAGTAACGATCAATGCCAGCGAGGGCAAGCACGTCATCAGTCGTCACATTTACGGCCACTTTGCCGAACACCTTGGCCGTAGCATTTATGACGGTTTTTATGTCGGGGAAACCAACACCAAAATTCCCAATAAAAACGGAGTTCGTCTGGATGTAGTTGCCGCATTGAAAAAAATGAAGATCCCTAACCTTCGTTGGCCGGGTGGTTGTTTCGCTGATACCTACCATTGGAAAGATGGTATTGGACCCAAAGCCAAACGCCCTAAAATCGTGAATACATGGTGGGGTGGTGTTACTGAAGACAATAGTTTCGGCACTCATGATTTCCTGAATATGTGCGAACTACTGGGAACGGAGCCGTATCTGGCCGGTAACGTGGGGAGTGGCACCGTGCAGGAATTATCGGATTGGGTTCAATATGTAAACTTCGAAAAGAACAGTCCCATGTCGAACCTGCGCCAGCAGAATGGCCGACAAGCCCCCTGGAATGTGCGCTATTGGGGTGTAGCCAACGAAGCCTGGGGCTGTGGCGGCAACATGAAACCAGATTTCTATGCCAACCTGTATCGTCAGTATAGCACCTTTATGAACAACCGTGTGGGCAAGGAGCGTATTTTTCGGATTGCCTCAGGCGCCAGCGACAACGATTACGTCTGGACTGAAACCCTCATGAAAAATATTCCCGGCAGCTTAATGGAAGGGCTGGCTATGCACCATTACTCGGTACTATCCTGGGGCGAAGGCAAGAAAGGTTCTGCCACGGAATTTACCGATCAGGAGTATTTCAAAACCATGCAGCAGGCGCTGTTGATGGACGAGTTGATTGAGAAACACTCGGCCATTATGGACAAGTATGACCCCGAGAAGAAAATAGCCCTGATTGTCGACGAGTGGGGTGGCTGGTATAATGTCGAGCCGGGCACGAATCCAGGGTTCCTGTATCAACAAAATACCATGCGCGATGCGGTTTTGGCCGGGGCTACGCTCAATATTTTCCATAAGCACTGCGAACGTGTTCGCATGGCCAATCTGGCGCAGGCCATCAACGTATTACAGGCGGTTATTTTAACCAAAGGCGACAAACTCCTGCTAACACCCACTTACCACGTACTGGAAATGTACAACGTCCATCAGGATGCAACAATGCTCCCTGTTGAGGTGAAGTCAGACGATTTTGTGGTCGATAAGGAAAAGTTACCCGCCGTATCGGTATCCGCTTCCCGCGACAAAGCAGGTAAAGTCCATATATCACTAGTCAACATCGACCCAACCAAACCACAGGCAATTTCGGTAGATTTAAAAGGTATCAAAGCGGCTGGCCTAACCGGGCGAATTCTGACCTCTGCTAACGTACACGACCATAATACCTTCGAGAATCTGACTAAAATCAAGCCGGTTGTCTTCAATGGCGCCAAAGTAGAAGGCGATAAGCTGACCGTAACGCTGCCGCCTGTTTCGGTGGTAGTCCTAGAAATCTAATGATAGAATTTTGAATGATTGAGTGATTGAATAGGTGCTGTTAATGAACTATTCAATCACTCAATCATTCGCCCATTCAACATTAATTCCATGTACACATCCTTAAAAGAAGAATGCTACGAGGCAAATATGCAACTGCCGAAGTTGGGCCTGGTGCTGTTTACCTTCGGTAATGTCAGTGCTGTTGACCGCGAACGGGGCGTTTTCGCTATCAAACCCAGTGGTGTTCCCTACGAGCAGTTAACGGCCCGCGACATTGTCATCTGCGATTTCGACGCCAAAGTGGTTGAAGGCACCATGCGCCCCTCGTCGGATACCAAAACGCACGCGTTACTTTACAAAACCTGGGATAAAATTGGTGGCATTTCGCACACACATAGTACGTATGCAGTGGCCTGGTCGCAGGCGGGTATGGACATTCCTATTTTTGGAACAACCCACGCCGATCACACCCACCAGGATATTCCCTGCGCCCCTGCCCTAACCGATGAGATGATTCAGGGCGATTACGAGCATGAGACGGGGCATCAGATTTTCAATGTGTTTGCCGAGAAAGGGCTGAGCTATAGTGAAATGGAAATGGTGCTCCTCCAAAATCATGGACCCTTTACGTGGGGTAAGACCGCCGAGAAAGCCGTGTACAACTCAGCCGTTCTGGAAGAAGTTGCGCGTATGGCGTACCTGACCTTACAAATCAACACGAACACGCCCCGCATCAAAGACACCCTGCGGCTGAAACACTACGAGCGCAAGCATGGGAAAGACGCGTACTATGGGCAAGGTTGTTAAGGGATTGATTCTATTTTTGTAGTAGTATCGACTGTAAACAGGCTTTGCTTGTGGTATTGGGTCGGGGGGTCAATGCCCTCTCAGACCCGGCATCATAGGCAAATATCCATTTCCCAAATCCTCATTAGTTCATGAAATTTTTGACTCAATTTTTATCTCTGGCCCTTTTAGCGGGTTGCGTGACCATGAATTCCTGTACGTCCAAAAAAGAAACGACCGAGCAAAAACCAGGTATTGAAAAAACAGCTTATGGCCAACTACCCGATGGTCAAACGGCTGATTTATACACGCTGCACAATGCCGACGGTATGTCTGCCAGCATTACCAACTACGGCGGAATCATCGTATCGCTAACGACGCCCGATCGGAATGGGAAGTTTGAAGACGTCACCCTGGGCATGGATTCGCTGGCGGGTTACGTTAAGGGAACACCTTATTTCGGAGCGCTGGTGGGTCGATACGGAAACCGGATTGCCAAAGGGAAATTTACCCTGGATGGCAAAACGTACTCGCTCGCAACCAATAACTTCGGCAATCATCTTCACGGTGGTCTGAAAGGGTTCGACAAAGTTCTCTGGACAGCCACCCCAGTTGAAGGTGATGAGCCCGCCCTTAAACTCACCTATACCTCGAAAGATGGCGAAGAAGGCTATCCCGGAAATTTAACCGTCGAAGTAACGTATACGCTACAGAAAGATAACGCATTAAAAATTGACTATCAGGCTACTACCGATAAACCAACGGTCGTAAACCTGACCAATCATACGTACTTCAACCTGACAGGTGGTGCCAAACGGGACATCCTGGATCACGTCGTAACTCTTTACGCCGACAAGTTTATCCCAATCGACCAAACGCTGATTCCGACAGGTAAACTACAACCCGTAGCCGGTACGCCGTTTGATTTCACCAAGCCAACGGTTGTTGGCACACGGATCAACGATTCAACCGATACCCAGATCAAATACGGCGGAGGCTACGATCATGGCTGGGTACTGAACGGTACTGGCGACTCATTAAAGCTGGCGGCTACCGTGTATGAACCCACCAGCGGACGAGTTATGGAAGTTCGGACAACTCAACCTGCCGTACAATTCTATACTGGCAATTTTCTGGACGGTTCTGTAACAGGTCGGGAAGGATTCCCTTACAAAAAACGGTACGCGCTGTGTCTGGAAACCGAACATTATCCAGATTCGCCTAACCAACCTAACTTCCCAACAACGGTTCTTCGTCCAGGTGAAACTTACAAAACCACAACGATTTACCAGTTCTCATCGAAGAAAGAGTAGTATAACGTGAATAATGGATAATTTACGAATAGAATTATACTAGTTTTTTGTCCTCCCAACGCCAGGAGGGACCTTCGGCAACTGGTTATTTACTGAAGGTCCCTCCTGGCGTTGGGAGGACAAAAAACAATATTATAAACGACTGATAATCAGCCAACAATTTCAGATTCTATCCATTATTCACGTTAGAGCGTGTTTGGAAATTGAAAAGTAGTGGTAGTGGGGTCAACTTTGTGGTCGCCAAACTACAGAGCCATGACCAAACAGTGGGGGCACTGACCGACTACCAGTGGAACGCAATTTTGGACTAGCAAGAGTACAGTGGATAGTTTTTTAAGCGGCCATTGCAGTAGTGAAAAAATAGGTTTCTTGTTGACTGGGTGTTCTGTGACGCAATGTCGAATGTTTCCGTCGACGGTTATACCAACTCTCGATATACTCAACGAGAGCTAACCGAGCTGCTACACGTGTGGCAAAATGCACACGGTTAACCAACCGCCACGGCGGACCGTGGGAAATAAGTGAGCGTTTCCCTTTATGAACTGGAGTATCTCTCGTCGGTCCTGGAGAAGATGCTGACGGCCTTCTTTACCATATCGCGTGGCTTCGGCCATCCGATCCAATTAAGCTTCTTACAGCTCTCGTTGCAATTGTCGGATCTGTTGCTGCTCAGGGGTAAGCGTGGAACTGGGGGGGGTTGGTTTGACTTGCTTTTTTGGAGCGTTGTGGTCACTTACTGATTCGGCCTGGATCGACACCCAGTTCACGGTCGGCCCGCCGATGCGGCCGCATCTTGGATCGAGCCTTTAGCATACGATAACTCGACAGCCATCTCTTTAAAGGCTTCGTCAAACACACACGGTCCGCCGTGCGGTCGTTTAGTCATAGTTACATTGGATTTTGCCCCAAAGCTGCCTAAAAGCAGTACCCAGTCAAATGTAGCATGTCCACTTGACGCCTTTACCCTGAATTTGCTCACCAACGACGAAGTCATCGCCATCGATCAGGACCCTCTAGGTAAATCGGCCCGATTGGTGCAGGAAGAAAATGGCATTCAAACCTGGATCAAACCGCTGGAAGACGGGTCATTTGCCGTCGGCTTATTCAATGTGGGCGACTTTGGAAAAACTCCAGAATCCTACTTTCGCTGGGGCGACGAAACGGCTAAATCATTCACAATGGACTTCACAAAAGTGGGCTTAAAAGGAGCATATCGCTTACGCGATGTGTGGCGACAAAAAGACGTTGGTATCTTTACTGATTCATTCAAAACCGAGATCAGGCATCACGGCGTTGTATTGCTTCGAATGTTTCCAGGAAAGTAACCCAAAATCAGTCAGAAACATGACTAAGAAAAGATCATTTAAAGTAGCATTTGCCTCATTAGTAACGCTTTCCATTTTCATGGCAGGCTTCAGAATCAGTACGTACAAAGCGCCCGGAATCTCACTCGAAAACTACACCATAGAAGATGGTTTTCAGTTGAAGTTGATCGCTTCTGAGTCATTACTAAAAGCCCCCGTCAGTCTGGATTTTGACGATAAGGGGCGAATGTGGGTGGTTGAAATGATCAATTATATGCCCAATCTCGAAGGAATCGGCGAAGACGAACCTACGGGCAAGATTTCTATCCTGGAAGATCTGAATAAAGACGGTGTGGCCGATCATGCCAAAGTGTTTTTAGACAAGCTCGTTCTGCCAAGAGGGCTGGCGCATGTTTACGGCGGCCTACTCTACGTAGATGGCCCCAAACTTTGGTTTGTCGAAATAAAAAATGACAAGCCGGGAAAAAAAACGCTGGTCGACCCGGTTTATGCCGAAGGAGGCAATGTCGAGCATTCGTCTAATGGCCTGATGATGAACGTCGATAACTGGATTTACAATGCCAATTACAATTTCCGGTACCAGTTAAGAAACGGGAAATGGATCAAAGAACCGACGTCGGCTCGTGGGCAATGGGGAATTACGAGAGACAATTTTGGGCGGCTGTATTACAATAACAACTCGGTCAATTTACAGGGAGATTATGTGTTGCCCAACAAAATCATCCGGAACAAGTATTTCAAACCGACTATCGCTGAAAACAAGCGTTTAGCCAGTAATCGGGTATTTCCAATCCATCAAACATCGGTCAATCGGGGTTATCAGGAAGGCATTCTGGATGACAAAGGCTATCTAGTAAACGTCACGGCATCCTGTGGACCCTTGGTATACCGGGGTGGAATTTTCCCGGAAGCCTACAATCAAAATGCGTTTGTCTGTGTTCCCGAAGCCAATCTGATCAAACGAAATGTGTTGCATTTTGACGGCCTTCAAACAACCGCCAGCCAGGCAATAGAAGGCAAAGAATTTATAGCGTCTACCGACGAAGGTTTCCGTCCGGTCAATTTGTTTACCGGTCCCGATGGAGCCATGTATATCGTCGATATGCACCGGGGTATCATTCAACACAAGGCCTACATTTCGCAATACCTGACAGAACAACTGGCCGCGAAAAAACTGGATACGTTACAAAATGCAGGACGTATTCTAAAAGTAACCAGCAAAACAATCAAGCCCAACACAGTCCCCGACTTATCGAAGGCTTCGAGCACCCAGTTAGTGGCTTTACTCAGTCACCCAAACGGTTGGTTAAGAGATCGCTCTCAACAACTGCTGATTCAAAAGAAAGACCTTTCGGTTGTCGGCCAGCTTACCAAACTAACCCGGATAACCAATTCGTTTGCAACGGCTATCCATGCTCTTTACGTGCTCGATGGCTTGAACGCCCTGTCGTTTGAAAGCCTGACAGAACTAATCAACCAATCGAAAAATCCAGAAACAATTGCTCATGCCTTAGGTCTTCTGGAGCGATTCGCCACAGCGCCACGCGTCGCTAAAATGAAAGCGATCAGCACGCAATTGCTGGCTCAGAATAATGAAACAATAGACCTATATCTGTCGATGTCACTAAGCTCCTGGCTCAATCTGTCGGAGACTAGTTTTCTGCCTATTCTGGCCGAAATCGACAAAAAGCACACGAGCCAGGGCATTTTTCAGGAGGCTATTACGAGTGGACTTAGCGGTAAAGAAGACGTGTATCTGGCATCGATGAACCCAGGCGATCAGCTCAAAAAGAACTTAACCTTGGCTGTAACTAATCGACAGAAAAAAGAGATGAACCCCATCTTTGTAGCTGAAAAAAATGACGTCGATCCCCGCACAAAAGGGTTGAAACTTTTCCGAAGTATTTGCGCGACTTGCCACGGTGCTGATGGCAAAGGCATTCAGGATTTGGCCCCACCGCTCAAAGACTCGGAATACATTAATGGATCGACGAAACGCCTGGCTGCCATGATTTTACATGGTGTGAGTGGGCCAATTCACGTCAACGGAAAGCTCTACCAATTAAACAACGAAATGCCCGCGCTGATCAATAACAAGGAAATCAGTGATCAGGATATTGCCGACATCATTCGATTTACCCAGAATGCATTTGCGAAGGAGGGAAAAGGGATTACGAATGAAGACGTCAAAAAAATGAGAGATAAAAAGCCGTCTGGCAACGGCATTTTTACCGAAAAGCAATTGCTGGAAGGCGATTTTGATAAGTGACGGTGGTGTCGGTTACTTATAACCGACACCACGTTCCGTAATGTTGCCAAAACATCAACCTCCTATGCCTACACCAGTTTTATATAAGCTCGTAGTACGCTCGTTTTTCGTGACGCTGGGCATGCTGGCTGTCTGGTGGGGCCTCGATTCATTTTTCAACGGCTCGGTTTGGGACGGCATGGTTGTCAGCAAATCGGCACTCGTGGTTGAATATTGCGAGTTCAATCATGTCGACAAATTCTTTCATCAACCCATGAATACGTATTCCAATCTGGCGTATTTCTTCTTTGGGGTGTTGATCGTACAAATTGCCTACGACGATTATAAAAATGATGGTTTGAAGCGCCAAAATCGGCTGGAATCGTTTCCGATGCTGTCGGCGTTAATGGGTATCTGCTTTATTTATTTAGGTTTTGGCAGCGCGTTTTTTCACGCATCACTCACCTACATTGGCCAACGGGTCGATATGAACGGCACTTACGGAATCACGCTGGTACTAGTCAGTATCGGACTCTATCACGTCTTATATAAAGTCAGGTTCACACAACCCGTCAAAACCATCTGGACTGTCTCGCTGGTGATCCTGATTATCCTGTTTTTGAAAATTGCCTTACTGATTCCAAGCTCCAAATTATTACCCGGCCTGATACTGGCTCTGCTGGTGTGCATCGCCATCAATTACTTCCAGTTCAGAAAAGAACGGTCAGGATTAGTTGGCATTGCAAGCCTTGTATTGATGGTAATTGCCGTCAGGTTCCGCACGTTGGATGTACAGAAAATTGGTTGCGATCCGCACTCGTTGATTCAAGGTCATTCCATCTGGCATTTGCTTACAGCTCTCAGCAGCGTTTGCAGTTATTCCTTTTTTCGATTTGCTGGCAGGAAAAGTAGTTTTTAAACCCAGAGTTACAGAGAACCTAAAGAAATGAATACAGAATTTATCGTGGCGTCGGGTTCTAAAACCTCTCTATGTCAAATGCTTACATCTGACACCACACGTTAAATCTGTTTGAGTCCTCTGTGGCTCTGTGTTCAAACAAACACTATAACCTCCCGCAGATGGCGATATCTTAAACAAACCTAATGATGCCATCTTGTATCTCCAGAAAAGTCGTGAGGTTTATAACGCCTTTCAGTTTGTATTTCGCTACAGCAAAACGAGCCTGATTCACGATGGCGATAGCACAACACAACCGCTAAATAATCCTCTTAGAAACATGGTCAGATCCATCAAATTAGCTATCGTCGCACTGATCGTCGGCAGTGGAATTCTTTGCCTCAGTATGGCAAATCAGAAACAGCAAGCACCCAACATTGTCTATATTCTGGCCGATGATCTGGGCTATGGCGATGTATCCGTTTATAATCCGACAGGGCAGATACCTACTCCTAACATTGACAAACTGGCCGCCCAGGGTATGCGCTTTACCGACGCTCACTCCCCATCGTCGGTCTGCACCCCTACCCGATATGCGCTCCTGACAGGCCGTTATCCCTGGCGTAGTCGTTTACCCGTGGGCGTTTTGCGAGGCTATAGTCGAACTTTAATTGAAGCCGACCGGGCAACCGTGGCTTCCTTCTTAAAAAGCAAAGGATACCAGACAGGTGTGGTTGGCAAGTGGCATTTAGGATTGGACTGGGAGCTAAAAAAGGGGAATGAAGGGCTTTTAGCCTCGGCAGATTATGGGATCAAAAATGAGATGGATACCGCCGTCATCGACTTCTCCCGAAAGCCCGCGCAAGGCCCGAATACGATTGGGTTTGACTACTCCTACATCCTTCCCGCTTCGCTGGATATGCCTCCCTACTGTTACCTTGAAAATCAGAAGCTGATCGAATTACCGACGGGGTATACCGATGGAAATAAGCTACAAACGGGGTATACCGGACCATTCTGGCGTGCCGGAAAAATGTCGCCCTCCTTCGATTTTTACGACGTACTACCCACGTTTATTAGCAAAGCCACCGATTTCCTGAAAAAGCAAACCCGTCAGAAACCGTTCTTTCTCTACTTGCCTTTGTCGGCACCCCACACGCCCTGGGTACCCTCCAATAATTACAAGGGTAAATCAAAAGTAGGCGAGTACGGTGACTTTGTGCAACAGGTAGATGCAGCCGTTGGCGAAGTAGTAAAAACGCTGGAACAATCGGGTTTGGCCGACAATACGATAGTCGTTTTTGCCAGTGATAACGGTCCTTATTGGCGGGAAAGCTTTGTAAAACAATTCAATCACAAAGCCGCTGGGGCGTTTCGGGGTATGAAAGGAGATGCCTTTGAAGGTGGTCACCGTATACCATTTATCGTCCGCTGGCCGGGTAAGGTAAAAGCGGGCGCGGTGAGTAACGCCACTACCACTTTAGCCAATCTACTGGCAACCTGCAAAGAGATTCTGGGCGACAAAACGCCAAATCCAGAAGACACATACAGTATTTTGCCCGTATTGCTGGGGAAAGCCCAACAGGTTCCGAATCAGCCAGCCGTCGTTCATAGTTCTTCCATCGGCTATTTTGCCATCCGAAAAGGCGATTGGAAACTCATTGAAGGGCTCGGTTCAGGTGGATTTACGGAGCCGAGAGATGTGAAACCTGTGGCGGGAGAGCCTACCGGGCAACTCTACAATCTGGCAACCGATCAACTGGAAACAACCAACGTATACCAACAAAATCCAGAGAAGGTAAAAGAGTTAACAGCGCTCTTAAATCAAATTAAACAAGGAAAAACGAGGTAGTACAAGGCTAGTTTTATCATCCCGACGCAGGAGGGATCTTAAGATCTCTTAGTGTTCAAACAAGTAGACTTTAAGATGCTTCCTACGTCAGCATGACAAAACTAGCGCCTATAATTCACGATCTATAAACTACTAAAGCCGATCTATTCGATCGAGAATTGACCGAAACCAATCTTCAAAAAATCCTATACGTATCTCTAGAGAACACTATACGTTACTACACAAAATTTAGTCAGTCAGCAAAAATTTTTGTGTGTTGTTTATGGCTAAACCCTTTTTCAAAAAGAGGATTTTAAGCATATACAATAAAATATTAAATTTTCAACTAGCTGTATATGAGCCTATTTGAAAATAAAATGATTTAAAAATTTGTTTTTATAAAATAATCGTTTCTACCTTTGAAGCACATTTCAATTACTACCTGCAAAGTAGTTGTTATTTATACAGATAAAGCTTTGGGCGAATGATTTCGGCTTTCTGTAGCGCCGTAACATTAGATCAGTGCTAATTTTCCAACCTATAAATAACCAGTTATATGCGAATGCATTTTACGCTTTGTTGTAGTATCTACAGGGAAAGTCCCCAGACCCTTTCCAGATTTCACTTCTGTTGACACGTTACTAGTTATCCATCAGTCTTGTCATTGCAGTTCGCCATCTCGCTTTGCTGCAACTCTTCATCAACAACATTTTTTTTCATCATATTACTATATAAAATCCATATAGTATATGTATTTATAGAAGCTAGAAACGCATGATAAATTATCCCTTCTGATTCTGTGGTGTGTGGCAATCTCTGTTTTCAAAAAGAAAGGCGTCTACTTTTGAAATGCAGGCTCTTCAGTCGACTACTATTCTTACTAAAAACAGAGGTGCCCACCCACGGAATCAGAAGGAACAAATTCTCCTAAAACAACTCATGGCTGCCGAAGACGTAAAAATTCTAGCAAAGAAAATTGGTGTAAGCCTGCTGGTTTACGCCATCCCACTAGCTATCCTAAGCGGTGGACTTTTGCTTATCAAATCACTACTATTCAATTAATTACCACAACAATGGCTCTCGATCAATCCTTATCAAAGAAGATTATTCGCGATGGGCTGATTAGCATAATCCTCTATGCACTGCCCGTCGTCGCGTTGGTTATCTGGTTTAGCTATACCGGCGAAACACCCTGGAAAAATCCGATCAAGGATTACGCGCATGTTTCAGCACCGGCCTTCCTGACATTCCTGGAACCCGTTTTCAAGAATCTGAAATCATGGGGTTTTATAGCGTTAGCCCTGGGTTTGGGCACGCTGGAATTCGCCCTGGGACTTTACGACAACAAGTGGACATCGACCGAGCGTAAAATCGATATCGTCTGTTTTCTGGCTCCCAAGTTTCTGATTCCACCGGTAGTTGCGTATTTCAGCCTAACGCTCTTGCCAACGCTACTCCCCGGCTACGCCAACATTTTCTCATGGGTACCTTTCTGGGGTGGCTTCTTCCTGATTGCCGTAGCCGATGACCTGACGCAGTATTGGTATCACCGGTTACATCATCAAATTCCGTTTATGTGGCGTTTCCACCGGACGCACCATTCGGCCCCTTACATGGGTATGGCAATGGCCAGTCGGCAGAACTTTATTTACACGATCTTCTTCTCCCAAACCTACCTGACAGCGACCCTCATTTACCTCGGATTGGGCTATCCAGCTTTGTTCGTAACGGCGATTAAAAGCTTAATTACCATGACGGCGCATAGCAGTATTGCCTGGGATAAACCCTTCTACAAATACCGGATTTTACACCCCGTCGCCTGGGTATTGGAGCGGCTCATTTCTACGCCAGCTACGCACCATGCCCACCACGCCGACACCACTGACGACGGCATTGGAAACTACAAAGGCAACTTTGGTAATATGTTTTTCCTCTGGGATGTCATTTTTGGCACCGGGCTAATCACTCGCCAGTACCCGACCTCCTACGGTATCAAATTTTACAAAGAGGAAGAATGGTACGCTCAGTTTCTGTGGCCAATCTTCAAATCGAAAAAAGAAGGTAGTGAGCTGGCAGCCGATGGCCCTGAGGTGGGCGATGAAGTAGTGGCAGAGCCTACCCCTAATCTGGTAAGTGCCTAACAAACAAGACCTATGTTCTCAATTCAATCCGTTATTCCCGCTACTGCTTTATTGATCGCCAGTGTGGCTTTCATGACAAAGCCGGGAGTAACCAATAAAAAGTCGGCCAAGGTTCCTCAGAAGTCGATGGCGCTCTGTGGTGCCTCAACGTGCAAGGTGCCATCTCGAGCCGTCGCCTTACGAACGAGCCTGGTATCAACTACATCCAAAGAATCGACTACTGCCGATATGGTGCTCATTAAAAGGAGTAATTTCCAGATGGGTACAGCCGATTTCCCGGATGCAAAACCCGTACATACCGTAACTGTAGCTAGTTTCTGGATGGACACCCACGAAGTGACCAACGCTCAGTTTGAGGCCTTTGTAAAAGCTACGGGTTATCGTACAGTAGCTGAACGCCCGCTAAATCCGGCTGATTATCCGGGCGTACCCGCCGATAAGTTAGTGCCCGGTTCGGCGGTATTTACCCCACCCACCCAGGCCGTTTCATTGCAAAATCCCTTGCAATGGTGGCAATACGTAGCAGGTGCCAACTGGCGGCATCCACTTGGTCCTCAGAGTAATCTGGTTGGAAAAAGCAATGAGCCCGTGGTGCAGGTGTGTTACGAAGATGCTGCCGCTTATGCCCGATGGGCGGGTAAACGCTTACCAACTGAAGCCGAATGGGAGTTTGCGGCACGGGCAGGCCGGAAGAACACAACCTACTACTGGGGCAATACCCTAAAGCCAAACGGGAAATGGGTAGCGAATATCTTCCAGGGATCGTTTCCCAACAAAAACTCACTGGAAGATGGCTTCAAAACAGTAGCTCCGGTTAAAACCTTTCCTGCGAATCCAAATGGTTTGTACGATATGGATGGTAACGTCTGGGAGTGGTGCAGCGATTTGTACCGACCCGATTATTACCAGAAAAGTCCCACAGCTAATCCGAAAGGCCCAAATGACAGCTACGATCCCGACGAACCTGGAACGGTGAAACACGTACAACGTGGCGGATCATTTCTGTGCAGCGACCAATACTGTACCCGCTATAAGGCAGGCAGCCGAGGAAAAGGCGAAACAACAAGCGCCAGTAATAATCTAGGATTCCGTTGTGTTCGTACAGCCTCAACCCCTCAGAATTTATAAATGAAAAATGAAAAATGGACAATGTTTGAGTTGCTGACCACTCAAAGAACCATTATACATTTTGCATTATGAATTGTATAGTTTAACAATTCCCATATAATAAAAAAGCCAGCTCTGTTGCAGCAGGGCTGGCTGGTCAAAACAAGGCTCGGAGGCAACCGAATTTGAGCAGTCGTTGGCACGACTAGCCCAGCACCTTATTGTTTATCTAACCAGTACAAAACAATGAATAAAAGTTTAATTTTTTTACTGTGGGTTTGGATTCTTACCCAACCTTCCTCTCTTTTTGCACAAGGTACAACACCCGTTATTAACTCTACCCTGACCGGTAAGGTCGTGGATGCCAAAACAAAAGAGCCCCTGATTGGCGCTACCATTCAGATAAAAGGCATTACCAATGGGGCCTCTACAGATGTCAACGGGAAGTTTACGCTGAAAACGGCCCAGACATTACCGTTTACGCTTATCGTTACGTATGTCGGTTACAAGACCCGTGAAGTCGCGGCTGTTTCGAATACTATCGACATTGAACTGGAGGAAAATCTTGGCCAATTAAGTGAAGTTGTCGTGGTAGGTTACGGGACGGTCAAACGCAGCGACATCACGGGCTCGATTGCCTCCGTTCCCCTGGAAATTAAATCACAGCCAGTTGTCTCACTTGAACGACTACTCCAGGGGTCCATTGCCGGGGTGACGGTTACGCAAACATCTGGTCAGCCAGGTGGTGGGGTGAGCGTTCAGGTCAGAGGGAGCAACTCGATTACGGCGGGTAGTGATCCGCTTTATGTGATCGATGGCTTCCCGATCAATAACGATTATGGCGTAAGCGATGCTGGCGTTACCGATGGCCCAAAAATAAATCCGTTATCGTCTCTGAATACAGCTGACATTGAGTCTATTGACGTCCTAAAAGATGCCTCTGCAACGGCAATTTATGGCTCGCGGGGAGCCAATGGGGTCGTTATCATTACGACAAAAGGGGGATCAGCCAAAAAATCCACGATTAGCTACGATGCCTATTATGGGCAGCAACAGGTAATCCGAACACTACCCCTACTGAATGCCAGAGAGTGGTGGTTACTTCGAAAAGATGCGGCAATTAACTCGGGCAAAACGCCTACCTTACCTAGTGTTTCTGGCTATTCTTTAGATACCACGGGTGCCGGAACCGACTGGCAGGCGGCTGGATTCCGTAAAGCGGCCCAGCAAAGTCATAGCCTCTCCATCTCCTCTGGATCGGATAAAACCCGATTAGGCATTTCGTTTAACTACTTCAAGCAGGATGGGGTACTCCAGAATACGGACTTCAAACGAATGTCGGCACGAGTCAATATTGATCATAACTACAGCAAAAACCTGCGTCTTTCGGCCAGTATTACCGGAAGCAACACCAAAGCGAATGTGGCTCCGGCGGCCATTGTTGGCGCTTTAATTTTAACGCCACCTGCGCTGCCAGTTTATCAGGACAATGGCACATTCGTTAAAAATAGCCCGTTCGAAACGGTCTACGCCAACCCTATCAACTCGTTGATGAATCAGATCAACCAGACATCTACAAATCGGTTTCTAGGCAATTTTTCGGTTGAATACACCTTTTTTGAGGGGTTGAAAGCAAAGGTCCTGGTGGGTGCTGACGTCGTGGATAACAAACAGAATCGGTACCTCCCGATCTCTACTTACGAAGGCTCAGCCCTGAATGGCGATGCGCTGGTGGGCTCTATTTTCACCACCAACTGGCTGAATGAAAATACACTCAGCTACGATAAGCACTTTGGGGGTAAGCATTCGTTGAATACGGTTGTCGGCTTCACGGCCCAACAGTCAAAAACAAGAGGTTCTGTGGCCGAAGCCGCCGGGTTTACCTCAGACGCCCTGACGTTCAATAACCTGGGAACCGGCATTACCAATCGAACCCCCGCTTCGTCGGCCATCGACTGGTCGCTAGCTTCTTACTTAGGCCGAATCAATTATGTTTATGACGAACGGTACCTGTTTACGGCTACCTTCCGCGCCGATGGTTCGTCGAAATTTGGCGATGGGAACAAATGGGGCTATTTCCCCTCGGCAGCTGTCGGCTGGAACATCAGCAATGAAAAATTCTTTAGTGAAGTTCGCCATGTTAGTTCGGCCAAACTTAGGCTAAGTGCGGGCTCAACGGGGAACCAGAATATCCCTCCCTATCAATCACTGGCCCAGTTAACGTACTATCCCTACAATTTTTCGGGCTCTACCGTCTCTGGCTATGCACCAAGTACGGTGGCCAACAAGAATTTGAGTTGGGAGAAAACCTTTCAGGTGGACGCAGGTCTGGATGTAGGTTTATTAAACGAGCGTATCCATCTAACGGCCGACTATTACTATAAAAAGACAACAGATCTGCTACTAACCCGTACTGTTCCTGGAACGTCTGGTTTATCGGATGTCTATAATGGTCAGGGATCGACAACCTATCAAAATGTTGGTGCCGTATCCAACCAGGGTATCGAGTTAAATATTAACTCCCGAAACATCACCGGACCCTTTAAGTGGACGACCATCCTGATTTATGCCAAGAACACGAATAAGATTCTGAGCCTTGGCGATGGAGTTGATCAATATATCCCATCCAGTTCAGCACCTTCCATCGCGAAAGTTGGCCATCCCCTTGGCTCATTCATCGTGTATCAAACCGATGGACTGATTCAACAGGATACGAAACCCCTGACTCCGCAAGCCAACAACAAACCCGGTGGCCAACAGTATAAAGATCTGAATGGCGATGGCCTGATTACCCAGGCGGGTGACCGGATTGTGATTGACAACCAGATCAAGTTTACGGCTGGTCTAACAAACACGTTTAGTTACAAAGGTTTTGATCTGTCGATTTTCTTCCAGGCTTCAGTAGGTGGTAAACTCTACAATGTTAACCGGGCTAACCTTGAATTAGGTACTGGCTACACCAATTTCTCAAAAGTCATGCTGGATCGGTGGACGCCTACGCATACCAATACAGACGTGAAAGCAGCTTATCAGGACCCGGCCATTACTATTTCGGATCGGTTCATTGAGGATGCTACCTACTACCGACTGAAAAACGCTTCGTTTGGCTATACGGTCCCTAAAACAGTCATTGCTAAAGTAGGTCTCCAGGGTTTACGGGTGTATGTATCAGCGCAAAACGCGGCTACCTGGACCAAGTATACCGGCTTTGACCCAGAAGTTAGCTCAAGCGGACAAAGCCTGATTAATCGGGGCGTAGATGATGGCGTCTATCCCAACAATAAGTCCTATCTGGCAGGCGTGTCCATCACCTTCTGATTAATTCGTTTAACCGTGCACAATCATGAAAAAATACTCCTATAGTTTACTACTTATAGCGGCTTTCCTCACCAGTTCCTGCAAGGAATTTCTGAAAGAACAACCCGAATCGATCATTTCAGAAGACCAGTACTATAAAACGGAATCGGATGCGGTAACAGCCATCAACGCGGCTTATTTCTTTCTGAATACGGCTAAAGTACAATCGCCTTATAATACCTTGTTCAATACAGGGATGAATATGGCCGGTGATGACGAAGATCCAGGGCCGGGGGCAACCAACCCCGATGTTCGGTCGCTATCCGTTTTAGCGCATTCAACCAGTAACCTTCGGGTGTACGAACTCTGGCAACAACACTATGCGGCCATTCGGAAAGCCAATGTCGTGCTGGCCAAAGTACCTGCCATTCCGTTTTCGGTACCCGCTACGAAAGATCGGATTCTGGGCGAAGCTAAATTTTTACGGGCCCTGTTTTACTTCAATCTGGTCCGTTTATACGGCGACGTTCCCTTAGTGACTGATTATCAAAACTACGTGTATGCCTCCGATTACGCCGTTGCCCGCACGCCCTCGGCCGATGTATATGCGCAGATCGAAAAGGATCTGACCGAAGCGGCTCAGGTTCTACCCGCTTCCTATAGCGCTCCTGACGCAGGTCGCGCTACGGCGGGTGCGGCCAAGGCGCTACTGGCAAAAGTGTACCTGATCAAGGCCTCCTTACCGTTAAAATTGACCGAAAACTACCAGAAGGCCATTTCGAAAGCCGAAGAGGCTCTATCGCCTGCCGATGGCGGAACGGGTACGTACGGATACGATCTGAAAGCGGACTACTCACAGGTCTTTTTACCCGCGTATAAAAATGGGGCCGAGCACATTTTCTCGGCACAGATGAAGGGCAATTCGTATAGCCAGGGCAACGCTGAAAATCCTCGGGCCATTTTCACCTCGATTCCTGGCCTGACGGGTAACTACGCGCATATGGTTCGATTTTACACGCAGGGCAACGATAAGTTCTTTAATATTTACAAGCTGTATAAAGCCACTGATAAGCGTCGGGATGTCACGTTTGTACGCAACTTTACCAGCCCGTCAAACGGCAAAAAATACGGTCTTCCGATTGCCAATTCAGCGGTAGCCAACGACTCTACCCCCTTCTGGCATAAGTGGTGGGACCCGGCGAACACATCAGTCACCAGTAACTCGGAGGCTAACGTACCCATTATCCGCTATGCCGAATTGCTCCTGATTCATGCGGAAGCCGAAAACGAGGTGAATGGTCCAACCGCCAAAGCCTACAAATCGATCAATCGGGTCCGCAAACGGGCCGGTCTGGCCGACCTGACTGCAGGCTTAAATAAGGATCAATTCCGCGATTCAGTTTATCTGGAGCGTCGACTTGAACTTTCCTATGAATACCAACGCTGGTTCGATCTGATTCGGGAAAAAGATGCGAGTGGAAATGGCATTTTGATCTCCAGCTTACAAAAAGTGGGTAAAACCAATGTTGCGGCCAAACACTATTTATACCCCATTCCGCAAACCGAAATTGACAATAACCCCAAGCTCACTCAGAATGCGGGCTGGTAACGATTCCACCGGTAGGTAGAGTAGCCCGACAAACTGCTCTACCTAACAAATTCACCTTTTGGAATCAATAGAAAAATGAAAGTAAAGTCAGCAATATCGTTATCAATGAGACACTTAGCCTGTATAGCAATCTTTGGTCTGGGTAGTTTCATTAGTCCTGTTCACCCCACCCCCGGCCCCTCTCCTCAAAACCAGGAGAGGGGTGTAGAATCGGCCTTCCCTAGTCCCTCCCTTGAAAACCAAGAGAATGGTGTACAACCAGGCTTTTCTAGCCCCTCCCCTCGTTTTAAGGGGAGGGGTTGGGGTGGGGTAGATTCTGGCAAATCAAATGCCCATCCCCTCAACGTTCTGGTTTTATATTCCGACGACCAACGGTACAACACCATTCATGCCCTGGGCAACAACGTCATACAAACGCCCAACCTCGACCGGCTGGTAAAACAGGGAGTCGCCTTTACACGGGCGCAAACGATGGGTGGTATGCATGGAGCCTTGTGCGTTCCCAGCCGGGCGATGCTTCATACAGGAAGATACCTAAACGACCTGCAAAAAACAGGCGATGTTATTCCTGCCGAACATACTACGTTGCCGGAATACCTGCAAACCAAAGGCTATCAGACCTACGCCATCGGGAAGTGGCACAACGATAAGGCATCCTTCGCCCGGAGTTACACAGGGGGCGCTGCCCTCTATTTCGGCGGTATGCATTTTCCCAAAGATGGCGGTCAGGAACATCCGCAGTTTGTGAATTATGACCCTTCTGGGCAATTCAAGGAGCCGAATCAAAACGCCAGTACCTATTCGTCGGAGCTATACGCCAACGAAGCGATCAAGTTTCTGAACCAGCAAACGACAACCTCTAAACCATTTTATTGCTACGTCGCCTTTACGTCGCCCCACGACCCACGTACCCCAACGGAAAAATACCGAAAACTATATTCTAAGGAACAGGTTCCGCTACCCGCAAATTTCCTCCCCCCAACACCCGTTTGACAATGGTGATTTGTCTGTACGGGATGAAAAGCTACTACCTCGGCCGCTGACTGAAGCCCAGGCCAAAGAGGAACTGGCGTTGTACTACGGGATGATTTCGGAGCTGGACGCGCAAATCGGGCGTATTTTGGATGAACTCGATAAACGAGGATTAACCAAAAATACCCTGATTGTTTTTGCAGGTGATAATGGTCTGGCAGTCGGCAGCCACGGTTTGTTGGGAAAACAAAACGTTTACGAACATAGCATGCGGGTGCCCCTGATCATTAGCGGGCCAACTTTACCGAAAAACCAGCGGGTTGACGCACTGACGTATCTGGCCGATATTTTCCCAACGGTGACGAGTGTGCTTGGCTTCCCGAATCCGCCCACGGTTGAAAGCCAAAGCCTGTTACCGTTTATCAAAAACCCTAAGAAATCAGGCCGCCAGCAGGTCTATTACGCCTATCGTGATTTGCAACGGGCTGTTCGCACCGCCGATAACTGGAAGCTGATCAAATACAACGTCAATCAGCAGCAAACCATCCAGTTGTTTAATCTTAATAACGACCCTTACGAGACAAAGAACTTAGCCGACAATTCGGCCTTTGGGCAAAAGAAACAGCAACTGGAAGCGCTGTTAATCAGCGAAATGAAGATCTATCACGATGCGCTCGACATTACTAAACCTAACTGGGGGAAACAACCCTAAGTGCTCATGAAAAATACTCCTCTTTTATTCACTAAATTCTCAATTGCAGCCTTGGCTTTGCTCGCGACAACAGCGAGTACCAGGGCCCAGTATACGCCCGTCCAACCCAGCAAGGCTACCATCGGCAAAACCGTAGCCGAAACTCAGCAGTGGTGGCCCGAGCGGAAGAAAGCGCCACAGGGTGCTCCAAACGTCGTCTGGATTTTACTGGACGATATTGGTTTCGGGGCAATTAGCTCATTTGGCGGTTTAATCCAGACGCCAACACTAGACAGCCTTGCCTATAACGGCCTTCGCTACACCAATTTTCACACAACGTCAATTTGTGCCCCAACTCGGGCGGCTTTGCTAACGGGTCGAAATCACCATTCGGCACACATGGGTCTTTTCCCGGAAAATGCTGTCGGGACACCAGGCTATGATGCGCAGATTCCGTTTGAAAAAGCGACGATTGCTGAGATTTTGAAGGAGAACGGCTACAATACGTTTGCCCTGGGGAAATGGCATATCACTCCATTGGCCGATCTGACACCAGCCGGACCATTCAATCGCTGGCCAACGGGTCGTGGCTTTGATCACTTTTTCGGATTCCCATCTCGCGGTAGCACCGACCAGTGGCACACCGAGTTTTGGGAAGATACGCGTCGGATAAAAGACCAGCAGAACGGGAAACATTTCAATCAGGTGCTGGCCGACAAAGCGATCGAGTACGTTTCGGAACAGAAATCAGCCGCACCCGACAAGCCTTTCTTTTTGTATCTGGCAACCGGCGCTGGTCATGCCCCGCATCAGGTAGCGAAAGAATGGTCAGACAAATACAAAGGTAAGTTTGATGCCGGTTGGGACGCCTATCGCGAACAGGCATTAGCCAATCAGATTCGCCTGGGTGTTGTTCCCAAAAATACGGTACTGCCTCCCCGTAATCCCGGCATTAAAGCCTGGAACACCCTCTCCGAGCCGGAGAAGAAACTCTATGCCCGTTTCATGGAAGTGTACGCTGGTTTCCTGAGCTACACCGATCACGAAATCGGCCGCGTGGTGAACCATCTGAAGCAAATTGGCCAACTCGATAATACGTTGATTTTCGTGTCGGTTGGCGACAACGGGGCGAGCAAAGAAGGCACGTTTGTCGGTACAGTTAACAACTTCGATCCGGAAATCTCGGATGAAGAACATCTAAAGAAAAACCTGAAAGAGATTGACCTGATCGGTACCGAGTTCGCCAAGGCAAATTACCCATTGGGCTGGGCTGCCGCTACGAACGTACCATTCCGGCAGTGGAAAACGGACGCCAATTCAGAAGGTGGCACCCGAAATCCATTGATCGTTTTTTATCCGAAAGGCATCAAGGAAAAAGGAGCCTTCCGCACGCAATACAGCCACGTCATCGATATTTTGCCAACTACCGTTGAGCTAATCAATGCTCAGATTCCACAAACTATCAATGGCTACAAACAGGATGCTGTTGAAGGAACGAGTCTGGCCTACAGCATCAATGATGCGAAAGCGACTGACCGCCATACGCAGCAGTATTACGAAATTCTGGGCACCCGTTCGATTTATAAAGACGGTTGGAAAGCGGGCACCCTTCACGTAAAGAAGCAGCCGTTCGATCAGGACAAATGGGAGCTGTTCAACATGAATGAAGATTTCAATGAATTGCACGATCTGGCAGCCAGCAATCCCGAAAAACTGAAAGAGTTACGCGAGTTATTTGAAAGCGAAGCGGTTAAGTACAACATCTATCCCTTGAAAGATGGCACTCCCCCCTACCGTTGGACCATCGGCGTATAAAAATCTGAATCAGGTTGTGTTGTATCCGGGCATTCAAACCCTGATCGATATTGCTAGTCCCCTCGCCGGAAAGCAAGCTTTTACACTAACAGCCGACGTAACGATTCCGGCTAACGGAGCCGAAGGAGTATTACTCTCACGGGGTGGTCGGGCTGGCGGACTTACGCTCTTTATACAGGACAAGAAATTGCAGTTTGTCTATAACCTCGGCGACGGCACCAAATACGCAGTCTGGTCGAAGGGTGCATTACCAGCGGGAAAAGCGCAATTGCGTGTCGATGTCCATTTTGATGCCCAGAAAAAAGTTGGCCAGATCGATTTGTATGTCAACGGGACGCAGGAAGCCAAAACAACCTTCGAGCGCAGCATTGCCTCGATCTATTCGCACGAAGGAGTCAACGTTGGTTTTGATGACCTAACCCCCGTTTCGGATTCGTATAAAGTACCATTCGCATTCACAGGCAAAATCAACAAAGTCACCCTCGATTTCGAACCGCCCCAACAATCATATCTGAAAAAGTAACGCGGCTGGAAAGCCGCATTGCTGAGTGATGTCGGTTACTAATAACCGACACTTAGGTTTCTCAAAACCTATTGTCATCGTTAGGTTTTGAGAAACCTAAAATGTCAGATGTAAGCATCTGACACCACAAAAACATACTCCTAATAATTAGTTCAAACAGCCCATTAATGCTTAAAAATATAACCCATATAGCCTTAACCTTGCTCCTAACCCTGCTCCTGCCGGGACTGGGATTCGCGCAGAAAAAGGCCAATCAGCCGACGAACATCATCTTCATTCTGTCGGACGATCACAGTGCGCCTTTTCTGAGTAGCTACGGATACCCCAGCATCAAAACGCCGAACATCGATCGGTTGGCGCAGGAAGGGATTCGGTATACGCGTGCCTACACAACGGCTCCTCAATGCGTATTGTCACGGGCGGCACTGATGACTGGCCGCTCGACGCTCGATATTCAGATGACACGCTTTTCGGCACCGTTACCCGCTGATGTCATTACGTATCCCGAGTTACTACGAAAAGCGGGTTATTACACCGGTATTTGCGGACGAACCTTTCATTTGAACGGAAATCGAGGGGTGAAGGAATCGGCGGTGGTGTATGACAAATATGGTCTGGAGACCTTCAAAAATCGGGTCGATTACCTGCGCACGACACCAAATTCTGACACTATACAGCTTCAATACAAGGAATTTCTCGACAAGGCCCCCAAAAACAAACCCTTTTTCTTACAGGTTGGCTACAGCGATCCGCACCGGGTTTTCACAGCGAAACAATTTGAGCCAGACCCAGCAGCCCTTAAGCTGCCGGAAGGATGGCCCGATACCAAGCTGGTCCGGGAAGATTTCGCAGCTTATCTCGGCGAAATTCAGCGGCTGGATGGCGACGTTGGCCAATTGTTGGACGAAATCAAAAAGCGAGGACTGGACCAAAATACATTGGTGGTGTTCATTGGCGATAACGGTGGAGCGCTCTTGCGGGGCAAAGGAACTCTCTATAACCTCGGCATCAACGTACCGCTCATTGCGCGGCATCCGGGTCTGATCAAACCCGGTCAGGTGAACAATGCGATCATATCGGGCGAGGACATTGCCCCAACCTTTTTGCAGGTGGCCGGGGTAGAGATTCCTAAAACTATGACGGGTAAAAGTCTGGTGCCCTCCTTTCAACAAGCGTCGTACGAACCACACGATTACGTCTTTGCTGTGCGGGGTGCCCACGGTCATGGTTTACCCACCAGCACGGTTCATTTTGACTTAGGTCGAACGATTATTGGCAACAAGTATAAGTTGATTTACAACGCCTTATGGCAATTACCTTATACGCCCGTCGATTTTGCAGCGCAACCCTTCTGGCTTGATTTAACCCAGCGGCATGCCGAAGGGAAGTTAAATCCCAAGATTGACCAGCGCTTGTTTGCGGCTCGCCGGGAGATGTTTGAACTCTTTGATCTGGAAAAAGACCCGAACGAATTCACTAATCTGATTGCCGATGAACAACATCAGGACATTGTGCATGACTTGAAATCCCGATTACAGGAATGGATGATTCTGAACCGGGATTACCTCCCCTTACCAATTCCGCCCGAGGGAAAATATTGAATAGTCTCTACTGTTCGGCGTAGTATTCACTACGTCGCAGTGTTACCCGGTCTCTGACCGGTATTAATAGACTCCGGTTAGAGACCGGATAACACTCGAGCGTAGTGAATACTACGCTCAACGTTGAGCACATGATGAAAATAAAAAAACAAATCGTCGGCCTGTTGCTATTGGGCTTTTTTCAGGGAAAGGCACAGGCATCTGCCGACCGACCTAACATTCTCTGGATCGTTAGCGAGGATAATAATACCTCGCTAATCGGCTGTTATGGTAATCCCTACGCCACAACGCCCAACATCGACCAGTTTGCTAAACAGAGCATCCTGTACAAAAATGCGTTTTCGACGGCTCCGGTTTGTGCACCTTCGCGCAATACGCTTATTACGGGCATGTACCCACCCTCGCTGGGCACCGAACACATGCGCAGTACGTATCCTGTTCCCTCGTTCGTGAAGTTCTTTCCGAAGTATCTGCGGGAAGCGGGCTATTACACCACCAACAATTCTAAAAAGGACTATAATACGATTGATCAGAAAGATGCCTGGGATGAATCGAGTGATTCGGCAACCTACAAAAAGCGCAAAAATGGTCAACCGTTCTTTGCGGTGTTCAACTTGTTTGTATCGCACGAAAGTGGATTGCATAAGCCACTTCCTTCGCTCCACCACGACCCGGAGAAAGCGC